>NZ_JBBKTR010000013.1:0-150265 GCF_037892465.1 Pontibacter sp. H249 | reverse complement strand
GCCCGCAGCCATAATGACTATAGTATGAGTTATAATGTATATACCTTGCACTATTCATATTACGTTAACTATAGGTAGCTTTATAGAGTATAGAATTATGCTAGAATTTTGTTTTAGCAGCTATCCTCTTTAACTTGTACTATGGCTTTCGTATATCCTGCTTTTCTTTTTGCCCTTGCCGCAGTTGCTATACCTATAATACTGCACTTGATTCAGTTAAGAAGGGCGAAACGAGTCATTTTTAGCAATATAAAATTCATTCAACTCTCAAAGGATATCACCTCCAGTCAAAAAACATTAAAAGAGATTCTGATACTCATTAGTCGTATTCTATTTATTATTTTTCTTGTTTTAGCCTTTGCCCAGCCATTTCTTCCTGCATCAAATCAAAACACAAGTTCTAACCCTTCTGATGTAGCCATACTTGTTGATAATTCTTTTAGTTTACAAAACTTACAGGCAGATCAAGACTACTCTGTATTGACGGGTGCAGTTGAAAGAGGAAAATCTATAACTAACCTGTTTCCTGCTTCTACTAATTTTTCTGTTATTTCTGATAGGAGATATAGCCGTGGTAAGCCTCTAAGTATGGCTGATGCCAAAGTATATTTAGATGAGTTGGATCATTCAGCAAGTAATTTCCCTTTCATATCGAGTGCCCTATATAAACCTTCACACATTTTTATACTTTCAGATTACCAAAAGCGAACTTTCAGATCTGAACTTTTGCAGCGTTATGACTCATCAACACAAGTACATGTTGTTCCAATAGCAGGAGCTAGTAACTCTAATGTTGCCATTGATTCTATTTACTTGCAGGATGAATTTATTAGATCAAATACCGATAACCTGTTACATGTGCGCATTAGGAATACTGGTTCTGTTGTTTTAGAAGACATTCCGGTAAAGCTTTTTGTACAGGACAGACAAGTAGCCGCATTAAGTGTAGATCTGGCACCTCAGCAGGTTACTGAAGCTGTGCTCAATTTTGAGATACAAGACAATTCCCCGAAACAAGCTTATGTGCAGATTGATGATTTTCCGGTTAATTTCGACAACACCTATTACTTTAGCCTTACCCCATCATCAAGTATAACAGTTACAGAAATTACCAATGATAAGGCTAGTTCTTTGCAGCGATTGTTTGGAAATGAACCTGTATTTAAGTTTGGCAGCTATGCAGCAGGTAATCCAGATTATGCTAAAATTACAGGCAGTGATGTAGTTATACTTAATAGCATTGATAATTTATCATCGGCTTTGGCTACAACTGTAGCAAATTATGTAAAAGCAGGTGGTACAGCAATAGTAGTTCCAGGGGCTGCTGCAAACAGTGGTAGTTATGCTGCTTTATTTCAAAGCCTAAATGTTTCTGGACGCATAGTAGAAAATTCAGAAACTGGAGCTAAAACCGCGCTCAGTGCTCCAGATCCTAATAATCCTTTCTTTAAAAGTATATTTTCTGGTTATGACGCACGCATGACGATGCCTTTATCGAGTAGGCAGCTAGTATGGTCTAAGTCTTCTGAAGATATACTGGAGTTTAAGGGAGGCGCGCCATACTTGTCACGTTTCGATAGGGGAAATGGTAAAGTGTATTTGATGGCTGCTCCGTTGCAAGAGGAGTTAAATACTTTAGTTAACCATGCTTTGTTTGTGCCTGTGATGTATAAACTGGCTATCTCCGGATATAAGCAGGAACAAGCTTTAGCATATACTTTGGGAGAGGGTACTATCAGAATTCCACTTAAAAACAGTACTACAAAAGAAGGTGTTTATGAACTGCAGCAGGATAGTCTGTCGTTTATTCCGGAGCAACAGGTTAGAGGGGGAAGCTTATATTTTAATATACCCGGAGAAATGAACAAAGCCGGATTTTATACTTTGAAGGTTCAGAATCAGAACATTTCTACCCTCGCTTTTAATTACAGTAAAGATGAGTCGGAGTTGGATCAGTATACTCCAGATGAGTTGCGTGCCTTGGTCGGAAATAGGGCTAATGTGCATGTATATGACTACGGCGATGCATTTTCTGTGAAGGGAGAGTTCGAAAAAAGATATTTTGGCGTGAAGCTTTGGAAATATTGTCTAATATTGTGTCTGTTTTTCCTGATGGCCGAAATAGCACTTATTAGATTCCTCTAGCATGAAAGTACTTCTCCGAGCAGCAACCATTTACAGCCCGCAATCCTCGTTTCATTTACAGCAACAGAATATCCTTATAGATAAGGGAATTATCACGTACATTGGTGCGGATGAGCCTGAAGCAGATAAAGTTGTAGCAAAAGACGGCTTATGTGTATCTGGTGGCTGGATAGATATGCATGCCTATGTAGGTGAGCCGGGGCATGAATACAAAGAAGATATCCAAAGTATAGCGGCAGCGGCAAGTAAAGGCGGGTTTACAGAGGTGTTGTGTCTGCCAAATACAAGCCCTGTTGTTCAAACCAAAGGCGCAGTTAATTACCTTAAAAGCCATTCAGCTTACCTGCCGGTAACATTGCACCCAATTGCAGCTGTAACTGTTGATACCGATGGTAAAGATCTAACAGAAATGATCGACCTGCACCAGGCAGGAGCAATTGCTTTTTCGGACGGGATTAAACCGATACAGGCAGCCGATATTATACTAAAGGCTTTGCAGTACGTGCAGCTGTTTGATGGCTTGCTTATGAATAAGCCCGAGAATACAAGGCTGACAGAGCACGGGCAAATGCACGAAGGCATTACCAGCACCCAACTGGGCATGAAAGGCATTCCATCTTTGGCTGAAGAAGTAGCTGTTACCCGCGATCTACAGTTGCTTGCCTATGCAGGTGGTAAAATGCACTTCTCTCTAGTATCTACAGCGGCCACTATTGAGGCAATACGCAAAGCTAAAGCACAGGGCTTAAACGTAACCTGCGATGTAGCTAGTTACCAAGTGAGTTTTGTAGATGTGAGCATTGCACCATTTGATACAAACTATAAAGTGGCCCCTCCCTTTAGAAGTCAGACCGATGCTGACGCCATAAAACAAGGTTTAGCAGACGGAACGATAGATGCACTTGTTTCTGCGCACCAACCGCACGATACAGAAGCTAAGAAGCTGGAGTTTGACTTAGCAGATTTTGGTATCATCAATCTAGAAACAGCCTTTGCAGTAGCCAATACAGCCTTTGCAGATGTGCTGGCTACAGAGCAGCTAGTTGATAAATTCGTATCAGGACCACGATTTATACTTGGCCATAAGGTACCGGTTATAGAAGTGGGAGAGGCAGCAAACCTTACCCTATTCCAGCCAAACCAGGTTTGGATACCAACCGAGGCAGAAACAGTATCTAAAGGCAAAAATTCACCATTCTTTGGCAAAGAACTTAAAGGCCGTGTAGTAGGTACAATTCATAAGGGGCAAGTGGTGCTTCATTAACCTTTTTTAATATATTTATACTTATATTTAGCTTCTGTTAAGAAAAGCAGCGCTTAATAAAGGCACTATGTTTAATCAAACAATTATTAGGGTTGGGGTTCGCTATGGCGTGTTGTGTGGAGTAGTATGCTTTGTGCTTATGGTAGTGCTGCACATTGCCGGGTCAAATCCTTTCGGCGATATGGGGCGTTTAACTTACCTGCCAATTCCGGTTTTCATATTTTTGGCTATACGCTATTTTAAACAGTTTCATGATGGAGAGCTGGGCTTTGGGCGTGGCTTCAGAGTTGGCTTATCGGTGTCTTTTTATACTGCGCTTACAGCTTCTATGCTGGCGTTCCTGTTTGTAAACTTTGCCGGAGCTGAGATTTTGCAAAACCACATAGCTGAAATGCAGACTTTACTCGACGAGACACGCGAAGAACAGATAAAGCTATTGGGCAAAGAGAATTTTGAGAGAGGTTATAAAACCATAACTTCTTTATCGCCAAGTATGTTGGCTGCTGATGATTTTTTAAGAAGGATTTTAGTGGGTGGGGTATTCTCGTTAGTAGCGGCAGTTTTTTTTCGTAAATAATATCTAACCATAAAAAACTAACCTTTATGATCGAAACTCAACAACAACCGTCTGTTACCTCTGTTGCCATAAAGTATGGCTTGCTTACTGCACTAGTAGGAGTAGTTTACTCTCTAATCATCATGGTTGCTGACCTTGGTGACAATCGTATTCTTAGCAGCCTGGCATACCTTATTCTTATTGGTGGTATTGTGCTAGCAATGAAGCAGTATAAAGCAGCTAATAGTGGTTACATGTCTTATGGACAAGGCCTTGGTATAGGTGCAATAGTTTCTATACTGTTTGGATTATTGTCTGGCTTGTTTACGTGGCTTTACACCGAGTTTGTAGATACAGAGTACATGGCACGTATGATGGAAAAGCAGCGTGAGCAGATGGTATTGCAGGGATTGACGGATGAGCAGATAGACGCAGGTATGCAAATGGCTGAGAACTTTCAAGGGCCGGTTACTATGATTCTTGGCGCAGGCGTTATAACTTTGATCATCGGATTTATCCTGTCGCTGATTATTTCTGCTATTATGAAAAACAGCAGACCGGAGTTTGAATAAAACATGCAATACCCTTATGATATCTCGGTAGTAGTTCCTCTTTTTAACGAGGAGGAATCATTACCTGAACTCGTGCGCTGGATCAAACGTGTGATGCATGCGCACGAGTTTTCTTATGAAATTATACTTGTTGATGATGGCAGCACCGACCACTCGTGGGACGTTGTTAATCAACTTGGTGCTGAAGACAATGCTGTAAAGGGCATCAGCTTTAATCGAAATTACGGCAAATCTGCCGCCCTGAACGAGGGCTTTAAGCGTTGCACCGGCGAAGTGGTGATAACTATGGATGCCGACCTGCAGGATAGTCCGGAGGAAATTCCGGGCCTGTACGATATGATCAAAAACCAGAAGTATGACCTGGTTAGCGGCTGGAAAAAGAAACGTTTTGATCCGCTTAGTAAAACAATCCCTACTAAATTATTTAACGCCGCCACCCGTAAACTTTCGGGTATAAAGCTGCATGACTTTAACTGTGGCCTGAAAGCATATCGCCAACTGGTTATAAAAAGTATAGAAGTGCACGGCGAAATGCACCGCTACATACCTGTTATTGCTAAATGGCATGGCTTCACTAAAATAGCCGAAAAGCCTGTACAGCACCAGGAACGCAAATACGGTACTACCAAGTTCGGTTTAGAGCGTTTTGTGTACGGTTTTTTGGATCTGCTATCTATTACTTTTGTAAGCCGCTTTAAAAAGCGCCCAATGCACTTCTTTGGTACCATGGGCACACTGATGTTTGTGGTAGGTTTGGGTATTACAGTCTGGTTGATCGCGCAAAAGCTATTTGGACTATATTCCGGGGGGCGTGTGCGTGATATTGTAGATCAGCCTTTGTTCTTCCTGGCCTTGGTGGCAGTTATACTTGGTGTGCAGCTGTTTTTGGCTGGTTTCCTGGCCGAGATGATATCCCTTGCCTCTAATAAACAGAACGAGTACCTGATACGGGATAAAGTAGGAGCCCTGAAGAAGTAATGGGCAGAAAGGTAGTAATAGTTGGACCTGCGCACCCCTTGCGTGGTGGAGGTATGGCTACCTTTAACGAACGACTTGCACTGGCCTTTCAGGAAGCTGGCGATGAGGTAGAGATTGTAACATTCAGTTTGCAGTATCCTTCGTTTCTCTTTCCGGGTAAAAGCCAGTACTCCGATGAGCCTGCTCCAAAAGGCCTGCGTATAAAAGTACTGATCAACTCCGTAAACCCACTGAGCTGGTGGAAAACCGGAAACTACATTAAAAAGCAGAAGCCTGATCTGGTTATTTTCCGCTACTGGCTGCCATTCATGGGGCCAGGTTTAGGTACTATTGCCCGCATTATCCGCAGGAACAAGTATAGCCGAGTGCTGGCCATTACAGATAATGTGGTCCCTCACGAAAAACGCCCCGGTGATATTCCCTTTACCAGGTATTTTCTCAAAGCCTGCCATGGTTTTGTGACTATGTCGCGCTCGGTGCAGCAGGACCTGGAGCAGTTTGAGCCCAACAAGCCAAGCCTATACTTGCCGCACCCGCTATACGATAACTTTGGAGCCGCAGAAACGAAAGCCGAAGCCTATACTGCCTTAGGTTTAGACCCAACCTATAACTACATTCTTTTCTTTGGCTTTATCAGGGCGTATAAAGGCTTGGATATTCTGCTTAAAGCCATGGCGGATGCACAGGTAAGATCTATCCCAAATCTGAAGCTGATCGTGGCTGGTGAGTTTTACGAGGATGCCGCACCTTATCACCAGTTAATTCAGGAACTAGACCTGCAGGACCAGCTGGTGCTCAGAACAGATTTTATTCCTAACGCTGAAGTACGCCATTACTTTTGTGCTGCCGACCTGGTGGTGCAGCCTTACAAGCATGCCACCCAAAGCGGCGTTACGCAGGTAGCCTACCACTTCGATAAGCCAATGGTGGTAACCAAAGTGGGCGGCCTGGCTGAGTTGGTACCAGATAAAGAAGTAGGGTATGTAGTAGAACCCGAACCGGCTGCCATTGCAAAAGCCATACTTCAGTTTTATACTTCTGCAGATGCTCCTGCCCTTATCCAAAATATCACAAAGTATAAAAAACGCTTTAGCTGGCAACGTTTTGTGCAGGCCACCTGGGAGCTGGCGGATAAAGTATAAACTAGCCGATCTTGCCAAAGTATAGCTGTCGCTGTGCACGCAATTTTATACTTTCTGTTACCTTTGCGGCCGAAATACCCACGCTATATAAAACTGTGATCAAACGTATAAAACACACCGACCTTAGCCCTGCGGAGGCTGAAGAACTACACCACCACATACAATCAGAATTTGGCCATGTACCCTTCGTACAGCGCCATACTTGGGCGCAACCAGACTGGAGCTTCATAAAGTATGAAAATGATAAAGTTGCCACCTTTTATAATGTGATGCTACGCGATGTAAGTATGGATGGTGCAACGCACAAAATAGCCGGTGTTAACAATGTGATCACGCCAAAAGAGTACAGAGGCAAAGGCTACGCTACGGAGCTACTGAGGGCAACGGAGCAGTTTATTTTTGACGAGTTGGGCTGCAAGTATGGATTGTTACTCTGTGCCGATGCTTTATTGCCTTTCTACAGTCGCCTTGGTTGGTACACCGTAAATTCTACACTTTACTACCAGCAACCTACAGGTAAGCAGCTATATGATTCTAATGTAATGCTGCTTTCGCCGGAGGGGCAACCAAGAATAGCACCTGAACTAATGGATTTGAACGGGTTACCCTGGTAGCTGTTTATACTTTTAGAATCAGCTGTCTGTCGGATTACCTCAGTAGTATGTCTATTGTTGTGTTGGCTATGAAAAGGATTACTTTACTTTGTCGCTTCATTTCCATTAGCTACAAAATAAATCTATGAAGAGTAACTACATACTTGTACTTGGCGCAGCAGGTAACATTGGCAGCAAAATAGCCCATGAGTTATTGGCAGCTGGCGCTACTGTGGCTCTTGCGGGCCGTAGCCGTAATCGTTTACAGCAGTTCGAAGGCAAAGCCACCATACTGGAAGGCGACTTCAGCGATGATGCCTTTCTACAACAGGCTTTTGCCGGCGCTACCAGCCTATTCCTGACTATTCCTGATGAACATTTGGCTAATCCTGCTGCCACTGCAGCACGTTTAGGCAAGCTATTGCAAGGCACACCGGTAACGCATATTGTAAACATCAGCAACAGTATTATTTACAAAGCAGGAGCACCTACAAGGCTGGTGGCCATGGAGCAGGAATTAAACAAGCTGCTTGGTGTGCACATAAAACACCTGCGTTGCGCGAACTTCTTCGAGAACCTGAACTGGGGACTGCACACACCTTATGCTCCCGATCTGAAGTTGCCTTACATTTCGTCTTACGAGGTGGCAAGTATAGCAGCCCGCCATCTGCTGCATCCAACTTTTGAAGGTAAAACAGTAGAAGTACTGCTGGGGCCGCGCGATTATACCATGGCAGAACTGGCTGCCGCAGCCGGTGTGCAGTATGAGCAGTTGCCCTATACTTCGGAGAATGAGTTCTTCTATAAACCGTTTAACGAAGGAGACTTTAAAGTGGAGGCACGAACTAAGGAGAATACCTCTGTACTCACTGAGCCACGTTTTACACTGGAATATTTCCTGGAGAATGACTTTGTTAAGCAACTGGCTTAGTATGGGCGGTAAACTGTTCTCTTTTTGATGCCGCCAAGCGTCCATTTATAAATGGGCACACTAGCTAACAGAAAGCTGGCGGCAATGCCCACAAATACCGAACTATCTAAGGGTGCTTTTATACCATAGGCATTGACCATGGCCAAAGCAAAAAGGCAGAAAAGTATACCGGTTCCAATGGCTGCCCAACGTATTTTAAGATTAGTAAGAAACATAAAAGTAAAGGCTATTTGTAAAAGCGTAACAACCGTTGCGAGTTTACTTGCTATACTTCTGGAGACAAATGGCACCAGTGTTTGCATGTGCTCTACATAATTTGACCACTCACCCCAGGCCACGTTTTTATCTCCGGGGGCACCCCAAAAACCTAAACGATCCGCCACCGCAGATAGTAACGTAAATGCAAGGGCTAACCTCATCAGCAAACTGGCATAGGGCAAATACTTGTCTTCGTTCATTTACCGTTCTGTTTTTATTTAAAAACTATACTTGCCAGGCAACCTGCCTAATTAATATTGAACGATAAACAGAAAAATAGATACGTATCCTGTCTGATATTTATGTAAACGAAGTGGCTTGAGGATGGTAGGGGAGCCCGTATGGCTATGAATGAACTTAACTGCCTCAGCTTGTGCAGGTAGATCTTGTAGTGGTGAAAAGTATAAAGTGAGCAGGCTTGCTTCTAGTTGCTTAGCCTGCCTACTTTACATTTATTAAACTGTTTAGCCACGTCAGTAAAAGGGAGAAGTCTTGTATTAGTTTGCAGATGTTTTCAGGAGCAGTTCGTTAAACTTCTCCAGCAGGGCAATGTACTTACGCTGCAGTGCTACTAACTCAGCTTCGCACTCTTTCATGTTGTTTGGTTTTGGTGCACCGGCTGGCTCACCGTCGAAAGGCAGCATCAGGTTGGTGCTTAGGGGCATCTGCGGCATGGCAGGCTCCTTTTTTACACTTTTACTCAAATGCGGGAATTCCTGTGAAAAATCGTGATGTATAACCTCGCCTAGCTTAAGTATAAAACTAAACGGGATGCTGCTCTCCTTAAATTTATTGTAAAGCGTTTTTCTGCTGACACCAAGCTTATCGGCTACCACACCAATGGCTACACCGCTTGCCTTAATAGCCTCTCGTATGATTTCTCCTCTGTGTGTAGTGTTCTTTGTTACTGTGCGCTGCGTCGTTTCCATGGCAGTTTTATCTCTATATATATTTACAAAAATATGTAATAAACAGGTATAAAATGTGCATGTGGACAAATTTTACACAGTAGCTATGGAGGGTGTTGGGTAATATCTGAGATGTAGCTGAAAGTCAGTAAAGTATACTTTTATGCGATGTTAATTATTAACACCTGATGTACGTTTTCCACAGCCATAAAATAAAGTGTAGATAAGTATGGCAACAGTTTATACTTGCCGCTTTACAGGCTGTAAACAAAAAGCCCCGGCACTACAGATGTAAGGCCGGGGCTTTTTAAAGTGTTTTTTGTTACTGCTGCAAGCTGCCGAAGCGGGTACCGAAGAAGTCGCCTTCGTTCCAGGTTGGGCGTTGCGCATCCTGGGCCACCAAGTAGCCGATTAGGAAGTTTAACTGCACATAGGTTTTACCAGCTTCAAAGTCAAATACACCATCAATGCCGTCCTGTGGTTTGTGGTAGTATTTCTCACGCCATACTTTCACAGTCTCGTCCAGGTTATTCTTACCGTCAGGAGTTTTGTTGCCATATTTGATGTGCAGGGCAGGAATACCTTGCGTTACAAAGCTGTACTGGTCGCTGCGCACAAAACGATTTTGCTCCGGCTCCGGGTCTTCTTCAATGTCCAGGTTCAGGTAGTTGGCTGCTTTGGTTACAGGCCCCATCAAACTAGAGTGCGGCGCACCCAACGGCACCACCGACAGCAGCGGCGCAATAATGGTTGGCATATCGGTGTTGATGTCGGCTACAATGTTGCCAGCTGGCACGGTTGGATATTTGGCAAAGTAGGCAGATCCTAGTAGTCCCATTTCCTCGGCAGTAACCATTACCAGCAACACAGAGCGCTTCGGGTTTTGCTTTAGGCGAGAGTATACTTTAGCAATCTCCAGTAAGCTGGCAACACCAGAGGCATTGTCATGAGCACCGTTATAGATCGAGTCGCCGTCTATGGGCCTGCCAATGCCAACGTGGTCTAAGTGTGCGCTGTGTACTACATACTCGTTTTTCAGCTTAGCATCAGAGCCTTCTATTTTGCCCACTACATTTTGGCTTTCGATGTCGGTGTAGGTAGAAGTATAGTTTGCCCTTAGGGTGTGGTTAAGGGGGGCAGAAGCTGGTTTACCGCTTCTCAGATTCTTTACTGCATCTGTTAAACTTACACCGGCACCTGAAAGCAGGTTCTCTGTCTGCTCATGGCTAACAACGGCAAATAGTTTGATCTTGTCGTTATAGGTTCTGGAGAAAGCTACGTCGCCGTTGGCGTGCATTACATTATTAATGCCGTTTCTGAAGTTAGGTACGCCCGCTCTTGGGTTATAGCTACCTAATATCACACCCACGGCACCACGGTCTGCTGCGTTCTTAAGTATGGTTTGCGTATCCATGCTATAAGATGCCACTGTGTTCGGGAAACCCTGCGGCGCACCACGCAATACCAGCACCACTTTGCCCTTCACATCCAGTCCGGCGTAGTCGTCGAAGTTAAGATCCGGAGCGCTGATGCCGAAGCCGGCAAATACAAGCGGAGCCTCTACGGTAACGTTGGCCTCTTTCGGGTTAGGGTAAATGCTGAAATCTTTTCCTGCTGTAAGGGTTGCCGTACCTTGCTTGTCGGCTAAAGTCATAGTGGCATTATCCTCTGTTTTGGCTGTTCTTAGCCTTACAGTTTGCAGGTAGGTGCCGTTTTCGCCGCCAGGTTGTACGCCTAATTTTTTATAGTTGTCGATAACGTAATCAACGGCAGTTTGGTAGCCGGGGGTGCCGGGTTTGCGACCCAGCAGCTTGTCGTCGGCCAGGTACCAGATATGCTTCTTGATATCCTCCGGCTCAACCTTCTTCATCGATTTAGCTACCTTCTTCTCTACTTTCAGGTCTTGGGCCGGTGCCTGCTGCACAGCTACCAGCAAACAAAGCCCAAGTATAAAGCGGTGTGGTTTCATGTGTTTAGTTTAGTTTATAAACCAAATATAATCATTGCAAACGAAAAACTGCTTCCTCTTCTGTCTTATGTATACTACTGTAAGCAGGAATTCAGCTGCCGCAGCACAAGGTATTATAACTCTTAGTATGCTGTATTGCGTAGGTAAAGCTTAATTACAGCAGCATGAAACAAGAGGCGATCATTGGCATAGACATTGGCACAACCAGCACCAAGGCAGTAGCCTTCAGTGCCGATGCGAAAGCCCTGTTTCAGTTTGCAGTAGAGTATCCCATTATCCACCCTGAACCTAACTTTGCTGAGCAGGACCCGCAGCTTGTTTTCGACGCTGTTGTGGAGTGTTTAAAAACAGTTGCAGCACTGGTGCGCGAAGGTGATTATACACTAAAGGGAGTTTGCTTCAGCAGCGCCATGCACAGCCTGATTGCCATGGATAAAAGCGGAGAACCATTAACAAACTGCATGATCTGGGCAGATGCCAGAAGTATGGCACAGGCAGCAAAACTCAAGAATAGCGATCTCGGCCACGACATTTACCTGCATACCGGTACACCGCTTCACCCTATGTCGCCGCTGCCTCGTATCTGCTGGCTCCGGGAAATGGCTCCAGATATTTTTGACAGAACAGCTAAGTTCATCGGCATAAAAGAGTTTGTGTTTTACAGGCTCTTCGGAAAGTATAAAGTAGATTACTCTATTGCTTCTGCCACAGGTCTGTTTAACATTTTTACCTTGCAGTGGCACCCCGATGCATTGGAAGTAGCTGGTATAAGTGCTGCACAACTACCTGAGGCCGTACCTCCAGGTTATACTTTTACCGGTATGAAGCCAGCATTTGCCAGCCAATTGGGAGTGGGCGCGGAGTTACCATTTATACTTGGAGCCAGCGACGGCTGCCTGGCAAACCTTGGTTCAGATGCCGTTTGTGAAGGAGATGCCGTTGTAACGATTGGTACAAGCGGCGCTATACGAGTAACAGCCGATGAACCTGTCACGGATCTGAAAGAACGCATTTTTAGCTATGTGCTCACACCAGAGAAGTATGTACTGGGCGGCGCTGTAAATAACGGTGGCATTGTACTGCAGTGGTTCCGGGAAAACTTTTATGCAGCTGAGGCTAAGGCTGTTTCAGAAGCAAAAGAAGACATTTACGACCTGCTAAATGCTGAGGCCGCCACTGTTGCACCTGGTTCTGAAGGGCTTCTTTTTTTGCCCTACCTGCTCGGCGAACGCTCCCCACATTGGAATGTAGCAGCCCGGGCATGTTTTATCGGCGTACACTACACCCACACCCGCGCTCATTTTTTAAGAGCTCTGATGGAAGGCATCATCTTCGGGATATACAGTGTTGGCAGGGCGCTGGAGCAAACTTTAGGACCTGTTAAAAGGATCTATGCTAACGGTGGGTTTACACACTCAGAACTGTGGGTGCAGATGCTGGCAGATGTTTTTAACGTAGAAGTATACTTAACTGATACCGCAGAAGGCTCGGCGCTAGGAGCAGCCATACTTGGTATGCACACACTAGGCATGATTGGAAAGCTGGAAGATGCCAGCGGGCTGATCAGTATTCATAAAACATTTACACCCGATCCGAAGGCGCACCAAGTATACAGGCAAAATTATACTTTGTTTGAGCAGCTTTACCCTAAGCTGGAGAGTAGCTTTAGCCAACTGGGGAATTTTGAAAGCATAGAAAAACCGGAAGCAGAATAAGCAGCTGCAGCGGATGTTTTACATATAAAGATTTATACCATGCAAATAGGACTGGTAGGACTGGGTAAGATGGGGTACAACCTGGCCTTGAACTTAAGAGATCATAAACACGACGTAGTAGCTTTTGACCTTGTACCTGCTACAACGGATGCCATTGCCAAGGAAGGCGTAACACCTGCCTATACCATACCGGAGGTAGCAGAAAAACTCACGGGTAGAAAAGTTGTCTGGATCATGGTGCCTGCCGGAGATCCTGTGGATGCTGTTATCGACCAACTGGTGCCGCAAATGCAATCTGGTGATATTATCATTGACGGTGGTAACTCCAACTACAAAGACTCTGTGAAACGTGCGGAGGTACTAAAAGCATCAGGTATTTTTTTCCTGGACTGTGGTACCAGCGGTGGCCTGGAAGGTGCCCGTAACGGAGCCTGCACCATGATAGGAGGAGAGCCGGAAGCCTTTGCGTATTGCGAGGAGATATTCAGGGATGTGTCGGTGGAGAAGGGGTATTTGCATGTGGGCAAACCTGGCAGCGGACACTTTGTAAAGATGATCCACAACGGGGTAGAGTACGGCATGATGCAGGCCATTGCAGAGGGGTTTGAGGTGCTGCACAAAAGCGAATTTAATATGGATTACAAAGAGGTGGCGCGCGTCTGGAACCACGGCTCTGTAGTGCGCAGCTGGCTAATGGAGTTGGTAGAGAAAGCCTTCGGCAAAGATCCGGAACTGACAAGTATAAAAGGCATTATGCACTCGTCGGGTGAGGGGAAATGGACCGTAGAAACTGCTCTGGATATGCAAGTTGCCACGCCTGTTATTGCCATGTCGCTGCTGATGCGTTACCGATCTTATGAAACGGATACTTTCTCGGGTAAGGTAGTAGCAGCTTTGCGCAATGAGTTTGGAGGGCACAAGGTGGAGAAGGCAGATGAGTAGTGGCGTGCGGTTTATTTGTTAATCACATAAGCTTATAAAGTAAAAGAGCTGAAGAAAGTATACTTTGCTTCAGCTCTTTATCAGGTTTATACTTTAATGTCGTCGTGCTCAGGGTGTGCTTTCAGGTATTTAACTACAGCAGGGCATTGCGCGTCTACTTTGTAATTTTTCTCCCGGGCAAAATGTATTCCTTTCTCTATCAGCTTTGCCGCTAGCCCCTGGCCTCTGTCAGACTCTGGAACATAAGTATGGGTAAAGCAGATTATGCCCTCCTGGGGCAACGTATAAGCTAGTTCTGCGTCGTCTTCTCCCAGCTTTATGGTAAACTGCTGGTCTTCTTTTTCGTGCTCTATATTCGGTTTCATTGCTAGTTCTGGTTAAGTATGTTAAAGTATAAATACGTCGGTTCAGAGACTAGGATGTATAGGAGCTCAAGATTTCAAGGCATGCTACTGGGATGGCAGGAAGAGTAGGGGCGGTTTCGCCTAGTTCAGTTCGGTAGATTAAATCTTAAGAGCGCCGCATTTGCTTTTTAATAGGCTCCAGCAGGTACTCTAGGCCATTAATTTTAATCTCGTAAATCGTGGCTAGCTGCATGCCCAGTTTGCCTTCCGGAAAGCCTTCACGGTAAAACCACTCTAAATACGATACCGGCAGGTTGCATAGTAATGTATCTTTATACTTTCCGAAGGGCATTTTCATGCGCACCAAGGAAACTAAGATATCAGCATTTGGTTGTGAGGTATCTGCCATAGTAGCGTAAAGTATAGCCTGAGTTGTTGTTAAAAAAATAGGTTAAGATTTGCAGTGTTGATGTATTCCCTCTGCTATTGAGAGCCCACCCCTGCCCCTCCCGAGAGGGGAATTTTACTCGTGCATGTAATTCCCCTCTCGGGAGGGGCAGGGGTGGGTAATTTGCCTACTGAAGAAAAACACACAACTTTAGTTAACTAAATAACCAATCAGTCCTTGTTATAAATAGAAAATATTGGCGCGTTTTACGGCTTGATCATGTGGATATGGTCGATGCCATCTTCGTCGTAAACTTCGCCGGTCTGCTTAAAGCCAAAAGACTCGTAAAAGCCTTTAGCGTAAAGCTGTGCACCAATTTGTATCGGACCTTGACCAAACAGGCGGTAACATTCCGAGATGGCAATATCTACCAGTTTTTTACCTAAACCGGTGCCACGTGTGGCAGGACTGGTAACAATGCGCCCAATCGACATCTGAGAGTAAGATAAATCAGGAGGCACCAACCTGGCACAAGCCTCCAACACGCCGTTTTGGTACAGCAGCAGGTGGTAACTTTGCTGGTCTTTGTTATCCATATCCAGGAACACGCAATTCTGCTCCACTACAAACACCTCGCTGCGTAGGCGGAGCATCTCATACATTTGCTGTGGCGTTAGCTCATTAAAGGCTTTGCATACTACTTCTAAAGGCATACTACACTTTTTAAAGCTTAAAGATAGTAAGGCCTTTGCAATTAACCGGAAGATTTTACACTAACCGATTTATACTTTACAGAGCAGTATTATCTTTTGTTAGGCTCTTAGTTACCTCTCAGTGGCATGTGCAGTTGGTAAAGATCAAAGCCTTTGGCCCAGAAATCCTTTTCTGTTTTGGCTAAGCTAAAGCCCATCTTTTCGTAGAACTTGTACACGAGCTGCGTTGTCCGGACGATGAGCAGATTTATTTGCGGGTTCTGCCTGACGTGATTGATCCGGTGCTGTGTGAGCTTTCTGCCGATGCCTTTGCCTTGATAATCCGGGTGCACCACATCCCACGAAATCCTTGACTCTCCTGATTCAGGAAAATAATTAAGTCCACCTGCTGCTATTAACTTATCGTTTTCTTCCACCACAAAATAATCCTCCAGGTGCTGCTCCAGGTATTCTACAAAATCGGCCTCCTCTTCTTCGGCAAAGTATGCAGGTATGTTTAGCTTTAGTAGCGCAATAAGCTCTTCCTTGTCCTGGTTAGTATATGCTCTGATCATTTTGCTTAGTTGCAGGTGTTTGCTGTAGCGGTATGTATGGTAGTGGCTGAGCAAATTACACTCAGTCATGATACCGTCCTGATGTTTTCCTGTATTTAAATGTTGTCCTGTTTGATAGTGAGGTAATTACTAACAAACTGGAAAGCTATAAAACCAAAAATAAACAGTACCGACAGCAAATTGAAAAGTATGCCATTTGAAAAAGTAATTGCTACAGCGCCCACTCCAATTAAACCTAGCACAGCCGAATAGATCAGCAACGAATACTTATACTTTGCTTCTGAAAACATCACGCTGAAAGGCACCATCATGGCAAAACCGAAAACTGCCAGTGCCAGATACTTATCTTCTGTTGTTGCAAAGTATAAAATAGCGCCTATTACAAATACAGCGAAACTGACTGCTACAAAATTCGAGCTTTTCTTCTCGGCTTTATCCAGGAGCAGCTGCCCATACTTATTAAAGCGGAGAAACAAGTTGCTGATAGGCGTTATAACCCAGGTAGAGAAGGCTACCAGGGCAAGCAGAACTACCAGCGGAGTAAGGTAGGGCTGCAGGGCCTCGTTGCTGTCTGCAATTGACCGGAGCACGCGCTGGCCGATGTAAAAACCTATGATTACGCCCCACTGGTATTTGGAGGTAAGGTTGCCAATAAAGAAAGCATACTTTAAAAACCAGCGGTAAACCGGATTCCTCGCCTTTAGAGCTTCCAGTAAACCAGCCTGTGCATATTCATAAGTAGGGTTACTTTGCAGTGCCTCCTGGAAATGCGTTAATGCTTTTTTATGGTCGCCTTTTTCTAACAAGCCCCAGCCGTAGTTTGCGTGTGTGTAGGGGTTGTTAGGATTCTCTCTTAAAGCTCCCTCAATTGTGGTAAAAGACTCTGCTTTTCTGTTGAGTTTGAGTAAAGCTGTACTTCTGGTGTTTAGTCCCAGTAAATTCTCTGCGTCAATTTCCAGAGCTTTATCAGCATAGGCAAGTGCCTGCTCGTACTGCTTTCTTACAAGTTTGATCTTTGCCAGCCATGCAAAATAATCTGCATCGTATGGGTCTAGGGTTATGGCCTGCTCAACGCAGCTCTCTGCTTCGTCATACTGCTCTTTAAAAACAGCAATCCTGGATTTAATATAATACAGGTGTGGAACAGCAGGAGATAAACCGATCGCATTATCGATGATTTCTCTGGCAGAAGCAGCTTTATCTTGTTGCAAGTGAGTCTCAGCCAGCAACGAGAGGTAATGTATGTTGTTTACATCTTCGGCTAAAAGATCCTGTAAAATACGCTCGGCCTCCGCATACTTTTTTTGCTCAAATAGTATGTCAACCTTAGATAGCCTGTAATCCTCTACCATGTTATTTCTTAATTTTTAGGTAAGTCAATATATCATCATAAAGCCCTGAAGCATTGGCAAACATGGCGTAGTTTTTTGCAGTTGTAAACCACTCCTGCGTGCTGGGCTTATGCTTTTTCACGGCTTCCAGCAGGTCTTTCGTATCGATAGGTTTAGGGATGCCATCCGCAAAAGACGACTCCAGTTTTAGCTCCACCGCAATATCTATCATGGCGTCTATGTCTGCACCAGAGTAGTTATCCAGTTTCCTGGAGACCTGGGCGTAATCAATATTGCCAATTGGTTTGCTGCTTAGCTTTAACCGAAGTATAGCTTCTTTGCTGGTCTCATCTGGAGGTGGCACAAAAACAATTCTGTCGAACCTGCCTGGTCGCCTGAAGGCTGGGTCCAGGTTCCAGGGAGTGTTTGTTGCTCCTAAAATAAGAACACCCTCGTTGTTGTGCTCTATGCCATCAAGTTCCTGTAAAAACTGGTTTATCAGGTGCCTCCCACTGGACTGTTTCATATCGCTGCGGCTGGCACCCAGGGCATCTATTTCATCGATAAACAGAACACAGGGAGCATTCTTTCTGGCCAGTTCGAAGATCTCGTGTAGGTTTTTCTCGCTGTTGCCAATCCACATATCTAGTATGTCGTTTAGGCTTACATTAATAAATTTGGCATTTACCTCGCCGGCTGTTGCTTTGGCAATAAAGGTCTTACCGCACCCCGGAGGGCCGTACAACAGAATACCGCCGCCTACTTTTTTACCGTAGGCTTTGTAAAGGTCGGCGTGTTGTAGTGGCTTGATGATCTTCAGCTCGATCTCTTTCTTTACAGCATCCATGCCGCCAACATCAGAGAAATTAACGGTTGGCTTTTGCAGGAAACGGCTGTCTGCCGCCTCGTCATCTTCCTCCTCTTCGTAGGTGCCCCGCAACCTCAGCTGGCTGTCAAGTTCCTCGTCCGTAAGGTTAGGGTTGCTTTCTAAAGCTCTCTGGTACATCTCCACAGCTTTGCCCATAGCGTTCTCTTTCAGAAGGGCCTTTGCATGCAGCGTTAAAATCTCCGCATCCTCTTTTCCGCTCTCAATCACCTCTTCCAGGATTACATTGCAGGCCGAGAAATTGCCCTTACGGAAGAAAGCTTTTGCTAAGCCGGTTTTAGCTTTTGTATCGTTAGTATATTTTAAAAGCGTGGTATATTCTTGCTCTGCTTCTTCAAGCCTGTTTAGCGCCAGGAGGTTCTCAGCCAGGAGCAGGCGTAACGGCACGTTGTCAGGCGAATGCTTTAGTGCCTCTTTTAAACCGTCGATCGTATTATCGTTCATGATTGGTTTTAATGTCTTTTATAAAGTTTTGGCAGCGGGTGAGTGCAGCCTAAAGTATAGCAGCCTAGTAAGCAACGTTTCATTTCTTTAGTAAGAGATAGGACTGTGGCTTTAACAGCACCTCATTTCTGGAAAGCAATGGCTGCTTTATTCCCCACCAGTTAAAAAGCAGAATAAACTCCTGAAAGTCTGTGTCTACTTTAAAATTCAGTTTTTTACCACCTTGTTGCCAATGCAGGTTGTTTTGCTGTTTGCTTATCATAACTGTTTTGCTCTTGCCTGTCTGCTTGCCATCTTTTACCTCTAAAAGTATAGCCCCAAAGTTGTTAACAGGAGCCATCTTCTCTGTAAATCCAACTGTAACAAGATTGTCTTTCAGCTGAATAAATTCGTTGGCTTTTACTCCATCAATTGAAGGTTGAATGATTTTCTTTTCATTTTTTTTACACCACTTTAAAAGGGGAAGATATACATTTTCAAAGTCACTTCCTTTGTTTTTTGCAGACAGCTCTAGCACCTTTTTAGCAAACAGGTCGGAGGCAATAAACCCTCGGTTAGAACTGGCATTCTGGTAATGCCATTGCAGTGCTATGGAGTCGGCATGCGCTGCAAAACTTTCCTTTAGAAACAGGTCGTAAACTGCCCAGGTCATGTATTCATTAAACACGTTGATATCGGTATACCCTGATTTGTTATCCCAATACCTGGTGTCGAAATATTGCTGGATCTGCTTTTTATACTTGTCTGAGATAGGGTTGATGTAGCCATGGTCCATTTCTGTAAAAATGGTGTGGTTTTCAACGATCCTGGTTCTTATGCCGTTGTTATTGATTTTGCCAAGTATAAGGTCTTTACTGATGTTGGGAAAATCAACGCTGGTTAGGCTATCAATATCTCTGTGGCAATTCTGTCCGCCAACTAATGGTGATACTGCAACTCTATAGGTCTTGCCACGATCTGTGTCCCCTTGCTTGCCGATTCTGTTATCTAAAAAGGCTTTTGTTTTATCGAAGAAGTAGTACTCTTTGTAGTTACTGACAATACTGTCATAAAAGCCGGAGTGTTTTGCATAGAAAGCTCTGTAGTTTGATTTCTCTACAAAATCGTTTATCAGCTCCAGGTTCTTGTCAAACTCCACCGGGCCGAAAGAGTTGAAGGGGTAATCCCTTTTAAGCTTATTGTCAGCATCAAATGAGAAGGCATAAGCGTCTGTTCTGAATCCCAAGAATTTTTCCCATTCAGGTCTTGAGTAATTTACACTGTCCAGTAAAGGATGGTCTTTTACAGGTTCAAAATGCTTCAGCACTTCGTTGTAATAAGGAGATACCTTCTGTACATCCCAAGGGTCTGTTCTGCCATACTTTGTAAGAGCAAGTATGATGTTAGAAAGCTCATAGCTTTCAGGTATTTCAATGATCACATTATCCTGTGCAGATGCCTTTAGTGTCAGGAGGGAGAATAGGAGTAATAAAAACTTTCTCATTAGTATGTTTTCACTTCTTTAGTAGGTAACATGGGTTTGTGCAGCCTGAAGTATAACAAGTATAACAAGTATAAAGGCTACGTTCGATTAATGGGAATTATATCACTTCAATTCATCAAGACTTTCTAAGATACCGAGCAGGTACAGGAGGTACTTATACCTTTCTATCTGTTGTTTGAGGCTGGAGGTATTTTGAGTTAGCACAAAGGTCATAAGGATGAACAACGCTGCCTGTTGCCATTCAAAGAAAAAGTCGAAGTCGCCTAGCTGGGCAATGCAAATAAGGATAAAAAGTATAACCATGGCTACGGTGATAGGGCGCATAATTTTATACCTGAGGGAAGCTGCCTTTAATTTCTTCTGGAATGTTTCTTTTGTTACAACAAGAGATTCCGTGTGATGATTGCCTTTTTCTTTGAAGAGTACCTCTTGTATTTTCTCTAGTATGTCCTGCCTCAGCAAATCAATATTTCCTGCCGAACTTGAGTTTGTTTCCATTTAAAGGTTTTGAGTTTTTAACTGTTTTTAACGGGTTAGGCTATGGTGCGTTCATGCACTACAGGTGTTGTTGGCAGTATTATTTTTTAGCTTTTCTTTAAGCTGAAGCATATATTGTTTTTTGTCTACGAGAGTGCTTAATTCCGCCTCAAAGGTTCTCACGTTGCCAAAATTCGGGAGGCTAAGCTTTGCTTTCGCTATGGAATGAGATAGAGCCAGGTTTACGTAGTTGTATATCAGGATAACCTTTTGCACAAAATCTGTTTTAACCTCTGTGAATCCTAACTTCTTGGCTGTACTCTTACTTAAAATGTAACTGGTTCCCTTAATTTTGATGGAATAAGTGCCTAAAGCCTCATACTCATTTATGAGCGCGAGAACCCCTTCTAAGTAGCTTTGGATTACAAAGGTCGTCCTCTGCTTTCCGCTAAGTTGTCTGTCAATTACATAGACATAGTCAAACAAGGTCGCTCCATGTATAGTGATGACGCCGTTTTTCTCCTTCTCTGCCAAGAATAATGGAGAATAGTAAACAAGCTTTCCTTTTTTCTTGAGGGAGGGGGTATCGAAAAAAGGGGCAATAACAGACAGCGTTATCCCGACTGATAGCATTACGAGAATGTAAATTCCGCTTAAATGCGACAGAAGCAAGATGCATAGATTAAATGCAAGTGCACAAAAGGCTATAAGCAACTGGATACGGTTCTGCTCTCCTTTAGACTTTTTGTAAAACTTGTGTGTCAAAATTTCAATTAAGTGATATTACTGCCAACGTGCTTTGCTATGAGGTGGCACAGCTACCTTATAGTTTGTGTTGGATTTAGTTTTTCTCTCTTCTTACTTAAGTCAAAAATCTGTATCATGTGCTTCGTGATAACGAGCTTTTTTGTTTAAGAACAAGTTGCATAAGGGACAGATGCTTATTGTCAATAGAAAGTATAATACTAAAACCTTTGGATAGTGATTTACATTATAAGTCCCTGCGACTGATGCTTCAGGTACTATTAATCCCATTATTACAAGCAAAACGTAAAACAGTAGAAATCTATAGAAAAAGTGCCATTCCTTCATTGGTATTAGAACATACAGAAAGCTATAAGGGATTAGGGTGAACAGTAAAAAGGACCAAGAAAAGTAGAATATCGACATGCCCCAAACAAGGTAAATGAATGTAAGAGACTCTAATTGACCAAAATTATAAATAGCATCTGTTGCAAAAGCAAATACACCAGAAAGTATTGGAAATACCAATAGAGCTACTGCAATAAGCCTGATAAGGATAAATGCCATTATTTAATCTTCATGATTAAGGTTTATGGAGAAAGCTTTTTTCTATGATACAAATTTCATCCAACTAGTATATAAACGGAGGTCTATTCGGCTTATCTGCACTATGTGTGGAATGTTATCTACCTCAACTACTAAAGCGAAAGCTTGATCCTCGCATTGCAGACCACTTTACTAATTTCAGCCTCTAATTAACAAGATAAGAAAAGTATACTTTTAATCTATATTCACGAAAGTATATTTAAAACTGGATTAAGCTAAATATGCAGCTAAAGAAAAACCCTTAAAACAGAAAAGCGCCGGCACATATAGGTACCGGCGCTTTTCTGTTAAAGTATAATGTATACTATTGCTCCTGTAGCAGCAACTGTACCTTTGTTCTAACGGCCTTGTCGTTCTGGAAGGCGCTGTTAATTTTCTCGTATTGTTCCATCGAGAGGCCCTCGTCTGTGATAGCCTTTTCTACTTTCTGCTTGTTTTCAGGCTGTAGCTTTACCACATTTTTCACAACGGTTGCAAAAGCTTCTTTCTCTTTGTCGTCTTTGGCAACTTCGTCGAGCTTTTTCTGTCTGTTGGCCTGGGCAAGCTCATTAAAACGATCTGTGGTAAGGCCGGCTTCTTCAATGGCAGTTACAACAGCGTCGCGACCTTCTTTCTGAAGCTCGACAGCGGCGGTGTTAGCCTTGATAAATTTCTGAAGCTCATCGTCTGAGAACTCTACAGCATCCAGCTGCTCCTGGGTAATGGGTTCTGTTGCATCTTGCGCAAACGCAACCTGTCCGGCGAACACAGATGCCACTACAAATGCGGCTGCAATAGTCCCTTTCTTTAGTAGTACCATTTTAGGTTTCTTTTAGGATTGGGTTAAAAGATTGATTTAAAGTTGTAGGCGCCCCGTTTTTGTCAAAACGTTGGCATATCAGACAAACATACGTTTCATATGCACAGGCTGGTTTACCCACAGCTTATTAAGTATAAGCAAAAAAATCAGGGAAATCAAAAAAACTATATATTCTGGTTCGATTTTATGTAATGGTTTATGTTTGATATCGGATTTATTAAATCTGCTGTGCCTGCTGAGCAGGCTGTAAAGTATAAGTTCGCGCCAGTTTTGTAAATGATCTTACCTGCTCATCGGCCCATGAATTGCTCTGCTCCAACTCCACGGCAAGTATGGCTGCCACTGCCGGAGCAGCATCCATAGCTGCAGCGGCATCCAGAAAAAGTAACCGAAGCCTACGGGCCAGAACATCCTCTACAGTACGAGCCATTTCGTGTCGGGCAGCCCATACTACCTCTGCTTTAGTATAAGTATAATCGGGGTGCAGGCGCGTGGCCAGTTCAGGAGTTTGCTGCTGCAGTTGCGCTATTGCCGTGGCATCGGTACCATATACTTTCAAATGTCTGCTTTCAAGAAATGTGGTGGTATGCCCATGAATGGGGGAGGTGGCTGTGGTGCAGGGGCTATAAGGCAATAGCTTTGCTTGGATAAGTTTATCTAAGGTTGTCTCGGCCATTTTACGATAGATAGTCCATTTGCCTCCGGTTACGGTTACTAGTTGGCTCTCCGAAAGTATAATTTTAAAGTTGCGCGAGATGTCTTTAGTTGCCTTGGGATTGCCTTGGTGTGCTGCGAGTGGCCGGAGACCGGCAAATACAGCAAGTACATCGTGGCGGTTTGGCTTTTTAACAAGATAGCCGGCAGCAGTAGAAAGTATAAAATCAATTTCCTGGTCTAAGGCGGTGGGTTCTAGTTCTGCTTTTTCACGTAGCGTGTCGGTGGTGCCCAGCAGCAATTTTCCCTGCCAAGGTACGGCAAACAACACACGCCCATCGGAAGTTTTAGGTATCATTAAGGCAGCATGGCCGGGCAGGAAAGTATGGTCTAGCACCAGGTGCACGCCTTGGCTGGGTTGTATCAGCGGCTTTGCTTCCGGCTCCTCCATTTTAAGTATGGCATCTGCATAAACACCAGTAGCATTTATCACTGCTTTGGCATGCAAGTTATACTTTATGCCGGTTTCCAGGTCTTGTGCAGTTACGCCGTATACTTTGGCTGCTTCGTTTTTTAAGAGGCCTGTTACCTGCACATAGTTAAGTTCACAAGCACCTGCTTCGGCTGCGGTCTGGGCAAGGTTTATAGCTAACCGGCTATCGTCGAACTGGCAGTCCAGGTAGCGTATTCCTCCTTTTAGGTTGGTCTGGTTAATATTAGGTAATGCCTGCAGCGTTTTAGTTTTACTTATAAAAGCAGATGCACCGAGGCCTCGCTTCCCTGCCAGCAGGTCGTATAGCTTTAGTCCGCAGAAGTATAAAAAAGCATCCCACCAAGTATAAACCGGCACTATAAAAACCTGCTTCTTTACCAGGTGTGCCGCATTTTGCAAAAGCAGGTCGCGTTCTTTTAGTGCCTCCAGTACCAGTTTAATATGCCCTTGAGCCAGGTAACGCACGCCGCCGTGTATCAGTTTGGTGCTACGGCTGGATGTGCCTTTCGCAAAATCGCTTTGCTCCAGCAGCAGCGTTTTGTAACCACGCTTGGCGGCATCTACGGCTATGCCTAAACCTGTGGCTCCGCCTCCTATTACCAGCACATCCCAAACAGGTGTAGCAGTAAGTTGTGCGATCATGTGCTGGCGGTTCATAGGTAGTAGTAAATTTGGCTAGTATAATAAGCTGTGTTTACGTGTTGCAGCCAATACAAGTATGAAGTTTGTAACGTGCAGAAAATAATCAGGAAAGGGCCTTAAAGTATAAAAATGCAAGAATAGTAAACAATACCATTGTGTGTTCCGTTTGTATCTAAACGAATTACAAAATCTAAATAATAATAACTATGGATACAAATGATCTAAAAAGAAAAGCGGATAGCTATAATCCAGAGAAAAAAGAAGGACCTGTAGCAGCAGCAATTGAAGAGTATACAGCCCGAATACCATCTGATATGTATTTGTGGGCAGCTTTAGGCTCAATGGCAATATCTGCTACACTTAAAGTGATGAGAAAAGATGAAGAAGCCCTTTTTGTAGGTCAGTGGGCACCGTCGTTCCTGTTACTTGGTGTTTACAACAAGCTTGTGAAGCAACTAGGTAAAGACAAAGACAGATTCTAAGAATAATTCATAAAAAAAGGAGACTTTAACGTCTCCTTTTTTTATGCCTGATGTTGTAGCTCCAGTAACTGCTGCTTTACAAGTTTGAATGCTGTATTGGCACTACATAACATAAGGCTAGCTGATTCCTGATAGGTTAATAAAACCAGAGCCCCTGCTGGTTAACTTGCAGGGGCTCTGGTTTTACTGTATCTTTTTGCTGGAGCGGGTTAGTTGCTGTTACCTCCGCCACTGCTTTCTCCGCCTTTTAAGTCGTCGTTTTTGATGCCTCTCTTCTTGCGGGCAATATCACCTTTCAGCTTACCGAAGCGGTAGTTAAACGATAAAGTTGCACGGCGGCTCACAAAGTATGATTCCTGCACTAAGTGAAACCTGCCCGGCTCGTTAACTTCAGTGTACCAGCGGCGCTCTCTCTGGAAAGGGTTGCTTACAGATAAGGTTACACTTGCCTTGTTATCTTTCAGGAACTGCTTGGAGGCCGAAAAATTATTGAAAATATAACTAGCCGAGCTGCCTTGTAGCATTACCTCAGAAGAGTAAATGCCCAGGTTGCCGCTTAATCTCCAGTTGTTGTCGAATTTGTAGCTAAGGTTAGCGTAAGTGTTGCTGGTAATGCCACTATTTTTCACAGGGCTTACTTCAAAAACATCCTGTCCGCTGGTTGTGCTCTGCAATTGCACGTAGGTCAGGGAGCTGTTTAGGTTCAGGCTGATTTTCTTTAAGAAGGTGGCATTAGTACTCAGGTTTATACCCGTTGTATGGTTTCTGCCAATGTTGCCAAACGTAGAAACAGAAACCGTATCAACTGCACGCAGGAATGTATAACGCTGTATAGAGTTGTTTGTGAACGTATGGGTAACACCAGTGTTAATGGATACGCCTTTTATGAAGGTGCTGTACGCCAGGTTAAACACATTACTGGTGGCAGCTTTTAACTTCTCGTTACCATACGAGATGTTTTTAGGGTCTACCTCATTTATATATGGGTTAATGTACCACAAACTAGGGCGCTCAATACGCTGTGTGTACGAAAGCTTAATGTTACTCATTTTGGGCAGCGAACGCGACAATGATATGTTCGGGATCAGGTTAAAGTAATCCTGGTCTGATGTAGTGTCTGATGACTTAAAGTTTGCGTTTACCTTTGTCTCTTCCAGCCTGGCACCTACTCTTAATCCCCACTTGTCTTTCTTCAGGTTTACAGAAGTATAAGCAGCATAAATATCCTGGTTGTAATCGAAGGAATTCGTTCTGCTGGCATCGGTCACAAATTTGTTTGTTTCCGGGTTAAAGGTTTGATAGTAAAAATCGCTGTTTATGTCGCGCAGGATGGTTTTAACACCTACTTCCAGGCTGTGCTTTTTAATTGGCTGCACATAATCAACCTGAAAGGTTTGCTCTATGGTAGCGCCGTTGTTCTCTGTGTTATTTCGGGAGCCGTTATAGTTTAGTACAGGTGCCAGGTTAAAGTCTGTATAAGAGTCGTTGCCGTTCTGGCCATACTTGTACGATAAAGTAAGTAACTGATCTTTGCTCTTTTTAAAAGTGCGTTGGTAATCTAGGCCAACCTCTTTACTGTACCATTTGTGGTCGCCTGTGTTTACTCTTCTGTAGGATGAAATGAGTGTGCCGTCGGCTTGGGTGTTATTGGCCAGCTGCTCCTGGTCGTAACCTCCATTGCTGTTATTCATGTTAAAGTTGGCGGTAAACAAGTTCAGGGTGTCCATCTCAAAGCTAAGTTCGCCGCTCAGGTAACCGAATTTACCATTGTTCGTGGAGAAGCCCTGCTGGTCAAGTATAGAGTTGTAGATAAAGTCTTCTCTTGTGGTTCTGTTAGAGCTTTTAGGGCTGTAGTAGTCGCTTAAGCCGCCATACATCGAAACACCAAATTTACCTGCCTTCGCCGTAAGGTAGCCGCCACCGTAAGCTCCTCTCGGATTGCTGATGTTGCCGCTGACAGAGCCATTATACCCGCCCGGCGTTTTTTTATGTGTGATAATGTTGATGATGCCGCCAACGCCTTCCGCCTCATACTTGGATGGTGGGTTTGTGATAACCTCGATGTTTTTAATGGAGTTGGCCGGCATACTTTTAAATACATCCTTTGGGCTGTTCGCAAAAAGAGACGATTCTTTGCCGTTTACCAATACTCTATAGTTGCCGCTGCCATTCAGTTTAATGTTATCATCGCCGTCTATGCTAAGCATTGGTACCTTACGGAGCATGTCCAGCGCGTTCATGGTTTTGCTTTCAGGGTCGGCGTCAACGTTATAGCTAAGCTTGTCTACGTCCTGGGTTATCAGCAGCTTTTCGGTTATAACTTCTACCTCTTTTAATTTATTAGCTGTGCCCACCAGTAACACCTGCCCAATCTCTACACTTGATTTGCCAGTAGCAAAGGCAGGAACAAGTATAGTTTGGGTTTTATAACCTACATAGGTTAAAGTTATTTGGTAGCTTTTCTCAGGAAGGCCGCTTACTTCAAAGGAGCCGTTATCTTTGGTGAAGGTGCTTTTAAGAGGTTGATCTTTGCCTGCTTCCTGAATGAGTACCGTTACATATACAAGTGCCGCTTTACTGGTAGAGTCGGATACGGTGCCTTTAATGGTGCCGCTAAATGGGCTTTGCGCGGAGGCATAGGTAGGAATTAGCAGGCACAAGAGTGCTGCGAGTAAAGTTTGTTTCATATTAGATTAGGTGATTACTCTTTTTAGATATACCGCTGGCGAAGCTAAAGTTTATTCTCCTGACGATACTGCAGCATCTCTTCCCGTGATTCAAAGAACCTGATGGTTGAGTTTTGCTTATTAATCATAAACCTGCTGTCTCTTAGACTGAATCGGGCTTTTTTTCTTAGATCTTTCAATGGCTCCATCCCTAAAGCATCCCTTACCCTGTCTATATTCAGTTCTTCAGCTTCAGTAAACGTTATATCATGCATGGTCTTTGCTGATCCCCTTAATACAGTAGTGCCATACTTTTTGGGCTCAAACATCTCTGCATGATCAGCATAAACATGAGCTGGAAATTCACCTCTTTGAACAGCTGCCAATAATACCGGAAGCATGTCGCTTCTTTTCTGCTGTACCGCATGGCGAATCAGGACGTTGTAAAATGGGTGAACACTTATTCCTGTTGCACCAACTACTTTTTCAGATGGGAAGCCCTTACGGGCTACTAAACTCAGGAAGGCATCCATATTGCTGTCCACAATAAACTCAAGCGAGTCTGCATATATTTTATACAGTTCCGGGTCGGAGCCTTTAGCAGTAAGAGCAGATCTTTTCTTTGCATAATATTGATCTACCTCTACCATGGCAAGAAGCGTGTCCCTGTAGGCTAGGTCTATTTTTATATTGCACTTATTGCTTATGCTGGCATACTTCCTGGCGAATTTATCCCACTCTTTGCCGTTTACAAGTGCTTTAAGATCCTGGCGCTCCTGTAGTTTTTCAAGAGGAATACCTTTGCACTTAAGAGTTGATAAGTAAGTATAAGCCTTTTTATGGTTTCCTGTTAATGTTGCACTAACAGCGGCATTGTAGTAGTCTAGAGCGCTTGCAGCAGGGTTTAAAGCAAATGCCTGCCCGTAGCTTTTCAAGGCATTGGAGAAAAGGGAGTCTGAAATATAAAGCTCTGCTTCGTTAATGGCTTTAAGATAGTTCGTGTTTGCTTGTGCATTTGCTGCAGGTGTAAAAAGTATAGAAATGGCAATAAAGAAGCAGGCGTAAATAAGTTTGTTCATATAGTTGAAGTAAAGGAATGATATATAATGTTCGATATGTCAAATATAAGCTATTATCATACATTAACTAATGCTTTAGTTGTTAATATTTATTTCAGCTAATATAACGGATGTTATACCATGTTTTCAGAAATTAACATTGTTTAACACTTGGCAGTAAATAAAACAGGTAAGCTAAGCGTAAGCGAATTATAGAAGGTAGGCAGAAGCTAATAATTGCTGCTTTAAATATAGTATAAACGGAGTATTTAGTAGCTAAAGTATAACGTATGCTAAAATGATTTCAACTGAAAGTTGATGCATGATTAGTATAGAGGTAAATGAAAAAGGCAGCTTTTATAGCTGCCTTTTCTTTATTCCTGGGTTGGTTTTGTTGACTCTCCGCCGCCTGCAGGTTTATTTCTGTTACGGTTCCTGTTTCTGTTGCGGTTGTTAGGTTGCTTTTTTGCACCTCCTTCTGCTGTACTTGCATTACCGGCTGCTTGTGGCTGCTCTGTGCCTGTTGCTGCTCCGGCTTCAGTTGGCTTTTTAGGCTTACGGTGGTGTTTGCTTCGGTGGTCATGCTTTTGTGCACCTGCTCCTGGGCGGTTGCCGCCACCATGTCTGCCGCCGCCTCTGCTATCATGGCGTTTAGTTGGATCATAAGCGGGGCCTGGGCCAAAGTCGTCTGGCAAGGCAATTTTAGGCAATTCACGTTCGATCAGGCGCTCTACCTTCTGCACCCGGAACATATCCTTCTCATTTACAAAGGTGATAGCCACCCCGGTAGAGGCAGCACGTGCTGTACGGCCAACGCGGTGTACATAGTCCTCTGCATCCATTGGCATGTCAAAGTTTACCACATGGCTCAGGCTGTCAATATCAATACCCCTAGAGAGTATGTCGGTAGCTACCAGAATCTGGTATTGCTTGTTCTTAAAGCCCTGCAGCGCACGCTCACGCTCTTCCTGTGTCATATCAGACTGGATGCCTTCGGCTCCGAATCCCATTTTGCGCAGCGAACGCACAATTTGGTTTACATTAGATTTGCGCGATGTAAACACAATCATGTTCTGCACATCCTGCTCTTGCAAAAGATGCTCGAGTAAGGGCAGTTTCTGGTTATCGAAAGCCAGGTACAGGCGCTGGTCTATACCGGCAGCTGGTTTAGAAATGGCCAGGTTTACCTCTGCTGGGTCCTGAAGAATCTGCTGTGACAGGTCTCTGATCTTGCGCGGCATTGTGGCAGAGAAAAGTAAGGTCTGGCGCTCCTTCGGCAACTGCTTAATAATCTTTAGCAGGTCATCCATAAAGCCCATGTCCATCATTTTATCGGCTTCGTCTAGTACCAAGTGGTTAAGTTGGTCTAGCTTTACATAGCCCATAGCCATGTGTGCCAGCAAACGGCCTGGTGTAGCAATTATAATATCGGCACCTGTTGTTAAGGCACGCTTTTGCTGGTCCCAGTCGCCGCCTTTGCTACCACCATAAATGGCAATGGAGCTAACAGAGGCAAAATAGCCAAAACCTTCTACCTGCTCATCTATCTGCTTGGCAAGTTCACGGGTTGGCACAAGTATAAGTGTGCTGGTGTGCTCGTATCCTTCATGCGAAATACGATCTATTAAAGGCAGCAGGTAGGCAGCTGTTTTACCGGTTCCGGTTTGGGCGCAGGCAATCATGTCTTTGCGCTCAAGTATAAGTGGTATTGCCTGTTCCTGAACTGGAGTGGGGTTGCGATAACCCATCGAGTCGATACCGGTTAATACGTTTTCGTGTAATTTAAACGAGTGGAAATCCAAAGTATAGTTATTTGTTTGATTAAAGGATCTTGTGCCATTAATGCTACATATACATTATTGGCATAGTAAAGATACGATAAATATGAAGACATTGTGCCGTTAACAGTGGTGTTGAAACTAAACTAGTGACGATGTTATATTTATGAAGCTTGATGTTTATCTGATTATTAATTGCACTATTGTCTTAATAGTACAAATATTCGTAAAACGTTATATAGCTTATTAAGTATCTCTAGGTGTTTATTTTAGTTAAAAAGGCGATGTAATGGTTGGATTGGTTTATAGGTGTTGAAAGTCTATATATAAAAAATTATATTTTATTGTAACATTTGCTTTATGGCGGCGTAAAATTATATAAACGATATGTAATGTATTGTATCGATAAAATATAATAATTAAACTATATTGCCATGAAAAGAGCTATACAGAATTCACCTAACTTTTTTCTTTTGTTAGGTTTGAATATCATTAATGCCATCTTTATGCTTTTGTAAACTATAAGAGCATTTACATATACTAAAATACTAAAAGAGCAGTCCGGGCTGGTACCAGACTGCTCTTTTTTTGTGCGTAACACATTAAAATTTAGTTTTTTTGTTCTGAGAGGAAACTGTAGAACAGGTTAAATTACCCTTAGTAAAGCATGGCCGGACATAACAAATGGTCGCAGATAAAGCGAAAAAAAGGCGCTCTGGATGCCAAAAGATCAAAAATATTTACCAAGCTTATAAAAGAAATTACCGTGGCAGCCAAAGAAGGTGGCCCGGACCCTGACGGAAACCCACGTTTACGCCTGGCAATACAAAGCAGCAAAGCTGTTAATATGCCAAAGGATAACATAGAACGTGCTATTAAGAAGAGCGAGGGCACAGATGGCGATTACTCAGAGGTGACATACGAAGGGTATGCCTCTAATGGCGTTGCTGTTTTTATAGAGTGCCTTACCGATAACATAAACCGTACTGTGCAAAACCTGCGCACTATCTTTAACAAAGGCAACGGTAACCTGGGTACGAATGGCTCTGTAGAGTTTCTGTTTGATAGAAAAGGGGTGTTTGTGGCAAAGAGAAATCCTGAACTGCAGCTTACAGATGATGAACTAATGCTGGAACTGGCTGACGGTGGTGCCGAAGATGTGGAATTTGAACAGGATTACATAACTATTTACTGTGCTATGGAAGATTTTGGAGCCATGCAGCGAAGGGTAGAGGAACTGAAACTGGATACAGAAACTGCGGAACTTCAGCGCCTGCCCAAAACAACTGTTGTGGTAGAAGACCTCGAGGCTGTCCGTAAAATATTGAAGCTGATAGACGCTTTGGAGGATGACGATGATATACAGAAAGTATACCATAACCTGGAACTGACAGACGAAGTAATGGCCGAACTGGAATAGTGTAAAAAGTACGATAGGTGGAGATTTTTAAAGATATGCTGGTACTGGAGCTGGCAAGCGTACTAGCTGGCCCAAGTGTAGGGCAATTTTTTGCAGAAATGGGTGCTAAAGTGGTAAAGGTTGAAAATGCCGCCACCCACGGCGATGTTACCCGCACCTGGAAATTAAAAACAGAGCCGGCAGATACTGACACACCTTCATACTTTTGCGCAGCTAACTGGGGCAAAACTTCCCTAGCTTTAAACCTGACAACAGCGCAGGACTTGCAGCAACTGTACGAACTGGTAAAAGAGGCCGACGTGGTAATCGCCAGCTATAAACCCGGCGATGCCGAGAAGCTGGAGGTGGATTACACTACTCTTAAAAGTATAAACCCAAGGCTGATCTACGGGCATATTACCGGTTATGGCGCTCACGTTAGCAGGGCAGGCTACGATGCCGTAGTGCAGGCCGAAAGCGGTTTTATGTACCTAAACGGAGAACCTAAGGGCCTGCCAACCAAAATGCCGGTTGCCCTGATGGATATTCTTACCGCACACCAACTAAAGGAAGGATTGCTTGTAGCACTGCTGCAACGCGAAAGAACAGGTAAGGGGCAGCTGGTGCAGGTGTCATTAATTGAGGCGGCTGTATCTGCGCTGGCAAACCAGGCTACTGCTTACCTGGTGGCAGGGCAGGAGCCAAAACGCATTGGGTCCGAGCATCCTACTATTGTGCCCTACGGTACAGTATACACTACAAAAGACGAGAAGCAGTTAGTGCTGGCTATCGGAGACGACAGGCAGTTTAAAAAGTTATGTACTATACTAGGCAACCAGGCATTAGCCGATGACCCAAAGTATAAAAACAACTACAGCCGGATACAGAATAGGGTAGAGCTAAACGCTATACTTTGTAGGTTAATACAAGAGCAGCTGCGTGATGCGTTTCTGGAGCAACTGCACCGGCAGCACGTTCCGGCTGGTGCAGTTAACAGTATACCCGAAGTCTTTGAGCTGCCACAGGCGCAGGATATGCTTCTGCAGCACGAGGGCTCTAAACCTGGGGTACGACAGGTGGCCTTTAAGCTGCAAGGGCAGCAGTTACCTTCTTTGCAGCCTCCGCCACCTTATCCAGCGTCTACTAAAGTATAAAGGTGTTCCTGTAAGCGGTAAGGTAAATAGCAGCATTTTTAAACAAAGTACCTCAAACTACGGTACAAACTACATCAGGCAAAATTCTGACACTGAGATTAACTATGGAAGATAGATTAGATGATATTATAAATGGCTTGCACCAGAAGTCGATCACAAAGCAGGATATTTACCGTAATACCCTGAATACATTTAATAGGCTGAAAGAAATATCACAGGAACTTGTGGATGATCTGACAGACAGGATTACCAAACAAGACGCCAATGTTATAATTGAATATCGCAATGTAAGCGAGCACGAATTTCAGATAAAGTTCTCCGGAGATCTGCTTGTGTTTGTAATGCACTCTAACATTATCACATTCCCCGACGATTACGAAATCATGCGCAGCGACTACATTGATGAGGACTTCAGGCGACGTTTCTTTGGGCACATCATGGCTTATAATTTTATGGCTGATACCATTAAGTATAATCGCCTCGATGACCCTGGCTACCTGGTGGGGCGTATGCTGGTAAACATCGAAAACCACTTTTGTATAGAAGGCGTGAAGCAGCTAGACCTACCCTACGATGAGGTGACAAACATTGCCAAAAACGTGCTGACAGACAGAACCCTGCGCGTGATAGTAGAGAGTGCTATGGTGGCTGCCGTTAACAACGATTTGATGGGCCAGGATATAAGTGATATTGAGCGCATCACCCTGAAGCAAAAACTTGAAAACACGCACCTGACCAAGCCCCGAAAACTTGGTTTCCAGATAAGTCACGAACTAACACATTAATTAAAATGGCAGCCTGATATTAAGTTCAGGCTGCCATTTTATACTTCTTATACTTCCTCCAGCTGCTTTCGCATCGCCTCGATGGCTTCACTTATTTTTGGCAGGCTTTCCACGAGTTCCTCAAAGCTCTCGATGCAGAAATACTGGCTCTGGAAAGTTTCTTTAATGTAGTGGGTGTCCAGGATATGATCTACGTCAAAGCCATACTTTATACTTTCATCAGCCACCGATAATCTGCTCTCTCCAACAGAGGATAGTATACCAGCTCCATAGATTTTAGCTTTATCGCCTGCCTTCCGGAACAAGCCGAACTCGATGGTGTACCAGTAAATGCGGGTAAGCTTATCTATCACGTCTGGCCTATCTACATGCTGCAGGGCCATGGCAGAGAGCGCCGCCAAAAATTCGCAGTAAACAGGAATAGTTAGCAGCGGCACGTGGCCGAATACATCATGAAACATGTCTGGCTCCTCCAGGTAATCCAGCTGCTCCATACTTCTTATCCATACTGTAGCCGGAAACTTCTTGTCTGCTATCAAACTGAAAAACAGCGCATCGTCTACAATGCCAGGAGCGGGTACCACCTCAAATCCGGTTAGAGGCTTCAGGCGTTGGTTAACCTCCGCAAAGTCAGGAATGCGGTCTGGCTTAAAGTTTACAAGCTTTAGTCCCTCAAAAAATTCTGGAATAGCCTTGCCGGGCAGGTTCTCGATCTGGCGTTGGAACAGGATAGCCCATACTTTATGGTTCTCTTCGGTGTAGCTGCTGTAGTTTTGTGTCAGGTTCATATGTTGCGTTTTAAATTTTTGGATCATTGGAATAGGTGTAAATGAAAAAAGCAGAGCTCTCGCTCTGCTTTTTTCTATCACTTCAGGTAAGCTTATTTTATACTTCCCTGTTTTTTACGAATTGTTATCGGTGTGATTGCCAAAGAGAGCGCAGTAGGTGCGGCGATAATAATAGCTATAATAATAGCCAGCATAGCCATACACGCTCAAGCAATAAGAAAAGGCAACAGAAAGCAGCAACTGGCCAATAGAGTTTGGCAGTGTAAGTGTAGTTGCTATGGCTTCTGGTTTATGCATTTATACTTTGTGTGCTGCAATAATGTAAACTTATCGCTTAAACGCAAGAATTACGTGTAAGTTTTTTGCTGCATCAAATCTTTATAGCGTTATACTGCTTCTTATGCTATTATTTTATCTTGATTATTTACAACGTTGTGCTGTGATGTAATGTATAACTAATTATAAGTGAGGTGTTTGTGTTAATGTGTGTGGCCATGGCAGCATTTGTTTTATCCAATAGATCAAAAAATAAGCTTAAGCTTAAACGATTGCTATACAGCCTGCTGCTGATCATAATACTGCTGCTCTTTTGGGGATGTGCAGGTACAACGACAAGTACTGCATCAAAGGCAAAGCCTTTCAGAACACAGAATGTAATTGTATTGGTAATAGATGGGCCAAGACACTCCGAAAACTGGGGCAATACCCCGGGGCTGATACCGTATATGTCGGGAACACTAAAGGGAAGAAGTACTTTCTTTTCTGACTTCCAGAACGATGCTTATACATATACTAATTCAGGGCACGTGGCTATTACCACAGGCGTAAACCAGGAGATAGATAATTACGGCGACGAGCTTCCTGCGAACCCATCTATTGTGCAGTACTGGCTTAAAGCAACAGGAAAGCCTGCTACAGCTGCCTGGTTTATCATGAGCAAAGATAAACTGCACATACTAGCAAATACCCAGGACTCTGCCTGGCACGGCAAATATCAGCCGTCTATAAATGTAGGTAAAAGTGGACCCGGTTCAGGTTATCGCATGGACTCCCTAACCATCGTCGAAGCTCAGCGCATACTTTCGCAGCACAGGCCCAACCTGGTTTTTATTAACCTAATGGAGCCAGATGGGTTTGCCCATGCCGGAAATTGGGAGAATTACCTCAGAGGCATTGCCAGGTCAGACAGGTATGTGAAGCAGCTATGGGATTTTATCCGGAAAGATAAATTTTATAAAAAAACGACAGCTTTGCTTATCACAAACGACCACGGCAGGCACCTGAATGAAATTGATGGAGGCTGGATGGAACACGGAGATTTGTGCGAAGGCTGCAGGCGTATCAGTTTGCTGGCCGTGGGGCCGGATTTTAAGAAAGGGTACACTATTAAAGAAAAACATACTTTGATAGATATACCTGCCACTATTTCGCCGTTGCTAGGCGTGAAGATGGAAAGTGGGCAGGGGCAGTTGATCAGGGATCTTTATAACAGAAGAGCTCAGAAAAAATTGAATGAATTGATGCCGGTGGTGCAGTAAGGATTTTTTTGCTTTCCCGGGAGTATTGTATGGCTTACCGTTAGGGGAGGTTTATTTATGGTGAGGGTGGATAAACGTGCAGGCAAAAAGTAAAGCGAAACTATACAGGGCGCTATATCTTGTAGTAAGCTGGATAACTATACTTACCCTGCCTGCCATCGCACAGCCAACTCCGGTTTATACTTTTCTAAAAAAAGAAGCAGCACCAGCTGGTAAAGTATACCAGCAGCAGGACCTGTTCTCCAGCGAGGAGGTGCTACGGTTTAAACTGGTGCTTAACTACAAAGAACTTCTAAAAGATCGTGGCGATGAAAGAAGCTACCACAAAGCTGCTGTTCAGTATCAGTCGCCAACTGGCGAAACGGTTTCTTTAAATCTAAAAGTGCGGGTTAGAGGCAAGTACCGCCGAGACCCAAGCGTGTGCAGATTTCCGCCGCTGCTGCTAAACTTTCCTAAAAAAGAAGTGGCCAATACAGCCTTTGCCGGTGCCGATAAATTAAAGCTTGTTACCCATTGCAACAACGATAAGTATGTGATGCGGGAGTATTTAGTTTACAAACTCTACAATATCGTGTCTCATATTAGTTTTAAGGTAAGGCTTTGCTACATAGAATATGCTGATGTGGATGGAGGAAAAGCAGTAACAAGCAATTACGGTTTCTTGATTGAAGAGGAAAAAACGTTGGCTAAACGAGTTGGAGGCACTGTTATGCCTGATGAACTACTGATCAGGATGGATGCCACAGAAAACCGCACTATGGCAAAGCTGGCTCTTTTTCAGTATATGATCGGAAACACGGATTGGTCGGTGCCTTACCGCCACAACATTGTGCTGCTTTACCTGGAGGCTTACGGTAAGCCAATACCTGTGCCTTATGATTTTGATTATAATGGGATCGTGATACCGCCGTATGCCAAACCTCCACCAGAAGTCGGTATTACCACTGTCAGGCAGCGTGTTTTCAGAGGGTATAGTTTTCCGGAGGAGGTGTATGCTGAATTGGTGCCCTTCTACAACAATCGTAAAGAGGCCTTTTACCAAGTGTATTTAACCAACCTCCTGATAGATGAAAAGTATAGAAAACAGACGTTAAAGTACCTTGACGGTTTCTTTGAAACCATTAATAAACGAAAAGATTTTGAAAGGCAGATTGTGAAGGTAGGGCAGCGCAACGAACGTGTAAACGTGGTAGTAAAGGGGCTGGAGCAATAAGAGCCTATTGAAAAATAATGCTTTGCGTTACAAAACGAAATGTAAACATGCTGTATAAGACAAAAGCCGGCAATTATACTTGCCGGCTTTTGTCTAGTGCCTGGGGTATACTTTTAGCTGTTACATTATTTCAGCCAATTCCAACCATCTGAACTCTTTCTCTTCCAGTTGCTCATTTATACTTTCCAGCTCAGATGCCAAGGTATGCAGCGCTTCGTGGTCGGTAACGGTGCCACTGTTCATGGTTTGAATAATCTCACCTTTGCGACTTTCCAGCTGCTCAATTTCTTGCTCCAGGAGCTCGTACTCCTTTTTCTCGTTATAAGTAGCCTTGCGTTTGTTGTTTGGCTGTTCTTGCTTTTTCTCGGCAGCTGGTGCTGCAGGCTTAGTTTCCTGCTGTGTTTTTTCCTGCTCTTTCTGCCACTCGCGGTAATCGGTGTAGTTGCCCGGAAAGTTACGGATCTTGCCTTCTCCCTCAAACACGAAAAGGTGCTCTACCAGCCTGTCCATAAAATAGCGGTCGTGGCTCACGATAAGAATGCAACCCCCGAAGTTCAGCAGGAAGTCCTCCAGTATGTTCAGGGTAATGATATCCAGGTCGTTGGTAGGCTCATCGAGAATAAGGAAGTTCGGGTTTTTGATAAGCACACGCAGCAACTGCAGTCGACGCTTTTCGCCACCGCTTAGTTTGCTCACAAAAGTATACTGCTGCGGCGGCGCAAACTGGAAGTGCTGCAGAAACTGACTTGCCGTGATCACCTCTCCGTTTGCCATCTCCACTACCTCCGCGATCTCCTTTACAATATCGATCACGCGCTGGTCATCCTTGTACTCCAGTTCGTCCTGGGTATAGTAACCGAAAACAGTTGTCTGGCCGGCATCTATCATGCCTGAGTCCGGGGTTAAGTTACCTACCAGCATGTTCAGGAAAGTAGATTTGCCGGCACCGTTCGGCCCTACAACACCAATGCGGTCTTTTCTCTTGAATACATAGCTAAAATCATCCACAATCTTCTTCTCTCCAAATGACTTGGAGATGTGCTCAACCTCGATGATCTTGCCGCCCTGGCGTGTTGTTTTCACTGATAGCTCCAGTTGTGGCGCAGCGGTTTTCTTGGCAGCTTTTTCCTTTAGCTCCTCAAAGGCATCTACTCTATACTTTGCTTTGGTACCACGTGCTTTAGGCTGGCGACGTATCCAGTCCAGCTCTTTGCGCATCAGGTTACGGGCCTTCTCGGTTTCGGCAGATTCTGCTTCTTCGCGCTCGGCTTTCTTTTCTATAAAGTAACTGTAGTTGCCCTTATAAGTATAAACCTGTCCGTTGTCGAGTTCCGCTATTTCGTTGGCTACTTTGTCTAGGAAGTAGCGGTCGTGGGTAACCATTAACAGGGTAGAGTTTTGTGTGCTCAGCAGTCCTTCCAGCCACTCAATGGTGTCCAGGTCCAGGTGGTTGGTTGGCTCGTCGAGTATCAGCATATCCGGTTCCTCTATCAGCACACGCGCCATGGCCACTCGTTTTCGCTGCCCACCAGACAAGTGCTTTACCTTTGTATCCAGGTTATGGATGCCTAATTTAGATAGAATCTGCTTTACCTTTACTTCAAAATCCCAAGCCTGTAGTTCATCCATCCGTTCCATCAGGTGCTGCATTTTTTCGGCACCTGTATTAGGGTTGGCTATAGCGGCTTCGTATTGGCTTATCAGTTCGAGCGTCTCATTCTGCATCGAGAAAATATTTTGCTGCACGGTCAGCTCTTCTTCAAACTCTGGGTTTTGCCCCAGGTAGCCGATGCTTACTTCTTTGCGCACGCTCACGCCGCCTTCGTCGGGAGGGAGTTTGCCAGCAAGTATGTTTAGCAAAGTTGTTTTACCGGAGCCGTTTACACCTACAAGGGCAACACGTTGTCCCTGGCTAATGCCGAAATTCAGGTTTTTGAAAAGCCAGCGTTCGCCAAAGCTTTTCGCAATATTTTCTGCTGATAAGAAATTCATAAGGCAAATTTAGGTATTAAAATCCAGAGCGGCAGGCAAAAATAAAACAGGCCAACCTAAATGGTCAGCCTGTTATTTTACATGTAAACTTCAAGTTTGTTAGTGCATCGTATCCTGACGCGCATGTTGCGTGTTGTGAGCTCTGCTTGGTACACGGTGTGTAGTAAGCGAAGCCAGGATAGAAAATATACCAAGAACTAAATGTGGCATATATACTTGGTCATCAAAGTTAAATATCCATGGCGATAACGCTAGGATAACACCAAGGCCAAAGTCCAGCATCAGGTGCGATTGCATTGGTATTTTTCGTACCAAGCCTACCTCAAAATCTGTGAAAACAGTCTGAAGTAGTACAATTATACCAGCCGCTACCATTACCCAAGTGGCGTATGTTACCTCTGAAAAATTAAACAGCCATGGTGAAACTATTAAAAGTAATCCCACTATATAGTCTAAAATGCCATGAAAGCGGGTCGGGATAAATCTCATCACTGTCCTCCTTTCTAATTGTTAATACAATCAACTTATACGTCAATCGAAAAAAGGGGTATGATAAAAGTGCAATTTTTTTAAATAGTTATCAGTCGGTAACAACTACAGTGCGAGCCAAATAGTCGTGCAGCATTTGTGAGCGCCTTGTGGTAAGTATAAGTAAAAACCCTAGCAAAAGCGGTAAGGCAGATACTATTTTAGAAAAGTAACGCAAGTTAGCTTGTGCAAAACTAATGCGCTTGCCTCTCAGGTCTGTAACTTTTAAGCCTAGCGTAAATTTACCAATAGTGGCTTGTTTCGGCGAAGACTCCAGCAAAGTGTAGTATAGCCAGTGCAGCACAGGCAGGTAGATGTTTAGAAACAACATTTCGCTTATTACCTTAAGCTCAGCAATACTAAGGCTTCCATCATTTAACAGTTCCTTCCAGGTATATAACTGCTGCGTTTCGCCGGAGGTAGAGTATAAAATAATTGTATACCAGAATACCAGGAGCGATGTATCAACTAAGAAAGAAACAAACCGGTTAGACAAGCTGCCATACAAAGAGGTCCGTTTTACGGTAGGATTAGGTATGGTAAGTGCTGATTGCATAGGGGCTCCTGTTTATTAATAAGGTTAATGTTTGGTAAAGCCGAATAGCACAAGTTCACCTTTTGAAAGGCTGGCATGTTATAGCCAGGTGTAGTGTAATGCTTGTGAAATTAAGATTTTGTTTTTAAACGGCAAAAAATTTAATAAAAATTATAAAACTATTAAATCAATGGTAATATACCGTTCATGCATAGAACTTAAATATTATCTATATCATTCAATGTCAAAACTTTTTCAGGTGAACGTACTTATTTCTTGGGTGAACATTTGTATTGAGTAATTTTATCTAACTTCGCTGTGTATGGCATTAGCAACTAAACATAGGCCCATAGGGATATTTGACAGCGGTATTGGCGGACTTACTGTTGCACAGGCAATTACAAAATTATTGCCTAACGAGCGCATCATATACTTTGGAGACACGGCTCATTTACCCTATGGAGATAAATCAACGGCTGCTATACAGGCTTATGCCGTTAAGATCTGTGATTTGCTGATAAGGCAAAATTGTAAGCTCATACTTATTGCCTGTAACTCCGCTTCGGCTGCCGCTTACGAACTGGTGAGGGAGTACGTGGGCAGCAAAGCTAAAGTTTTGAATGTGATCGACCCGATTGTGAATTACATTGGGCAGACGTATCCCGGTAAAACAATCGGATTGATTGGGACCAAGCAAACGGTCAATTCTAATGTGTACCGCAAAAAGGTGGATGAGTTGGATAAAGGCATAGAGCTAAAATCGCATGCCACACCGTTACTGGCTGCCATGATAGAAGAAGGCTTTTTTAACGATTCCATCTCAGAGAGTGTAATTCATACATACCTATCAGACCCTGACCTGCAGGGCATAGAAGCTCTTATACTTGGCTGTACACATTATCCGCTCATTAAAAAGCAGATTGAGAACTTTTATAAAGGAGAGGTTGATGTACTGGATGCTAGTCTTATTGTAGCGCAGCAGGTGAAAGATTATCTAGAGGCAAACAGTCTGGCATCAGACCTACTGGTTGGTGAGCATCACTTCTACGTATCAGATTTTACAAGATCGTTTGAGGAAAGTACTCGCATCTTCTTTAAGCGCAAAGTAAACCTGGAACATTACCCACTGTGGGAGTAAATACAGTTAGAAAGTCTGGGAGTTAAAGTGTTTAGGAGTTGTGAGTTTGTAGAAACGCAATATTTTGCATCTTTAAAGCCAATTACAGCGACCTCACGGCATCTTGCAGACCTGTAAGTCTTTGGCTAGCTATAAAACACTTGATACCCCAGATACAAATACTAGCCAAAATGCGGCAATTCTGCGTAAAAAGTATATCTTCAAGCAATACCGAAAGTATAAATTCCAATGAAAAAGCGATATCTGACCATAGGCGACTTTAAACGCAATGCATTTATTGTAGCGGCAGCCACTTGTATGGGCCTTACCAGTTGTAGTTCTAATAACCAGCAAGACGAGTGGAAAACCGGCGACGAAGTGGCTGTGCCAGATGGTATAATCACTGAGTTAACCGAAGAAGGTCCTGACCAATGGAAAATTACCGATGAGCGTACCACAAACCCAGGGGGCAGCATGGCTATCTTAAAGTATAACGATGGCCGAATTGATACGCTTCAGGGGCTTGCTTTGGAAAACCAGATAAAGGACCTGGCTGCAAATGAACAGCAATATCGACAAGGTGGTTTTGGCCTGGGAAGTGTGCTGTGGTGGAGTGGCATGGGCTACATGGCCGGGCGAATGATGTCTCCTAACCCTGCTTATTATGCCAACCCAGGCGTTATGAACAAGACCGCAGCATGGCGCCAGAATGTACAAACCTATCGCCAGCAAACAACTGCGCCACGCTCTGGCAGAAGCGGCTATTTTAGAGGACGTAGCGGCGGCGCTGGCGCATAATCATACTATACATGTTAGCTAAAGGAAATAACACCGTTCGCCTGACTGCGCACAACGGCGACGTGGAAACTGCCGTGCGTGGGCTTGGCTGGGAGTGGTGCGTAGAAGATGGCTGTGCCAACTATGTGCCCGGCGAGGCAGTGGTAATCAAAGAAGAAGAGGCAGAGGCTTTGCTCAAAGCTGCCGATACGTTATACAATATGATGGTGCAGATAGTGCCGGAAGGCCTGCCCGACGAATTCCTGAAAATATTAGGCATACCCGAAAACCTGTGGGAACTGCTGCGCCAATCCTGGAACGACGACAGGCACTGGCACCTCTATGGCCGCTTTGACCTGGTACAGACGCCGGAAGGGCCAAAGTTGCTGGAGTTTAACGCTGATACCGCTACCTCTATACCCGAAACAGCAGTGGTGCAATGGGCCAGCCTGGCAGCAGCCGGTAAAAACGATGCTAACCAATACTCGGGTCTTTATGAGGCACTGGTAGAGCAACTGAAAACCTGGCGCATGCTAAACGACGACCTGGCTCCGGCTTTGCTGCTGACTTACATTGGGGCGAGTGCCGAAGACGAAGCGAATTGTGCCGTAATTGCGCAAGCCGCTAAAGAAGCCGGTTTCGAGGCACACCTTTGCCCAATAGAGGAGGTAAACATATCTACAGAAGGAGCAGAGAAAGGCGTATGGGCGCAGGTAGGGGCAGAGCAGTGGCGTCAGTTTCCGTTCTTGTTTAAGCTGCTGCCCTGGGAACAGATTGCCTGGGAGGAGCCAGAGTTGCTGAAGGACCTAACTTACCTGGCAAGTATGCGCAACGTGGTCATTGCTAATCCGGCTTATACGTTAATGTTCCAAAGCAAAGGCATGCTGGCCTGGCTCTGGAAAGCATACCCATACCACCCGTTGCTACTCGAAACCGATCTGGAGCCGCTTAGTGGCAAGTATATTCGCAAACCATACTTTGGCCGCGAAGGGCAGAGCGTTGAGGTAGTTGACAGAGTGCGCGTAACCAAAGTAGCAGGCGAGTACGATAACCAGTTGCAAGTATACCAACGCTGGTGCGACCTACCCGAAGACAGCAACGGCTACCAATACCAGGCTGGTGTTTTTTGGGCAGGAGAGGGCTGTGCTATAGGTTTTAGAAGAGAAAAGGGCATTATCACGAATCTGTCGCAGTTTGTGCCGCATTTAGTGGAGAGATAATTTAAATATAAAAACGAAGCTATGTCAATAGAATCAGAAGCCGATCTGATCGGGATGCAAAATGTAAGCGAAGCTGTTGCCACTACGCTGAAACAAATGCGGGAGTATGCAAAGCCAGGAATGACGACCAAAGAACTAGATGACTTTGGTTATGAAATCCTACAGGCTTTCGGCGCAAAGTCGGCACCTAAAGTAACCTACAATTTCCCCGGTTATACTTGCATTAGCGTTAATAATGAGGCAGCTCATGGCATACCCTCTACTGATACGGTGCTGCAAGACGGCGATCTGGTAAATATTGATGTATCGGCTGAGTTAAACGGTTACTTTGCTGACAACGGTGGCTCGTTTGTGCTAGGGGAGGATGTTCACGGTTTAAATAAATTGGTTGAGACCTCTGTTGCTGCGCTGTATAAAGCATTAAGCGGAATCAAAGGAGGTGTAAGAATTTCAGACATCGGCAGGGTAATAGAAACAGAAGCCAAAAAGAACGGCTTTAAAGTGATTAAAAACCTGGTAGGGCATGGCGTAGGCAGAAGCCTGCATGAGCCACCGCACGAGATTCCTTGCTTCTACGACAAGTATAATACCCAACGCTTCAAGAAAAATACGGTAGTTGCCGTCGAGACCTTTATCTCCACCAAAGGCAGCTACACCCACGAAAAAGGCGACGGCTGGACATTGTTGGCAGAAAAAGGCGGCTTTGTGGCACAGCACGAACATACTATACTTATCACCGACGGAGAACCGATTATACTTACTAAGGCAAACGGAATCTGATTAGTTAAGAATATGGATGTGCCTATTTTGAAGTATAACTTCTTTCTGTTTCTGCTGTTGTTTGCTTTTTCGTGTAACCAGGTACAGCAGGAAGAAAAATATAAGCTGCCATCAGAGGAAGATGTAAATAAAGTTATACAGGCTGTTATCATACAAGATAGCTTATTTCATGGTGAGAAGAGTGAAATACCACTTGCAACTGATCTTTACAAGCTTCAAATATATTTCCCCGATACGATAAAACTTAGGCGTGATCCTCAATTTCCCTGGATTAATAACTTCTATAAATTAGTTGGAATACATGGTGTAAATGCGCCTTTTACAGCTCACGATTCTTCCTTCCTTTTGTATCAAAATAATATGTTGGTAAACTCCAGACTGGATACAAATAAGTTTGACAATTTGAACTTTACTACCCTTCTTGAGCAAGAACCTAAATTGATAGCAAGAGAGAAAACAGCATTTTATTACTTTTCAATACCACTCTTTAACAATCACCAATCAAGAGCTTATGTTGAGTTAAAGTTTGTTTGTAGAAAGCTCTGTGGTTACGGAAATGGATTTGTTATGGAGAAAAGAAATGGAAATTGGGAAATAGTACAGAAGGATATTAAATGGTATGAATAATCCTGTCCATCCTGCAAATCCTGATTCAGACAAATTTCTCTGCACAATTCGGACAGGTCGCGACCTGTCCCTACAAAACCCTATCTTCCAATCCCCATATCTTCAAATTTCCAAATTATAACCCTACCTTTGCCTGCTAACGAAACCTGAACACCTATGCTTGCTTTTGTGCTTACACTTGTGCTGTTGCTCTTGATAGTGATCGTGCTGGCGTACGCAGAGCGCAAAGTGGCCGCTTTTATGCAGGACCGCATGGGGCCTACAGAGGCCGGTCCTTATGGTTCGTTGCAGTCGGTGCTGGATGTTTTAAAGCTGCTGCAGAAAGAAGATATCGTTCCTGCCGCTGCCGATAAGAGTCTTTTCAAGCTGGCACCTATACTTATCTTCGCCGCTGTTTTTGCGGGTTTTGCCGTTATCCCTTTCACCCCCGATCTGGTGCCGGCTGGTATCGGAATAGGGGTTTTCTACCTGCTGGCGATCATTTCTTTGGACGTAGTTGGTTTGCTAATGGCAGGCTGGGGCTCGAATAACAAGTATGCTATGCTGGGTGCGATGCGTTCGGTAGCGCAGATTGTTTCCTATGAGATTCCGGCAGGGCTGGCTATACTTTCGGCAGTGATGGTTTGCCAGTCGTTGGATTTCCAGGAGATTAGTTACCAACAGGGTGTGTTAATGCAGATCTTCCCGGGGCTGGAGTATGAGGCAAACTGGCTTTTTGGCATTCAGGCACTGGGCATCGAAACAACAAATATTGGCGGCATCACTACCTGGAACATTTTCAGGGCACCTATACTTTTGGTAGCTTTTATAATTTATTTCATCGCCTCGCTGGCCGAGAGCAACCGTGCACCTTTCGATATTCCGGAAGCGGAGTCGGAGCTGGTGGCGGGTTTCCACGTAGAATACTCAGGGTTCAGGTTTGCGGTGCTGTTTCTGGCAGAGTATAGTATGATGGTGCTGGTGAGCCTGGTAGCGGTTATACTTTTCTTGGGCAGTTGGAACACGCCGCTTCCAAACATCGGTTCTATTGAACTTGCCAACTGGACGACTGGTACCATTGGGGAGCTGTCGAGTATGCTTTGGGGCGGGTTCTGGTTACTGAGTAAAACATTTGTGCTGCTGTTTCTGCAACTGCAGATCCGCTGGACGTACCCACGCCTGCGTGTAGACCAACTGATGCACCTGTGCTGGAAGGTGTTGACTCCGATTGCATTGGGAGTGGTACTGATAGCAGGCATTTGGCGGTTGTTAATGATATAAAACTATTATCATTTCGAACTGGGGGTAGGTCCCCCCGATAAGCGAGAAATCTATCTGGAATTCTAATTAGATATCTCTTTACATTCGGGATAACAAAATACAAATTAGCAAATTCCCCTCCTTGGAGGGGTTAGGGGGGAACGCTCCACATATAAATTATGGAAACTAAAACCATAAAACATAAATCCGGATTCTGGGACGTGGTGAAGTCGCTGGTAAGTGGACTGCGCCTGACGTGGCAGCACTTTTTGCGTGCTAAAAACCGCCGCACCCCGGAGTACGTGACAGACGAGAATTACTTTAAGCAGCCCGACGGACTGGTGACGCTGAAGTACCCGTACGAAGCCATACCTGTACCCGACAATGGTCGCTATCGCCTGCACAACGAAATCGACGACTGCATTGTCTGCGACTTGTGTGCCAAAGTATGCCCGGTAAACTGCATTACCATCGAGTCGGTTAAAGCAACGGAAGAGATTGGCCTAACCTCCGATGGTACCAAGAAGCGACTGTATGCACCGGTTTTTGATATTGATATGGCCAAGTGCTGCTACTGCGGTCTCTGCACTACTGTTTGCCCAACCGACTGCCTGACCATGACACCTGTGTATGACTTTGCTGAAGTAGATATCAAGAACATGATTTACCACTTTACAGACCTTACACCAGAGCAGGCCGAGGAGAAGAAGCAGCTGCTGGCAAAGCAGCAGGAAGAAATGGCAGCGGCAAAAGCGGCGGCATTGGCTGCAAGAAAACAATAAAGCTAAAGACCTAGCGGCGTGCGCAGCTCCCGCTAGTGTCTGTTATGGAGCAAACGCCTTGGGCGCAAAACGAATGCCAGCAGGACCTTCGTGCACTGCTAAGCCTTTAGATAAATAATTACTGTTAACTAATAACTGGAAAAGTGCTTTTCTACATCTTCGCCATACTTGCCATACTTTCGGGAGCCTACATGGTGCTGACGCGCAACCTGCTTTATGCGGGTTTTTCGCTGCTGATAACCTTGCTAAGTATAGCCGGCATTTACGTGTTGCTGTTTGCTGACTTTATAGCAGTAACCCAATTAATGGTGTATGTGGGGGGCGTGCTGGTGCTTATACTTTTCGGAATCATGCTTAGCAGCCGCGTACATGATAAGTCGGTACTTTCAGAGAACGTAAATACGGTTTGGGGTACATTAGTGGCCGGACTTATACTTGTCGGTCTAAGCTATAGTATACTTAAAGCCAACATTAGCAGTCTGCCGTGGTTACAGACAACCGAACTAAATGTGCTGGGCAATCAGAAAAGTACCGTGCAAAGTATAGGTATCAAACTGATGACAGATTTTGTGTTACCTTTTGAGCTGGCTTCGCTGCTGCTTTTAATGGCCCTGATGGGAGCCGCTTATATTGCCACTGATAAACAGAAAGTATAGATATGGAGCAGATTCCTTTAGAACATATTCTACTTCTAAGTGCTGTGCTTTTCAGTATAGGTGTGCTGGCTGTTATCACCAAACGCCATGCAGTGGTGGTGCTGATGGGCATAGAACTAATTTTTAACGCGGCCAACCTGAACCTGGTAGCCTTCAGCCGCCACGACCCGTTGCTGCTGCAGGGGCAGATGTTTTCGCTGTTTGTAATTGTAGTGGCTGCCGCTGAGGCTGCCGTTGCGCTGGCTATTGTGCTGCGCGTATACCAGCATTTTAAAACAGCTAACCTGAGCGAGATTGCTACTGCTGAGAAGTAAGATTTTTAAGATGTAGTACATTTCGTAATTGCACTGTCCCGGTAGTATAAACATGATTCCAAACAATTCACCCCTAAGTATTCAACTATACTCGTACAATCATCTTTAAATCCTTCCAATCTTATAAATCTTGGTTAACTTTGGCCGCTGAAAACGCAGAAACCTGAAACGCAAAGTATAAACTTGGAGCTGTCCGAACTTCTGAAACCATTGGCAGGCACGCCACAAACCACTACAGCAATGGTTGTGCTCTTGCTGCCCCTGCTCGGATTTGCCGTTTTATACTTGTTTGGCAGAAAGTTACCCCGTCGCGGCGATTGGCTCGGCATAAGCTTAACCGGCCTGGCGTTTATACTTTCGGTATGGCTTTTTGCCCAAACCTGGAACACCGCTGCCTACCATACCCGCACTACCTGGTTTAGTATACCATCCAATATTGTTTCTGATTTTACGGCAGGTATACTGCTAGATAACCTCACGGTGCTGATGCTGGTGATCGTTACCTTCATCTCTATGCTAGTGCAACTGTTCTCAGTGGGCTACATGCACGGCGACAAAGGCTATCATCGGTACTTCGCTTACCTGGGACTCTTTACCTTTAGCATGTTGGGCATTGTGCTGGTAGATAACCTGTTGCTGTTGTTCATGTTCTGGGAGTTGGTTGGTTTGTCGTCGTACCTGCTCATCGGGTTCTGGTACCAAAAACCTGCCGCCATTGCTGCTAACAAAAAGGCATTTCTGGTAAACCGCATCGGCGACATTGGTTTGTTGCTGGGGTTGTTTGCCTTTTATACTTACTTCCGCACCTTTGACTTGGAGGCGCTGAGAATGTTGATTAGCAACGGCAACTGGAGCAGCAATAACTTTATACTTGCCTATACTTTAAACGACCAGCCATGGCTCTTAGAGTTAAGTCCGATGTTTTTAACGCTGGCTGGGTTAGGTCTATTTATGGGCTGTGTGGGTAAATCGGCGCAGTTTCCGTTGCAGGTATGGTTGCCCGATGCCATGCAGGGGCCAACACCCGTTTCGTCGTTAATACACGCAGCAACCATGGTAGCAGCTGGTGTATACTTAGTAGCGCGTTGCTATGCTTTTTTTACGCCGGATGCGCTTACCATTATAGCCATAGTGGGCGCAATAACTGCCTTAGTCGGTGCGCTGGCTGCTCTTAATCAATATGATATTAAAGCTGTATTGGCCTTCTCTACCATTTCCCAATTAGGGTATATGGTAATGGGTATGGGTACAGGCGCTTACGATGCCTCGCTTTTCCACCTGACCACACACGCATTCTTTAAAGCGGCGCTGTTTCTTAATTCTGGTATCATCATACATGCTATGCACCGCGGGCTGCACCACATGCACCACGCAGAACACCTAGATGCACAGGACATCCGTAACATGGGAGGCTTGCGCAAAACCATGCCGCTTACGTTTTATTCGTATTTGCTGGCTGCTGCGGCTTTGGCTGGTATCCCGTTGTTCTCAGGTTTTTTGTCTAAAGATGCCATACTTTCGGTAGCCTGGGCTTGGGCAGAAACGATGAGCGCGAACGGCAACAGCTTATACTTTATCGTTCCGATAACCGGCTTTGTGGTGGTGCTGCTCACAGCCTACTACATGACACGCCATATGTGGTTCATGTTCTTCGGTAATTTCAGAGCACCTTTCGATGTGCACCAAATCAGGATGTCTCATAAGCAGGAAACAGAGCGGGTAATGCTGGTGCCGGTAATTATACTGGCTATACTTTCGCTGGGTATCTTCTTCTCTTTAAATCCGCTTAGCTTTAGTGGCAGTTGGGTGGTAGAGGGCATCAGCCTGAAAAAATTCGACATTATTTCACTGGCAGATAACCTGGTGCAGGCAGTAAGGCTGCAAGATGAGTCAAATCGTCTGCCGCACATTGTTATCGGTGTTTTGTCTGCTTTTCTGGCTACCGGCGGTATAGCCATAGCCCTTGCAAAGTATAACCGCAGAACAGACGAACAGCTCTTACAGGAGCAACCAACAGGCGCATTTGCAAAACTGTCTTACCACCACTTTTACCTCGACCAATTGTATAGCCATACTTTTGTAAAGCCCACTTTGCTTTTGGCGCGGGGACTGTACCGTGTGGATAAGCGCGTGATTGATTATACCTTAAACTACGGCAGTAAATGGCTGGTGGTATTGTCTAAGATCATAGCCTGGTTTGATAGGTTGGTAGTAGACGGTACAGTGTGGTTGATTGGTGCTATTGCTAAAATGCTTGGCCGCTTTGGCCGAGGTTTGCAAAACGGAAAGGTGCAGTCGTACTATGCCTATTCTTTGTTCGGATTTATTTTGATTATACTATATATCGTCTTGTTTTAAAGTATCTTTGACCACAGATTAAGGAGATTTTAGTGATTAGAAGGATTTACCTTCACAATTTATTTAAGACCTGTGAGTGTCTAACGATACCGATAAAAATTAACAATTAACAATCAACAATTAACCAGTTGATGGATTTTATACTTAGCGGCTTAATTTTCTCACCTCTGCTGGCGGCACTTGTTGTGTTGCTGATGCCTACCCGAATGCAGCAGCCTGTACGGGTTGTGGCGCTGTCGGGAACCATAGTGCAGTTGGTGTTGGCTCTGCTGTTATATTTCAGGTTTGATGGTACTGCCTTTGCCAATGGGCAAACCGGATATCAGTTTGTAGAAAAACTGAACTGGATCGGCTTTTCGCTGGGTAGCCTAGGCCGCCTGCAGATCGACTATTTTGTAGGTGTAGATGGCGTAAGTATAGGCTTGGTGCTCCTAACAGGTATTATAGGCGTTATCGGCGTTATCTCCTCCTGGACCATCACCAAAAACATAAAGGGATATTTCCTGCTCTACCTGCTGCTCATGGCGAGTGTGATGGGCTGTTTCCTGGCGCTAGACTTCTTCCTGTTTTATCTCTTCTTTGAGTTCATGCTCCTGCCAATGTACTTTCTCATTGGTATTTGGGGAGGGCCGAAGCGGGAATACGCTGCTATCAAGTTCTTTATTTATACACTGGTAGGCTCACTTTTCATACTTATTGTAATGATTGGGCTTTATACTTCTGTAATTGACCCAATGGCTACAGCAGCGCAACTAGACCTGCTCCAGAATGGCGTTGCCAGTCCGGATGCTATACTACAGGTACAGCAAATGCTGCAGCAGAATGTGATAAGTGGCTCAGATTTAGTGCGTACGTTTAGCATACCGGCTATGATGGAGCCAGCCAATTTTATACCGGGTAGTTTGCTGCATGTGCTGTCTGGTTCGGTGCTGTGGGATATGCCTTTGCGTTTTATTGCGTTCCTATTGCTGTTTGCCGGTTTCGCTATTAAGGTGCCGTCGGTGCCGGTACATACCTGGTTACCCGATGCCCACGTAGAGGCCCCAACGCCGATATCTGTTTTACTGGCGGCTATACTTCTAAAAGTGGGTGGCTATGGCTTAATCAGAATTGTTTACCCTATTTTCCCGGATGCCGGCGCATATTTCTCTGTGCTGGTGGGTGGTTTGGGTGTACTCTCGATTATTTATGGTGCGCTGTGTGCCCTCGCCATGAACGACCTGAAAAAGTTGATTGCTTACTCGTCCGTATCACACATGGGTTTTGTGCTGCTGGGGCTGGCCTCACTTACAGTAGAGGGCGTAAACGGTGCGGTTTACATGATGTTCAGCCACGGTATTATCTCAGCCATGCTATTCCTGGTGGTTGGGGTTATCTACGACCGTGCCCATGACAGAATGATCCTCAACTTCAGAGGTCTGGCTAACCGCATGCCGACTTATACTACGTTTGTAGTGATCGCTTTCTTTGCTTCGCTGGGTTTGCCGGGCTTTTCTGGGTTTATTTCGGAGTTGATGGTGTTGTTGGGAGGTTTTAGCGCACCAGATGTAACAGGTATGCTGCCGCGCTGGATGACGGTGGTGGCGGTTATTGGCCTGTTGCTGAGTGCGGCTTATTACCTGTGGGCCTTGCAGCGCATGTTCTTTGGCAAGTACTGGATATTTCCGGAGTTGCGCGAAAATGCCGTAATCTCTGACTTAACTAAACGCGAGTACCTGATGTTAGTACCGCTGGCTATACTTGCCCTGCTGTTTGGTATTTTTCCGCACCTGCTGCTCGATAAAATGGGCGTTTCGGTAACAGGTTTTACAGAACTTGTGCTACAAAACGGGCAGGAACAATTGAATATGGTTTTATCTACGATTATAAAGTAAGTGAACGAGCAGGCGGCTATTTTATCAGATAAAATCAATGCCATACTTGCAGGGGCAGGCTCACTGCTGCCTGAGTTGCTGCTGGCGTTTTTCTTCCTGCTGCTGGTTACACTGGACCTGTTCAAATCTAAAACTATAAAGCAGCTGCTGCCGTGGCTGGCACTTACAGGCATGTTCGCAACACTGGTTATTCAACTATTAGGTGGCTATACTTCCGGTGGCAACAACTTCCTGGATTTGCTGCAGTCTGATGGTTTGGCTCGCTTTGGAGGTATACTTTTTAGTGCGGCAGGTATCTTTACCATACTTTTATCGCTTCAAAGTAAGCCCCTCGAAAACCTGAAGCAAGGCCGAGGCGAATATTATGGGCTTATACTTATTTTGGTGCTGGGGCTCAACCTGATGGCCAAGTCTGTAAACCTGCTGATGGTTTTTCTGGCCATTGAGACTGTTTCCATCGCCTCATATATCCTTACACTTATACTTAAAGACAACCGCCGTTCTGTAGAGGCCGGCCTGAAGTATGTGCTTTACGGTGCGCTTTCGGCGGGGGTGATGGTTTATGGCATGTCGTTTTTCTACGGCTTTACCGGTACCTTAAATTATACTTCTGATAATTTCGCATTAGCACTTTTACAGGCTGATGGTTTGCTTGTTACTATTGCAGCCATACTTGTATTTGCAGGCTTCTTCTTTAAGATTTCCGCCGTACCGTTTCACTTCTGGGTGCCGGATGTGTATCGTGGAGCGCCTATGCCAGTGGTGGCATTGTTCTCTACTGGTCCTAAAATGGCAGGTGTACTGGTTATACTTCGCTTTGTAACTCCATTTGCCGATGAGTTGGCTTTCTCGGATGTGCAGCTGTTTTTGGGCATTGCAGCAATAGCAACCTTGGTAATCGGTAATCTTACTGCGCTCTGGCAGAAAACGCCTCGCAGGCTGATGGCTTTTTCCTCCGTGTCGCATGCAGGTTTTCTGCTGGCAGCTTTATTGGCTTTTGAAACCGATTACACATCAAGTATACTTTTCTACCTGGCGGTGCTGCTGTTCATGAATTTTGGTGTTTTCCTGTTCCTGCAGATCTCAGAGGATGAACTAGGGGTGGAGCAACTAGAGGATTTCAGCGGACTAGGCAGAGTGTATCCATATCTAGGTGTGATGGCTTTGCTGTACCTGCTCTCGCTTACAGGTTTGCCTCCGTTGGCTGGTTTTATGGGCAAGCTGCTCATTTTTACCAATATCTGGGAAGCTTATACTTTAAGTAATAGTTCTATGTTACTGGCTTTGCTGGTGGTGGGCGTATTGCTTACAGGTGTGGCCTTGTTCTATTATATTAAGATTCCGTTCTACCTTTTCTTTAAAAGGAATCAAAGAGAAGAAAATTTAGTTACTTCACTGTCGAATAAACTCTTGCTGGCGTTGTTTGCGCTTCCGTTGCTGGTGCTGTTCTTTAAACCGGACCTGCTCCTGCACTGGATCGACCAACTGCTGGCACAATAAAAGCATCCATGAGCGACTCTATTAAGCACGAATGCGGCATTGCCCTGATCAGGCTCAGAAAACCGATCGATTATTATGTAGAGAAGTATGGCACCCCGATGTACGGCGTTAACAAGCTGTACCTGCTGATGCAAAAACAGCATAACCGCGGGCAAGACGGTGCGGGTGTTGCCAGTATCAAAATAAACGCACTTCCTGGTATCGATTACATCAACCGTTTCCGTTCTGTTAAGACCCGCGCCATTGATAGTATTTTTGGTAAGATTGGTAAGGAATTCAGAAACCTGAAAGAAGACCATCCGGAACAGGCAGACAATACAGAATGGATTTGGGAAAATATGCCTTTTTTGGGAGATGTATACCTGGGCCACCTGCGTTACGGCACCCACGGCATCAACAGCGTAGACAATTGCCACCCGATGGTACGCGAAAACAACTGGCGTAGCCGCAGCCTGGCTGTAGCCGGTAACTTTAACATGACCAACGTGGATGAGCAGTTCCAGAAACTACTGGAGCTTGGCCAGCACCCAAAGCATAAATCCGATACCATTACAGTACTGGAGAAAATAGGCCACTTCCTGGACGAAGAGAACCAGATGCTGTTCGATGAGTTTAAGAAAGGCGACTACACCAACAAGGAAATAACCAACCTGATAGAGCAGCACCTGAACCTGCAGCGTGTACTAAAGCGTGCCTGTAAAGATTTTGACGGTGGTTACGCCATGGCTGGCCTTACCGGCTACGGTGCCTCTTTTGTGGTGCGTGATCCTAATGGTATTCGTCCTGCTTACTATTATGCAGACGACGAGGTGGTGGTAATTGCTTCTGAAAAGCCAGCTATCAAAACTGCTTTCGATATTGATTACAACCAGATAAAAGAAATAACGCCAGGGCACGCACTAATTGTTGACAAAGCAGGTAATCCGGAACTGAAGGAGATCATGCCGCAGGGCGAGAAAATGTCGTGTAGCTTTGAGCGCATTTACTTCTCCAGGGGCAATGACCCGGAGATCTATAACGAACGCCTTAACATGGGCCGCTTACTGTGCAAGCAGATATTGGAGGCAGTGGATTATAACCTGAAGGATACAGTATTTTCTTACATCCCGAATACTGCCGAAACCTCTTGGTTAGGTATGATGAAAGGGATTGAAGATTACCTGCGTACTTACCGCAAAAAAGCTATCCTTAATAACCAGCTGACAGAAGAAGAGCTGGATGAAATTCTGCAGTACAAGCCACGTGCGCACAAGTTGGTTATAAAAGATGCCAAGCTGCGCACCTTCATTACCGACAACAGCAGCCGCGACGACCTGGTTACGCACGTGTACGACACCACTTACGAGGTTATCAAAAAGAAAATTGATACGCTGGTGGTATTAGATGACTCTATTGTACGCGGTACTACACTGGAGAAAAGCATTATTAAAATGCTGGATAAGCTGGAGCCGAAGAAAATCATTATTGTATCCTGCGCCCCTCAAATCCGCTACCCGGATTGCTACGGCATTGATATGTCGAGGGTAAAAGAGTTTGTAGCTTTCAGAGCGATGCTTGGCTTACTGGACGACAGAGGCAAGAGCTGCATGGTGCAGGAAGTATATCAGAAATGTGTGGAAGCACAGGGTACTCCTGTTTTTAAAGAGAAAAACTTTGTGCAGGAGTTATTCGATCAGTTTACAGCCGACGAGATATCTGAGAAGGTATCGCAAATTGTAAAGGCACCGGGTATTAATGCTGAGGTACAGGTTATCTATCAAACTATAGAAGACCTGCACCTGGCTTGCCCGAACCACAAAGGCGACTGGTATTTTACCGGCAATTACCCTACACCGGGTGGTACAGGTGTAGTAAACCGTGCCTTTATGAACTTTGTAGAAAACAAGGTAGGAAGAGCTTACTAAGCTACCTTTCCTGCAATTCATACTCCAGAACCTCCGGAACACATGATCTGGAGGTTCTGTTTTTATACTTTTAGATATAAGAAGCCATGCAGCACTTCTGGGAGATACTTTTCACTGTTATTCCAATTATCCTGTTCTTATACTTGTCGCTTACCATGCTGGGCGTGATAAAGTATAACAGTCAAACAGCCTTTCTGCAGAATGCCTCTACCACTACAAAAATTGCTGTATACGGTGGCACGATTGCTTTTATTGTAATGGCTATAAAGGAGCTGCTGTAGCAGGGGTTAAGGCTGCGTTTCTTTTGCTTGTTTGTACTTCGTAGCAATTTCAGTGGGCTCTACATCCTCGTCGTGGTAATCAGAGTACGCTTTTGTCACCTCGGCCCCCAACATTAAGATAACGGCAGAGTAAAACACCCAGAGCAGTAGCACCACCAATGAGCCAGCTGTGGCGTAAATGCCCGTTATTTTGATGTTATCAAGTATAAGATTGATAATTTCCTTACCTATCAGAAAAAGTGCCGAAGTAATTATGCCACCGGCCAGTGCATTCTTCCAACCTACCTTGGCGTCGGGCAAAAACTTGTGTACTGCTGAAAAAAAAGCCAGCATCATGGCAACGTTAAATACGGTGTTTATGGTGCGTAGGGCAGGGCTAAGATGCTCCTCGAACAGCGCCCTTAGTTCATCGGTAAAATCATTTAACAGCACATCTAATAAAATGCTGGATAAAAAGAAAAAGCCCAGGCTGGCAACCAGTACCAAAGTAATAACCCGGTGCTTGAGCAGCTTAAGATAGTTTACTTCTGTTTTTACCCGTACCTGCCACACCGAGTTCAGGGCTTTTTGGGTGATAAAGAAAATGATTGTAGCGCTTTTTATAACCACAGCCAGGCCCACTACAATACCCCAGAAACTTAAAGGAACTTCGCTGACATTGCTCTGCACTTCATCTACCTGTTCTGCCGCTTCTTTTGTAATCAGAGACTCTATATGTTGCACTACCGCTTGCCGCACCTCACTTTCCGGAAAGAAGATGTTGCCCAAAAAAGTGAGAAAGATAAGAATGGCAGGTAGAGAAAAGATTGTAAAGAATGCAATAGCCGCACTGTAAACGATAGGCTCGTCTCTCTGAAAGTTCTTCTTGGAGTCTTTCAGTATTTGCCAGCTTGCTTTCAGAAATCTTTTCAATGATATGATTAGCTATTAAAGTTTACCTAATAACGAGCGGGTGCCCTAGATGTTTATTCTATAAAGTATAAACAGATCAGATTCATTCTCCCGTTAGGTAAGGGCTTTATGAGGCATACTTTTTTTATGGAACAAAGCTGCCAGAAATCGTAACAAATAGAGTTATGTTTGGCATTAATGATCTTCCGAAGTTTTTCCTGGCCTTCTTTCTGGTACTACCGGCTATATCTTTCCTGCATGAGGCCGGCCATGTGTTCTTTGCCTGGCTAATGGGCGCGAAAAACATCAAAGTAACCATTGGTAGCGGAAGCGTGCTTTTTAAAGCAGGTATTCTTGAGATAAGGAAATACTACTTCTGGTATGGCCAGTGCTCCTTTGATAACCTGAAGCGAAATAAGCGTTTGGCTAACCTGCTGATATTTTCTGGAGGGGTTTTGTTTAATGCAGCTGCTGCTGTTGCCGTGATGTATATGGTAGAAGAAGATATGGTGGAGGCAGGGTTGCTTACTTATCAGTTTACATACTTTTCCATGTACTACATTTTCTTTGCCTTGTTGCCGATGCCTTACCCGGATGGTAGCTACAGCGACGGCAAAGTTATACTTGACCTGATCCAAAACAAGCAACACATCAGGGACAATATTTACCGCATAACGTGGGATAAGGAGAAGCAGCAGTGGCAGTTACTAGACCATTACAAAACCGTAATAGAGACATTTAGAAGCGAAGAGGAAGCAATAGCAAGAGCACATGAACTGGCGCAAAGTAACCGCCCAAGTCGTTTAGTTAACACGAAAAGCGGGGAGGAGGTAGAAGTGTGCAATTACCCGAGAGTGCCGCTATAAAGAGTCATACCGCTGTCAACATCCGCTTGCTGATGCTCTCTGATCAGTTTAATATCATCCTTTATACATCTACCAGCAGTAGGCTACGTAGTAAGAACCATCTTACATCTCTAATGATTCTATGATTACAGCAATAGTTAGTTTTTTGGTAATGCTAAACCCCTTCGCGCTCTTCCTGTACTTAAAACCTGTTATGAGCGACCTTTCTGATGAGGATTTCAGATCTGTATTCATCAAAGCGAGCAGTATTTCTTTCGGTATTTACCTTGCTTTTTTGCTCCTGGGCGATCTTTTGTTTCAGAAAGTGTTTCGCATAAATTTTGAGTCATTCAGGATATTTGGGGGGATTGTGCTGTTTTCTTTTGCGTACATTTTTATTGTGCAGGGCAAAAAGGCCTTTATTCAGATAAAAGGAGATCTGCATGATCTTGCTTCTGAGATTGCATTGCCTTTTATGGTGGGAGCCGGTACCATCTCGCTAACTGTGCTGATGTCGGAGCAGTTGGTGTTGTGGCAAGGTATACTTTCATTGGTTATTATCATGGCGATCAACTTTGCTATTATCATGGGACTAAAGAATGTGCGCCGTGGCATGCGCTCCAGAAAAGTACAGGTTGCTTTTGATAAAAACATGGAGATACTACTGCGCATCAATGGCTTCTTTCTGGGTGCTATAGGCATAGATATGGTGGTAACAGGCGTCCGAAACCTAGTTAGGGCAGGCTTAGTATAGTTTTTGCCTCCTGTAACCGCTATACTTTATTTGATCACTTCTTCAGAGTAAACCAGCCACAGCGGCACGTTAATATCTGTATTGTACATTTCGGTAGGCACACTGCCCAAGCTTAAAGATGGTAATGGATTGTTTCCCTTCAGCCCAAGTACCAGCAGGTTATGGAGGCCTTTTTCGAGGTGCAGGGTAATGCGTTCGGCTATACTTTTATTGGCGGCCCTTACCAACGTATAAGGCACACCGGCAATTTCCTGGTGCCGTTTTTGTAGGTCAGCAAATTTACTTTTTACAACTTCCTCGGCTTTTCTAACAGCTTTCTCTTCTGATATCAGCGGGAAAAACTGAGATGGCAAACGGTACACATGCATAATTTCGAGCTGCAGCCCCAACTGGTCTGAGAGGTTTTTGCTTAGCCGGAGCGCGTGCACCGAGGTATCGGAGAAATCTATCGGCACCAGTACTTTCTGGATGTTGAAACTGGCGGTTTCGGGCAACACCAACACACTGCACGGAAGTATACGCAGCAGTTTAGTACCTAATGAGCCTGTACTTTTAGTGCTCATTTTCTTACCTAGCAGCGTTAACTTAATGTTGTAGCGTTTAACGAGGTCGGCAAGTATAACTTCTGTGTTGGGCTCTTCGCTTACCAGCACCTCATAATCGCAGGTATTGGCAAAATGTTCGCCTACAATATCGTTAATGTTGCCTTCTACTTCCTGGGCCAGGTCTACGTCGCCAAACATCTCCCGGAAATCATCGCCTAGCTCATACAGCTTAATATTATGTACAAAGTATACTTTCCCCACCTGCATACGCTCGCAAATGGACCTGGAGAATGCAACCAGTTTCTCGTCTATGTCGCTTAGGTCTAAGCAGACCATCATGGCATCTATTTTAATCATGGCCTATCAGGGTTTGAAGGAGTTATGGGATTGGATTTTTGAGTAGTTTCCTGCTTCTGGGCTCGTTTGGTCAGCATTTCTGCTACCAGCTGTTGGTACGCTTTGCGTTCTTGTGCCTTGCCGAGTTTGGTTTCTTCTTCTGCCTCTTCGCTTAAGCCACGGTAGAGACTGTAGCACATCAGTAAAAGTATAATAGCAAAAGGCAAACCTGTTATAATAACAGCAGTCTGTAGTGCCTGCAGGCCGCCACCAAGTAATAGTACTGCCGCAATTGCCCCACCAGCCAGTGCCCAGAAAACCCGTATCGCCACCGAAGGGTCTGGTTTGCCCCCAGAGGTAAGGCTAACCACAACCAAGGAGCCGGAGTCGGAGGAGGTGACGAAGAAACCCGCCACAAGTATAATTCCTACCACTGAAAGCGCTGTTGAGAAGGGCAGTTGCTCAAAGAACACAAACAAAGCCGTGGACATATCAGCTGCTACTGCATCAGCAATAGTTAGGTCACCGCCCAAAGTTTCGCGGAGGGCCGTGCTGCCAAAAGCCGTCATCCACAGAAAAGAGAGTAGAGAAGGGGCAATGAGCACGCCAAGTATAAACTCCTTTATGGTTCTTCCTTTGGATACCCGCGCAATAAAGATTCCTACAAACGGTGCCCACGATATCCACCAGGCCCAGTAAAACACCGTCCAACCGCCCTGCCAGTTCCTGTTTGAGTAAGCCTCGTTCCAGAAAGAGAGCTGCATAAAGTTACCAATGTAAGAGCCGGTGTTCTGCACATAAGAGCCAAGTATAAAAACAGTGGGACCTAGCACGAGTACTGCCACAAGTATAAACAAAGCAATACGGATGTTCCACTCACTTAGAATACGCACGCCTTTATCTACTCCGGTTACTACAGAAATAGTGGCAATGCCTGTGATAACGCCTATAAGTATGATTTGGGTGGTTACATTGTTTACAATGGCAGGAAACACATGGTTTAATCCGGCTGCTACCTGCTGCACACCCAAACCTAATGAAGTAGCTAAACCAAAAAGTGTAGCAATTACCGCTAGTATATCAATCACATGGCCTGCAATACCATGAATACGCTCACCTAGGAATGGGTAAAAAGCAGAGCGAACAGTAAGGGGTAACTGCCGGTTATAAGTAAAGTATGCCAAGGCTAAAGCTACCAGCGCATAAATTGCCCAGGCATGCAGCCCCCAGTGCAGAAAAGTATAATTCATGGCCTGCCTAGCAGCTGCAGGTGTGCCTGGCTCGCCCAACGGAGGCGTCTGGAAGTGGTTAACAGGCTCGGCGATGCTCCAGAAAAGCAATCCGATACCCATACCAGCGCTGAAAAGCATGGCAAACCAGGCTGAGGTGCTAAACTCTGGCTTTGCATCTTTCCCGCCTAACCTTATTTTGCCAAAACGGCTGAAGGCCATAAACAGGCAGTAGACTACAAAGATGTTTACGCTAAGTATAAATAGCCAGCCCATGTTTGATGTAACCGCTGTTTGCGTAGCGCTAAAGAACTCCTCTGCATCTTTCCTGAAAATAAGTACCAGTGCGATACTGATCACCAGGAACACAATGGAGGACCAAAACACAGGTCCGTTTACATCTAATCCGAAAGATCTTTTTGATATACTTCTTACTTTGCTCATTTAGTATAATTTGTTGGCTTAGAAATAGTATCCCATGTTTACATTAAAGCGCATGTGCCATTTAGTATCTCCGGGTGTGCCGGTGGTAAAAGCATTTGTCCATTCGGGGCCCAGCCAGGGGTGGTTATAGCCAAATGCAGCATCGGAGTAGATGTACATGGGGCCAGCCGTAAAGAGTGCGCCAAGCACATTCATATGCGAGTTTTCGTAGCCGTTTACTCGTTTATTGTAATAGCCATAGTTATTGTAAATATCAACCCCCTGCAGTAGACGGGTGTTTACTGGTATATGGTAGGATACACCTAAAGTATAAATCTCGCCTTTATTTGCTACGTTGTAGTTGGCTCCGTAGGCTCCCATCTCTATAAAATCCAGATCATTGGCAGCAGCATACTTCGGGTTAAAGCGGTAAAGCAGTGCCTGTAGTTTTACATTCCAGGGGCTGTGGTTGGTTTTATACTCGTAGTGTATTGCGCCGGCGTGGCGTGTGCCGTTTTGTTCTGTGTCGAGGTTGTAGAGCAGGCCGCCTTGTAGCGAGAAACCCAACTCATGAGCCAGGCTATCCCCTAAACGCCGTACCAGTTTAAAGTCCAATTGGTTGTTTTCTTTGTTGCGGCCGGTTACGTCGTAAGAGTAACGGTTGGGGCTTGGTTCTGTTGAACTGAATACAAAATCCTCTGCACTTTTATAATAAGCTGCCTGCCATTGCCACCTGCCTGAGTTGTGGATATACTTTATACCCATGTCGTGGTCATCCTCAAAGCCTACATAATAGGTCATGTTAAAAAACCAGTTGTTGGAGTTGTACTGCTGAATACCGAAGGGTACCTGGTTAAGTCCTACCTGTATCTGCGATTGGTCTGAAAAGTCATATTGGAACCAACCCTGCTTCAGAAAGTTTCCGCCAAAAGCCTCAGAATAAAAGCGGTATTCAGCGTTTAGTTTAATGCCTTTGTACGCTGCCTCTGCGTTAATGCGAAACAGGTCAAAACCAAAATCACCGCCTCGCTCCAGTTGGTCCTCTTTCCAGGTTGATAAGTTATAGTTGAAACGAACTGCGCCACCTAACTTTAAAATGGGTTTATCTTCGGGCTTGTCTTCTGGGTACTGCGCCCAACTTACGGTACTGCTCAAAAACAAGAGACCAAACAAAATTAGGCGATAGTATAAAGCTACTCTCAATAGTGTAAAACAAAATAGATTAACAGTGTACTTACATAATTGACGGAGAGCATAACGGAAGGTTACTGTACCGGGGCAAAAGCTGCTTAAATAGCACTAATGACTACAAAGTGAGTGTTTGGCGAACTTATTTGCAGCAGGAAAACTTTAGTTTAGGAAGACATCTTAGGTTTCTGATTTATACTTTAGTATTTTACTTTTTAGGTATAAAAAGTCAGAAGTGTATTATATTAGCTTCTATATATGAGTATAGTCGAAAGTTTCGGAGCAGCGACAAGTGAAGTCCTGAAGAATGATTATGTAGTGGTGCGTTATTGCGAAGCAGATTCACTATTAATAGTCGACTGGCAAAGGCAGGTAGAAATAGAGGAGCGTAAAAAGGTTTTCTTGTGGGGAAATCAATTCTCGACCGATAATCATATTAAGAATTGGTTTATCAATGACGAGGAAATATATATTATTACCCCTGAAGAAAGAAAATGGATAAGTAATACCTGGATAAAATTGGTTGCTGAAGCCGGTGTTCGTAAAGTAGCAGTGTATGTACCAGAGTATTTTTATAATACGCTCCTAACCTTAACAGATTTTACTCAAGAAGCTCAAGATGTTTACAAACAACTGGGCGTTACAGAGCACGAAGTGTTCACGGATTATAATATGGCACTAACCTGGCTAAGATCTGCACAGGAAGTATAAGCAAAAGCACGGCAGCGCGTTTCTATTTACTTCAATATCAAATAATCAAAACTATTTATTTTAAGGTGTCTAATGTGAAGCTTTTGGCTTTATATACTTTAAAAGAGCCACCATCAAAGTAGCATCTCAGCTTCCTTCTGTGAGGTGTATTATCATTAAAATTGTTTGCTAAGATTACCAATTTAACCTGTTGCCAACTTACCTTTGTAGCGATTATGTCAGGTTGATAAGTAGCGGAACAATTCTTCTTTTCTATGCAGCAATGTCTGGTAAATAGCTATTCCGAAATTTATAGATCTGACTTTAACTTTTTAGCTGTTTATCATTGAAACACTATTACAATTTTCGATTTATACTTTGTGTTTTCCTGTCGGTTTTCTGTTTAGCAGCTAGTGCGCAGCAACAAAAGCAGGAAGCTGTTGCAGAGCCTCTGCCATTCTCTATCAACAATACCAATATTACCGTTTGGAACGGGGAAAAGTATGTTCCTCTCTTTATAAAGGGAGTTAATATGGGCATTGCAAAACCAGGTACATTTCCGGGAGAGCTTGCTGCAAGCAGAGCCGATTATGGCAGGTGGTTTAAATTAATCCGTGATGCCGGATTTAACACGATCAGGCTATATACGTTGCACTACCCACATTTTTATGAGGTGCTCGACTCGTTTAACGTAGCTAATCCACAGCACCCGCTGCTTTTCTTCCAAGGAGTATGGCTGGAGGAAGAGGTGCCCGGCTATAACGAAGACCTTTACACCCTCTCTTCATACTTTGAGAAGGAAATAGCAGAGAACGTAGACGCTGTGCATGGTAACCGAACAATTGCAAGCAGACTTGGCAAAGCCCATGGCGTGTACAATAGGGATGCCTCAAGATGGTTGATCGGGTATATTATCGGGCGTGAAATCCATCCGCCTGAAGTAGTGCATACCAACGAAATACACTCAGGTGATACCTCATACAAAGGGCGCTATTTTTCCATCGAAAATGTAAATGCCGCCGAAAGCTGGGCAGTAAAGCATATTGATTACTTAGCTACCAGAGAAATGGATCTGTACAAGACACAGCGTCCAATCAGCTTCTCAAGTTGGCCCACCCTAGACCCTTTAGAACATGCCGCCGATGGTAATCTTTATGAGGATATGGTTACCATTGATCTTGCCACAATAAATATGGCAAAGGCGCAGGCCGGATACTTTGCAAGCTACCATGCCTATCCGTATTACCCAGACTTTATAAGCCGTGACCCAGCGTATCTGGGGTATTCGGACTACTTAGGACAGAATAGCTATTTGGGTTATCTAACGGCGTTAAAGAAGCATTACAGCAAGATGCCGCTCATTATTGGTGAGTTTGGCGCGCCTTCTAGTTGGGGAGTGGCTCATTATGCACATAGCGGCATCCACCACGGAGGCATGGACGAAGAAACACAAGGTAAAAACAACCTGCGTATGCTGCAGAACATCGACGCTGCCGGAGGCGGCGGAGGTATACAGTTTGCCCTGATGGATGAGTGGTTTAAACGCACCTGGATTACTGACCCAATGGACTATAACCCAGACAAGCGTGTATTATGGCATAACGTAACAGCAGCTGAACAGAATTTTGGTTTGATCGGCTTTAAGAAGAAAGGAGCAGCCACTCAACCATGGGAGCAGTTTTGTGCTGATTGTCCTGTAAGTGCTGTTGAAGCAGGAGCTGATTTCACTTATTTAAACTTTAAATTGCATATCCAGAAACCGCTGGGCGTAAACGATACCCTCTGGTTAGCACTGGATACATACGATGCAGGTCTGGGAGAGACATTGCTGCCAAACGGTAAACGCGTTGACAGTAGAGCTGAGTTTGCCCTTATGATTACCAATTACAAGGCTGAGCTGTATGTAACAGAGGCGTATGATATATATGGCAACTGGCACGGCGTCACCACTCCTAAACAGTTATTTAAGTCTGTAGCCACAAATGGTGCCCCTTGGAAGCTGGTGCGCTGGCGCAATAACAACAACGACCAGGAGGTACAGTACATTGGCAGCCTTCGCGTTAATAGATTGGGGTTACCACCTACTTCTATGGATGCAGTAACACTTCGCGATAGATCTATTGAAATCAAGTTGCCTTGGACGCTTCTGAACTTCGTGGATCCAAGCTCTGCTTCTGTGATGCATAATGAAAGCGGTAAACCAGAAAGAGGAGAAAGAGTGTCTGACGGTATAGCATTAGCGATATTCCATGAAGGGAAAAGCTTTACTACTGCATCTCGCTTTAAGTGGGAAAACTGGACAAACACACGGGAAGCTGTAGAATATAACAAAGCCTCTTATGAGTTGGCAAAGCAATACATGAGCACACTACCGGGAAACCCTGTGGCAATACAAGATAACTACACGGTGCAACATGGCCAGTTAAACGAGATCAAGATAAGAGATGGAGTGCTAAAGAACGATTTATCGTTGGATGGCAATAACATGGAGGCTGTACTGCACACTGGCCCTGAGCACGGGCAGCTTATCTTAAACAGAGATGGTAGCTTTCTATACCTTCCGGAAGAAGGTAAAACCGGTGCAGTTTCATTTTCTTACAGAGTAATTGCTGGCCCTCATAAATCAGAACCTGTAAGCGTACAGCTGATGATTGAGGGAACTCCCGCAGGAGATGGCTTCGCAATACTTTACCCAAATCCGACCTCCCAAGAGGTAAACATAAGCTCGAAGGCTGTAATTGATAGGGTAGAGGTTTATAATATTTTAGGTGTGTTGCTGCTGGATCGTTCTGTAAACGCAAAAGAAGTACAATTCTCGCTGGGCAATCTGCCGCCTGGTATGTATGTAGTTAGAATGTACTCTGGGAGAGAAAGCCTTACAAGGAAAGTACAGCTAGTCAGATAGCAGGCATTAAATAAAAAAGCCTTGCAGATGAATTTCTGCAAGGCTTTTTACTTGGTGTTTTATAACGTTACTTTTTGGACTGCGGCTTCGGAACCGGGAAGCCACGATCACGCATCAGTGCATCAATCTTGGCATCGCGGCCACGGAACTTACGGTAAGCATCAGCTGGGTCCATAGAGTTGCGTGGGGCAAACAAGTATTTTACCAATCTGGCTGCTACCTCTGCATCGTAAAATTCGCCTGGAGCTTCTGCAAACGCTTCGGCTGCGTCAGAGGTTAATACATCTGCCCACAGGTATCCGTAGTAGCCGGTTGCATAGCCCTCGCCGCTGAATACGTGCCCGAAGTGCGGCGAACGGTGACGCATCACAATTTCCTTCGGCATGCCCAGTTTATTCAATGTCTCGCGCTCAAATTTATCAGGGTCTAGATTCTCTGGGTCAGCCATGTGGAAGTACATATCCATTAAAGCAGAAGCCAGGAACTCGGTAGTGGCAAAGCCTTGGTTAAAAGTAGAGGCCTTCTCGATTTTAGCTACTAACTCCTTCGGCATTGGCTCACCAGTTTTGTAGTGCTTCAGGAATTGGTTAATCACCTTGTCAGTAGACAACCAGCGCTCCAGTAACTGTGACTGGAATTCTGTATAGTCGCGCACACCGCTGTTTAAGGTCGGGTATTTTACGTTAGAAGCCAAGAAGTGGAGCGCGTGTCCGAACTCGTGGAAAAATGTTTCCGCATCATCCCAGGATACCAGCACAGGCTCGCCTGGCGCAGGCTTCACAAAGTTTGAGTTATTAGATGAAAGTACAGTTTTCTTACCATCAAAAGTGGTGTGGGCACGGTACGTTGTAGCCCACGCACCAGAACGCTTGCCTTGGCGTGCAAACGGATCCAGGTACCAAAGGCCGATGTGCTGGCCAGTTGTCTTGTCGGTTACTTCCCATACTTTCACATCCTCATGGAAAACAGGTACAGAGCCTTCTGGTACCGGCGTAAACTTAAAGTTGAACAGTTCACCGGCCGTAAAGAAGATCGCATCTGTCAGGTTACCAAGCTCCAAGTACTGCTTTACCTCGTCAGAGTTCAGGTCATACTTTTCCTGGCGCACTTTTTCGGCATAGTAGCGGTAATCCCATGGCTCGATAGTGATCTTGGTTTTGCTGGTTTTGTTAGCAATTTGCTGCATGTCGGCTATCTCTTCCTTGGCTCTGGCAACGGCAGCTGGCCATACAGCCTGCATCAGATCCATGGCCGCCTCCGGTGTTTTAGCCATGCGGTTTTGCAAGCGCCACTGGGCATAGTTGTCGTAACCCATCAGCTTTACACGCTCGTTGCGCAGCTTCAGTATTTTTTTAATGTTCTCGTTGTTGTCGTTCTCGTCAGCGTTATCAGCACGGGAATAGTAGTTTTTCCATACTTTCTCACGCAGCGCGCGCTCATCAGAATAAGTCAGGAACTGATCTATGCTGGAGCGCGTGTTGGTCACAGCATATTGGCCTTCTTTGCCACGGTCAGCAGCAGCTTTGGCAGCAGCCTTTACAAACGACTCCGGCAATCCGCCTAGCTGGTCTTTTGTAAAGTATACTACATAACCCTCTTCGTCAGCCAGAATGTTGTTAGAGAAATCAGTGTAAAGCGAAGAAAGCTCCTTATTGATCTCAGCATAACGTTGCTTTTTCTCCGGGCTTAGGTCAGCACCTTCCATAGCAAAGCCTTCGTACACCAGTTGCACCACACGCTGCTGGTCTTCTGGAAGCGGGTTCTTCTTAGAGTTTTCATACACTGTTTTTACACGCTGAAACAGCTTCTCGTTTTGAGAAATCTTAGAGTTGAACTCAGAGATTTTAGGAGCAAGTTCAGCCTGTACTTTTCTAAACTCTGGTGTAGACACATTGCTGCTCCAGATGCCGTAGTAAGTAAACACTCTACCTAATTCATCACCGGCTCTTTCCATCTCCTCAATGGTGTTTTCGAAAGTGGCAGGCTGCGGGTTATTGGCTATCGCGTCGATCTCGGTCAGGTTAAGGGCCATTGCCTTTTCCATAGCTGGCTTTAGCTCGGCCAAGTTCATTTTATCGAAAGCAGGCACACCTCCGTAAGGGCCGGTCCACTCTTTAAGTAGTGGGTTTGTTTCTTCTTGCTTTTGCTCAGTGGCAGCCTGAGTTTGCTGTGGCGGCTGCGTTGATGTACAACTGCCTAAGGCAAGTATAGCCACCAAGCTGCTAGCTGTTATAATTTTCTTTTGCATAAAATGTATAGTTAAACTGTGCTCTTGGGAGAGCCTTCAGGAAAATTTAATCACAATATACAAAAAAGAAGCCATTTTTCTCGTTTCAGCCTGGCTGGCCTGTAAACCAAACCATAGTTTATATGTTTATTTAAAATAAGATTTATTTGGTATTCAGGCGGTTGTGAACAGGTTCAGGCTTGGCCTCAGAGAAAGCAATTGTATAAATTTAGAAATCTGAAACTTGGAAATTACGTAGAATATATTGTACCTTAAAAATTTAGCCATGCATACTACTGTGTTCAATTTCGGAGAGGGTAGTCTGTTTATTAATAGCAGGCGCCCGGTAAAGCAAGAGATTAAAGATAGGCTGATGTGGCAGGCTATGCGGGTGGCAAAAACAGGTAGGCAGATATTTAAAGATGGACTGATTATCTACACACCGCTTCCGTCTTACTTAGATAAGCCTACTGTACTTGAAGTTTACTGGGATTTTCGGAGCCCTGAAGAATATTGCAGCAACTAAAATAGAACTATTGCTGTAGTTCATAACAAAGCCTGTACTTTTTGTTTTGCCTTCGTATACTATTGCATGAACCTTGAATTCTTTAACACCCATTCACATGCAGGAAGATTAGAGATAATCTGGGCGCATGGTACTTTTTTGGCCCAAAGGGGCAGGAGAGGGTACCGCATTGCACTTTACGACTTAGGAAATTTCTTTGCCGAGGTCTGGACGAACCCAGATACAGATTATATCAGTATGGTAAGAGGCTATAAGAGCAAAAAAGCGCTTGAGCCTTACCTGGCTAAAATCAGCTTAGAAAGTATGCTGGAGTGGTAGCGATTTAAAATACTTTATGCCCACTAACAAGCAAATTCTCTTATCCGCTTCTGTATAACACCCTCCTGTAAATGTACCTGAAGCAATAAATGTTTTGGGCTGATCGAGTTATGTTGCTGTTACTACCTATCTTGCTACTAAAACAGTACCCAATTTTAATTTGAAAATATGAATAATCAGAGCACCCGAAACAAGCAAGCTATACTTCACCTGTACGAAACTGTTTTACCTGCACTTGCCCAATACATCAACCAAAATATAACACCCATAACAGCCCTTTTCGATGATTTTAATCTGGAACGCCTCATGGATACCTGGACCAAAGATCCAACTGATGAGGAAGCCGATATTAGCATAGAGAATGGTAATGTGCAGCAACTGGGGCTTAAGTTACGGTTGCAGGGTTTTAAACGGGCAGGCGCGGAAGCCTTTGATCTTACAAAAGACCTTATTTTTAAACTGGAACGTAACAGCTATACCGTTGGCTCAAAGAAAGATGCCGCCTGGCTGGAGAAAGAATACCTACAGCGCTGGGAAACTTCTGAGTATGAATTGGTGGCAACAAAATGGGCTGAAGAATTAATTGATGCCGTAACTGAACGTATAGATAATTTAGCGCAATAATCTGCCTATGAGAAGCTTGTTCTACTACCAACCTATAAAGTATACTCTTTTAATACTGCTTGTGCTGCTCTTGAGTGGTGGTAATGCTTGCCAGGCGCAGGTAGAGCAGAAGCAACAGACCGGGTACACCACCAAAACACCAAGTGCAGGTGGTACCGGCAAAGTATACATGGGCCGCGAAATTGCCCGGGTTATTGGTACAGGTGGTGGCGCATGGCTGAGCAGAAATACCCGACAGGAAGAAGAAAACTCTCTTGTGGCAATTGATAGTATGGAGCTAAACCCCGGAAGCGTGGTGGCAGACATTGGGGCAGGTACCGGATTCTATACTTTTAAAGTGGCAGAGCGCGTGCCAAAAGGCAAAGTATACGCTGTAGAATTACAGGATGCCTTTGTTGCTACTTTAAAAAAGCGGAAAAAGGAACTTGGCTTTGAAAATGTAGAGGTGGTAAAAAGCAGCACCCAAAGTATAAACTTACCAGCTGCCTCCCTGGATTTAGCTTTTATGGTAGATGTATACCATGAACTGGAGTGCCCACAGGAAATGCTGCAGGATATTTATAAAGCTTTAAAGCCTGGCGGTAAGCTGCTCTTGATGGAGTATCGTGCCGAAGATCCCGATGTAAATATCAGGGAACTGCATAAAATGACCGTTGCTCAAGTTAGAAAAGAGCTTGAGTCTAATGGTTTTAAATTATACAAACAGGTAGATGTGTTGCCCATACAGCACTTTCTAGTTTTTGAAAAGGCCGAGTAAGAGCGGGTAAGTTTGCAAAGCCATACTTTACTCCCGGATTATCTTCAATGTTTGTGTCTCTAGTTCAGTACTGATTGTAAGAAAGTATAAACCTGATGGCACATTTACATCTGGAAGTATAAGATCATTTTCTCCCACGCTCAGTTCCAGTTCTTTTTTGTAAACCACCTCTCCCTGCACATTACTTAAAGCTAAAGAGGCTTTCAAGTTATGCACTAAACTAATTTGTACCTGAAGCCGGTTTTTAAATGGGTTCGGAAAAGCCTTTGCCTGCATTGTTTCTGGCATTTTACTAGGATACACTGCCTTTGTAGCACTTCGTGTGGCGTCTCCGGAGTAGTCTACCTGCGTAATTCTGTAGTACACAACCTCTGCATTGTAGCGCGAAATAGCTTTATCTACAAAAGTATATTTGTTCTGTAAATGGGTTGTTCCGCTTCCGGCAACTGTACCGATTGCTATGTACTCCTTACCGGTTGTACTGGCCTCTACAATAAAATAGTCGTTATCTGTTTCCGATGCTGTTACCCATTGTACCAGTGCGTTATTTTTAACAATACTAGCTGTAAAGCTCATCAATTCTATCGGGAGTGGCACTACTGGAGTTCTGGCTAATACCGAACTTACCTCTTCTTCGTTATCATCATCACTAGCCAGAAATACAATTTCTCCGTTAAAGTTGGCCTTTGAGCTAGTAACGTTATTAAATTCTCCTTCCATCAGTATATGAGGTGGATTATTATTGCTCCTTACGTTGCCAAAATTGATATCTGTTACAAGGGTCTCCCTGTACAATATGTTTCCATCTCCTTCCTCTTCCGTAAATAGCACTCTAAGCGTGGCATTTGGCTCATCCAAAACAACAATCGGTCTGGTGCCATAATTTGATACTTCATACAGATCGTCCCATTTACCAGTTAATGGCCTGCGTACCAATAGTCCAATTACAGGATGGCTGGCACCGTTATTATAGCTAGTTTTAACAGCTGCATACAATGTTCCGTCACTTCCAACAGCAATATTTATGTGATCATCTGCCATGCCATTTCCAAAGTTTTGTGCAGTTTGAGAAGCAGGCGATTCGTCTGAGGACCAACCACTAATTGGATGTGCACCATCCTCTAACGTACGAAAGCCAAATAACTTAGAGTTTTGATTTGACCAAACTACGCCCATCTTTCCTGGCATAGCCGTGACGACACATATGTCATCGTTTTTTACATTAGCAGCTAAGGTAATTGGGTTACTCCAACTGTTGTAAGGAGGATCACTCCATTTAACATAGTGCTCAGAACTTCCATCATATGCTATCCACAAACGATTGTTTCCGTCCATATCTATTGTGGCTGCCTCTGCGCCATTGTGTAAACCTACAGTTCCGACTGAGGTCAATTCATACGTTTCAGTATTGTTGTTAAATGTTAGTGTAAGGAATTCTGAGGATTGACCCTGGAACAAAATCATGTAAACTTTATTACCAACAATTTTGCAATCTGCTCTGGAAGTGTTTCTAGTGGAAATCTGAGTTATATGGGTCCAGGAAGTGTTATCAAGTCTCCAAAGTTGGGTGCCGTTAGCATCTGGTATTGCTGCCCAATGTTTAGCTCCATAAAACCAAACTTTAGATTGCGGCTTTTCTCCTGTATCTAAATCTTCATTGATAGGAATAATACTTAACTTAGTTATGCTGTTAAACTGCGCAAAGAGTTTACCAGCACTTAATATGATGAAAATTAAAATTAGTAAATTTTTATTCATCTCTATTGCAAAGTCCTATTTGGATTAATAAAGTATAAATAGGGTGTGTTTTATATAATAAATAGTTAATATATAATTAAACTTATAACGACTTTGGTTGTTATTAGTTTGTCTGATTTTGTGAAAATGTTTAATTATTTAGTAGATGTAATAGTGCCTTATTTAGAATAATTGTACTAAATCAGCAAAGTGGTGCTATTTCGAATAATATTTCTTGTATAACTTTGGATCATGAACTCCATCGACTTAAATAGCTACTATCGCCTTTATGCTTTTTCTGATTACAGCAGTATGAAAGTAGCGCTGCCCTACATGCGAAAAGTGGTTTTAGCTAGAAGTTTGGTAGATGTAGAAGAAACAGACATTAGAAAGTACCTGGATCGTATGCCAAACAGGGGCTTTATAAATTACCTGCAGCCTTTGCACAACCCAAATAAGCGTACCACCGCTTCACAATCGTTTATTTCTGCGCTGCAGCTACTCTATAAAAGCAATGGCTACTCAGCAAGGTATGTAGTAGTAGAGCGGGTGTACTAAAAATCCATTATAATATATAATTTATCTATATTTAAGATGATTTAGTTTACATTTGCAAAACATAGCATGTACAGCACTGTTGTTTAAGTGCTTTTTGTTCGCTGCGATACATTGTTACAATACGGATTAACTTATGCAAGAAGTACCCCTGGAATTTGTACAAGCTGAACCACACGATATAGCTCACATTATTGGCATGCTTGAAACACAGTATCCGGTATGTATAGCGCTGCAGGAAGAGTTTCATAAACACGCCATCGCAGTAGCATTAGACAACGGACAGCATTTGCTTTATCAGGGAGGTTTGTGCAACTACATGTATTTTATCCGGAAGGGTGCGTTGATGGGGTATACAACGCATAGTGGTAAAGAAATAACAACTTACATCTCTGTAGAGAATGAATTTGTAAGCTCGCTTTCTGGGCTTTACGGACAGCAACCCTCCCGCGAAGCCATTGTGGCCATAGAGCCTACATTGGTTTTGGGTGTGCATACAGACATTTTGCAAGGGTGGTACCAACGCTTTTTCGATCTTAATTTTATCATCAGGCAAGTATACGAGCACTACTACCGTGATGCCCAGGAGCGTTCGCACATTGTGCGCATCGGCAATGCTAAGGAACGTTACCTTTATTTTGTGAGCACCAAGCCCGGCTACATCGATCGCCTTCCGTTAAATTATATTGCCTCTTTTCTGGACATGAAACTCGAAACGCTGCTGCGCATCAGGAAGCAGGAGCAAGACCAACAGCAAGAACCTGAGGCACAAGATGTGGCAGGAGAGATAGATCGTTTTGTGGAGGCCAGCGAATGCTTTAAAGAAAAAACACTTAAGGTGCAAAGCCTTGCAGCCCATTTAGGTATTCCGCCCTATAAACTCTCTCGGGTTCTAAACACCTACTACAACAAAAACTTCAGTGATTATATAAATGACTACCGCATCGCATACATTAAGGCAAAGTTGAACGACGCAGATTTTTTGCAGAGCTATACCATGGAAGCACTTGCCCTACAAGCAGGCTTTGCTTCACGGAGTGCTTTTTACAAAGCATTCAAGAAAATTGAAGGTATCAGTCCTAGAACATACATAGCCATCCATAGAAATGATATCTAAGCACTGGGTGTAGTATAATTTTAGGTCTATTTTATTTTGTGTTTCTGTTGTTAAACATAGATATATAAAAATTGTCATTTAGCTACTATCCTGTAGTAAGCAGGTTAATTTATCTCATATCTTTCTCTCTATCAGTAGCTCCGCTAATCAATGAACATAGATTAAGTGTGAGGGGGCTTATCAAACTAACTGTGCTATTTTATTTGTATCCGTTTTTAAAACGAGACAAATTAGTGCAACCTTTTGCAAGAAGGGTACAAACCATAGGTGTAACTTGCACCATTATTTAAATTAATATTCAATTATTTGAATGTACTTTAACCACTTCGATTATTTATATCAAGTAGTATTGTACGTTCTCTCTGCACCCATGTACCTACCAAACTTCATTTAAAAGCATACTTGTTTATTTAAAAAAACAACTTATAGCCAAACCTTTACACCCTATTTATGACCTTATTTGCTTTGCTCTCTTCTAAGAGGGCTTTAAAGCGGTTCACTCTCATCGAGCCGCTGTTGTCATTATTGCATCTCTTTGTAGTAATGCTGCATTCACTTGTTGCTTTAGCGCCAATTAATTCAAGGATAGCTAATAAGCAGTCTTCATTTACTATTTAGTAATCAACAACCAACCCTTTTATATGAAACAATTTTACATGAAGTTATCCGCATTGTGGGGCTATCCCTATAATTGTGGTGTAACCAAATTCGGAAGCCTTTTAATAGTCTTTCTTTTATTGCTGAGTGGACTCAATACAAAAGCGCAAGCACAGGCTTTTCAGGTTGACGCCTCGAAATCCTATGTGCAGGCAAATGCTGCCATTTACTACTTTTGGGGGCACACAAACTCGCACAATTTATCAATAAACTCTCTTGAGGTGCCGGCTACTACAGTTAGTACAGGGCAGTCAGCGTCAGGTGGCTATTTCTCAAGCAGCTCTTCAGGCACTTTTTCTTCTGTCAAAACCAACGACGATTACGTTCTTAGCCTTTCAGGTAATCAAGTTGCTCAAAACACTTATTATGGTGGATTTGGTAATGTTGTTGCTCAAGTTGAGTTTAAAGCAAATGTCAAATTTCACATGCAGTTATTATCAGCAAATCATCCTGGAGGCGGAGCGACTAACATACTACAAGTAGTTGTATCAGAGAAATTAGTAAACGGTACGCTGCAGGAGCTCAAACGTTACAGCAAATCAGAAAGTAACAATTTCACACTAGATGCTTTCGATGACGTGTTTACCCATGATAAAAATTATGTGCTACAGTTGGTCATTCAACGAAATTATCCAAGTAGTTACTCTTCATTTTCAAATCAGACAGGTACGATTTCTCTTAAGCTGATCCCGCATACGTCTATTAACGCGATTTCAGATGATAGAGGAGACTCTGCAAATGACGCTGTAACCAATGATGGAACCATTAAATTACATGGTTTCTCAAAACCAGGTGCTACGGTTACAGTTTACCGCGATGGTTCGGTTATTGGTACAACTTTAGTATCAGACTCTGAGAATTGGACCTTTGATTATACAGCTACTGATTTACCGGAGGGTATTCATACTTTTAAGGCATCTGCCGTTGACAAATTTGGAAATAGTCTGGATACCAGCGATGATTTTATAGTAAGAATAGACAAAACTGCCCCTTCGATTACGGCACCAAATGCTGTAACTGTTAGTACGGATGCCGGTAAAAATATTGCTTCTGGTATAACACTTGGTTCTCCTGTAACAGCCGATAACCACCAAGTAGCATTTACAGTTAATGATGCTCCAATAACATTTCCTCTTGGTAATACAACTGTTGTTTGGACAGTTGCAGACATCGCAGGAAATATAGCAACTGCATCGCAGGTTGTTACAGTAAAAGACACAGAGGTACCAAGTATAAAACTTAAGAATATTAGCTTGGCACTAAATGCTAATGGATCAGCATCTCTTAAAGCAGATGATCTAAACGATGGCACAACTGATAATGTAAGCAACGTAACGCTAAGTTTTAAAACTCAAGGTAAAATTTGCGCGACTGCTAATGAAACAGGTAGCCTTCAACTAACCGCACCACAAGGTGCTGTTATTACAAGTATAACGTTTGCAAGTTATGGCACGCCTACTGGCACATGCGGCAACTTTAGTATCGGCTCGTGCCATGCTGTAAATAGTAAGTCTATCGTTGAGAGCTTGGCCCTTGGCAAGAACTCCGTTACCATAGCAGCTGATAATAGTATATTCGGCGACCCTTGCTCTTTTACTCCAAAGAGGTTATATGTAGAAGCAATCTATGAAGTTGAGACTTCTACTATTGATTTCAACTGCAATAATTTAGGGGATAATAAAATTACTGTATATGCTACAGATGCGAATGGAAATTCAGCAAATGCTGAGGCTACAGTAACCGTAGTAGATAATATCAAGCCAAGTAGTACATTATTTGCTGCTCCTACATCTATATTAACCAATGTGCCTGAAGCCGCAAAATATAACTTGGCTTACTCGCTTGATATTCCGAACAATGCGAACTGGGATACACAAAGTCAGGTACCTTATGCAGTAAACAACGCTGTAGCATTACAAGGGAAGAGTATAAAGCGTATTGCCTATGCGTTAGAACTAGATAACAAGTGGGTATGGGTATCCATGGACGCCTTCACGCAGGATATTGCTAAACTTGGTATACCGACAGGTTCTATTGCTTTTCAGCAGAAAGTTGATAACATGAACGTGGTGGCAAGCGCTAATACGGGAATCACAAATCAGAATGGCATTACTACTGGTAACGTTGAATTGTGGTCTAACTGCTATGTTACAGGAAACGCTACTAATCTTCCTGGTGCTAATTCGGGGACGTATGATTTTGACGACACCAGACAAGAGGAAAACTGCTATGGCTCATTCCAGATTCATAACTATGGCACCAGACAAACATTTTTAGCCTATAACGCCTGGTCAAACAATCAAATATCCGACTTGGGTATTGGAAATAGAGATGTTAATCATCCAGATTGGACATTTGCGTCTAATGCAAATACTTATACTACTAAGAAATTGCATGTGTTTGTTCAAGTAGAAGAGACAATGATTGCTAAAGATGTAACTGTTTACTTGGATACAAATGGAAAAGCTACTATATCATCAGCAGATGTAGTTGGAGTTGTTACCGATAACTGTGGTATTGCCACATTAAGCGTTAGCCCTGATAAGTTTACAGCTGCTAATATTGGTGCAAACACGGTAACAATTACTGCTAAGGATGTGAATGGCAACGAGGCTACTGCAACTGCTACAGTAACTGTAGTGGATAATACAAACCCTGTATTTACATCTACTCAAAATAACGTTATTGTTGCTCTAGACGCAGTAACAGGTACTGCCTCTTTAGTAGACTACGCAGCACTTGCAACTGCAACAGATAATTCTGGTACAGTAACTATCACACAGTCACCGGCAGCTGGTACCGCTCTGGTAAAAGATGTGGTTACTACAGTAATATTAACTGCTACAGATATTGCAGGTAACAAAGTTGCACAGACGTTTACTGTTACGGCTACAGATCAAACTGCTCCGGTTCCGAATGTGGCTAACTTAGCAACTATCACCGAAGAATGTTCCGCAACTGTAACCGCTCCAACTGCTACAGATAACGTAGCTGGAACAGTAACAGGCACAACAACTGATCCTCTTACATATACAACGCAGGGTGAGTTTACTATCAAGTGGACATACAACGACGGAAGCGGTAACACTACAACTCAGACGCAACAGGTGATTATTAAAGATGAAACAGCACCAGTTTTTGCAGCTGTATCACCTATCACCCAAAGTAATGATGCCGACAAATGTGGTGCTGTAATTACATACACAACACCAACTGCAACAGACAATTGTTCAAGTTTAGGCGCTGCGACCCAACAGACGTTTAACTACACAGGAAGTGTTCAAAGTTTCACGGCTCCTGTAACAGGGAAGTATATTTTAGAAACATGGGGCGCTCAAGGCGGTAACGACCCTCAAAGCCCAACCACTATTTTTGGAGGCAGAGGAGGCTATGCAAAAGGTGAAGTTACTTTAACAGCTGGTACCACATTATATATATATGTTGGTGGCCAAGGTACAGGAAGTACTGCTTCGAGCTGGTGGTCTACCGGAGGTGGCGGTGCTACTGATGTGAGATTAGTGGGCGGAACATGGAATGATAATGCTAGCTTATACTCTAGAATTATTGTTGCCGGTGGTGGTGGCGGAAGACATGGTAAAAACTATGAAACCCCAAAGCTTGCATATCTTGGTAATGACGGAGGAGGAGCAAATGCTCCATCTTTTACTACTTCTGGTTATACCATTAATGGCTCTTCTCAAGATAATGGAGGAAATACTAGTTATCCTGTTAAAGGCATTGGAGCGTTTGGTTTTGCTGTTCCAATAACTGCTTGGAGTAATAGTGTTTCACAAGGAGGTTGGAATGGCGGTGGCAGAGGTAATGATAATTCTGCGAATGGAGGTGCCGGCGGAGGCTGGTATGGTGGAGTTACTAGCTGGCCAACTTCATCTGGTGGCTCAGGATATGTACTAACCGCAGATTCTTATAAGCCAGTTGGCTACACACCAACTTCTGATTACTACTTCTCCAACATACAACTTATTGCTGGTAATGCAAATATGCCAAATCCCGCAGGAGGTGATATGATTGGTCGTTTAGGAAACGGAATAGCTGTAATATCTTACAAAGAGAACACAGTTTCTGTAACCCAAACAGCAGGTCTGGCATCAGGATCTTTGTTCCCTGTAGGAACAACGACCAACACATTTGAAGCGACAGATGCTGCAGGAAATAAGTCTCAGATCAGCTTTGATGTAACTGTAACAGACACGCAGAAACCTACAGTTATCACACAGAACATCACAGTTGAGTTAGACGAGAATGGCACAGGCACTATCACAGCGGCCCAGATTAACAACGGCTCTACGGACAACTGCTCGATACCAGCAAATGGCTACAGCCTGGACAAGTATACTTTCAGCTGCGCTGACGCGGGTACCAACACTGTAACATTGACTGTAACAGACGCGAACGGTAACAGCGATAGCAAAACAGCTATAGTAACAGTAGTTGACAATCTTGCTCCGGTTGCCAAAGCCAAGAATATCACAGTTCAGCTGGATGAGAACGGCACTGCAACGATTGTAGCAGCAGATGTAAACGATGGTTCTTCTGATAACTGTAGCATAGTTTCTTATACGTTAAATAAGTATACTTTCGGTTGTTCTGATACAGGCGCCAACACAGTTACATTAACGGTAAAAGACGCCAAAGGAAACGAAGCCTCTACTAAAGCTACAGTAACTGTTGAAGATAAAATTGTGCCAACTGCTATCGCCAAAGACATAACGGTACAACTAGATGCAACCGGTGCAGCTACCATAACAGCAGCTCAAATTGACAATGGTTCTTCAGATAATTGCGGAATCGATACAATTGTGCTGGATAAAACGAACTTCACATGTTCTGATATTGGTGCTAATAAAGTGATGCTTACAGTAAAAGATGTTAATGGACTTACTTCTACCGTTGAGGCTACTGTTACAGTAGAGGATAAAGTAGATCCAATTGTTATCACGCAGAACATCACAGTTGAGTTAGACGAGAATGGTACAGCCACTATCACAGCGGCTATGGTAAACAACGGCTCTACGGACAACTGCTCGATACCAGCAAATGGCTACAGCCTGGACAAGTATACTTTCAGCTGCGCTGACGCGGGTACCAACACTGTAACATTGACTGTAACAGACGCGAACGGTAACAGCGATAGCAAAACAGCTATAGTAACAGTTAAAGATGTCACTGTACCAACTGTCGTTACAAAGAATATTACAGTTAAGCTTGATGCAGCCGGCAAGGCAATTATAGTTGCTGCTGATGTTGATGGCGGTTCTTCAGATGTTTGTGGATCTGTGGTACTAACTATAGATAAAACAACTTTCGGTTGCTCTAACGTAGGCGATAACACAGTGAAGCTTACTGTTACAGATCGGAGCGGAAATTTTGCTACCCAAGAAGCTGTTGTAACTGTAGTTGATGAAATGGCGCCGATTGTGGCTACTCAGAACATCATAGTTAATTTAGATGCAACAGGTAAGGCAACTATCACTGCTGCCCAGATCGACAATGGCTCTACTGATAATTGCGGGATAGCCAGCAGAACACTGGATGTTACTGAATTTACCTGTGAGAATGTTGGCGATAACACAGTTACATTAACTGTAACGGATGTAAATGGTAATGAAGCCAAGCTTCCGGCAACTGTAACTATAGTTGATGAGATAGCGCCTAATGCATTTGCCAAAAGAATTACAGTTTCGCTTGATGCAAACGGAACTGCAACCATTACAGCAGATCAGGTAAATGATAACTCTGCAGACAACTGTGGTATTAAAACCCTGACACTTGACAACTATACATTTGGTTGCAGCAACGTTGGCGATAACACAGTTACATTAACAGTAACCGACAAAGCAGGTAATAAATCAACTGCAACAGCAACTGTAACGGTAGAAGACAACGCAGCTCCGACAATTACAGCCCCTGCCAATGTGGTGGTAGACGTGGATGCTGGCAAAAACACCGCCTCAAACGTTGTGCTTGGTACGCCTGCAACTGCTGATAATTGCTCGGTAGCCTCGGTTACCAACGATGCTCCGGCTGTTTATCCAACAGGTACAACAACTGTTACCTGGACTGTTACGGATGCTTCTGGCAACACAAGCACTGCTACGCAAACAGTAATTGTTAGACGCGATGTGGTAGGAGTGGCACAACTGGCAAAAATCAATGTTCCAATCAGAACAACTTATGCCAACGTACCGCTTCCTGCAAATGTAGTTGTAACCTACTCTAACGGCGAAACCGCAACAGTGGGCATTACATGGGCACAAGGCACATACAATGGTTTAGTAGCCGGAAACTACACGCTTTCTGGGCAGCTAGTGCTTGAGGCGAACACTACCAACACCACTGCTAAGGCTGCAGCTGTTACTGTGGTTGTAGAACCGAACAAAGTGCCTACTGCACTTGCCTTCAGCGCTACTACCTTTAAGCCGGAGGCTAAGGGCGATGATGTGATTGGTACATTAACAACCACTGACCCAGACGACAACCAGTTTGTCTACACTTTGGTAAGCGGCAACGGAGACACAGACAACAACTTGTTTGAGATAAGAGGCGACAAAGTATACCTGAAGTCAAACAAAGGCTTGTCTGGCCAATTGCAGTTTACTTTCAGAGTTAGAAGCACAGATCCTTACCAGAACACGATTGAGAAAACCTTCACGCTGAGCAAAGGCAAGTATGAGGTGGCAGAGGATAAGCTGAAGATCGTAAACGCCTTCTCGCCTAACAACGACGGCATCAACGACACCTGGTTCATTCCTGAGCTGAGATTCTACAATAGTGTGGAGGTTGAAGTGTTTGACCGCTCTGGTGTTCGCATATTCCATACCACGGATCCTGAGAAAGGATGGGACGGACGCAGCCTGAACGGCCAAGTTCTGAAAGGTGCCTTCTTCTACATCGTGCAGGTGAAGGATATCAACCTGGTGAAAAAAGGTGTTGTTACAATTATTAGTAAGTAATTATCATGAAGAAGATACTATTAACCATAGCACTTGTTGCATCTGTTCTGGGCCTGCAGGCCCAGAACAGAAAACATGTGGCCAACTTCTCGCTGTTTCAGCAGTATTTTAACCCCGCGCTGACAGGGTACGAAGGCTCCATGGTCAAATCATTTTACCGTAACCAGTGGACCGGCTTTGAGGATGCCCCTAAAACTATTTTTGCCTCTGCTGAGTTGGATCTGGCTGACTTAGGTTCATGGAAAAAAGACGACTTGTTGAAAACCCATGAGGCGGACAGCTACGACAGGCAGGCAGGTGCCAAGCACGCTTTCGGACTGGCCGTGCTCAGCGACCGTTTCGGGCCTTTCTCTGAAACCCAGGTGCACCTGAGCTACGGCTCCCGTGTTCGCCTTTCAGAAAAACTTAGCCTGCGCTGGGGCGGAGCCTTGGCTTACAGCGCCCAGCAACTGGACGGCAACAAGCTGACACTGGACCAAGAGAATGACCCTGAGTTTGCCGGCATGGTCGGCAGCACGGGCAAGGTGAACCGCATAGACCTGAATATGGGCCTGATGCTGACCGGAGAGAACTTCTACCTGGGTTATGCTATGCAGGATATCACAAAAGGCAAGCTGATGACCTCAGGAGATGACTACCTGCAAAACAACGTGCCGCAGCACCATGTGGTGCAGGCAGGTTTCCGCGCCCCGGTTACCGAGCAAGTGGGCGTAGTGATCAACTCTATGTACCGCTACGACAGTAAACTGGAGGAGACGCTGGAGGGACAGATAAAAGCTGTTTACCAGAATATGTTCTGGCTTGGCGCCGGCTACCGCAAAGATCTTGCTTATGGGATAAATGCCGGTGTGCGCACAGGCCAGTTCAAGATAGGTTACGTGTACGAAATGCCAGTGAGCAATGCGAGCCATATCAACAGAGGTACCAACGAGATCATGCTTACTTACAACCTGATCCCGGTGAAGTATCCGAAGTATAGTAAGAAAGTAACGATGTGGTAACCTGAGAAAAAGATGAAGAAAATAGTTTACACAATCGCATTTTTACTGGCAACCGGAACGTTTGTTCAGGCCCAGACACAGGTAAGACAGTCTAAAGAGGAGCTGGCAGATTTTATACTTCTGGAAAATAACCTGCTTGTATTCACAGTTAAGGAGGAGCAGGGGCAGTACATCTACTCTGAGCAGCGTGGCGACAATACTAGCTCTAAGAAAGAAACTGCTCTCAATACCGGAATCATCAACACAGTAGTTGGACGCAATAAGGCAGCAAATGAGCTATTTGTTTACCAGAAAAACGGCCGAAGCGAAGAGGTGATATCCTTCTATACTTTAAAGGACGGAAGTTTCGAGAAAACAGGTGAACGACCGATGCCCAAGCTGCGAAACCACTCCCATAACCTGGGCATGTTCTTGTCTGAAGACAAACAGACACTGGTACTGTCGGCGGAGCTGGGCAGAAGCCGCGGATACGATGACCTTTACCTGAGCAAATGGGAGAACGGCCGCTGGACCAAGCCCAAGCGTTTTGGTAAAAATGTAAATTCACGTCAGCCGGAGTTTGCTCCGTTTGTCGCCAACGACTCGTTATACTTTACCCGTAAAGATTCGGAAGCTGCCTACATTTACGGTGTGCCTTTTAATCAGGGGCAGCCGGAGGCAAACCCTGTAAAGCTTGAGGCAGCTATTAACATGGCTAATACCTACAATGCTTATTACAGGAAACAGGAGGACTTGCAAACCTGGATATCAACTTCGGCGGACAAGGCATTTTACCATGCATACATGCTGGAGAAACCCGAGCCGGAAGTAGTGCAGGCAGTGGAGGAGGAGCCTGTTGTAGAAGAAGTGATGGCGCCTGCACCACCTGTTGCGAAGGTAAGGGCAGAAGCACCTGCGCTTGTGCTCTTCAACAGTTTCAACTCTATACGCCTTGGTCTGGAAGAAATCTCTGCCCTTGCAAGGTTCCTGAAAAATCAACCTGAAGGAACCGCTTTGGTGGTGAAAGGTTACTCAGACGGTTTTGGTACTCCGGAGGCGAAAGATTACGTTAGCCGGAACCGCGCTGTAAGCGTGCAGCAACACATAGACAAATACTTCGCTGATAAAAAATTTACAATAACGCTTGATAACGAAGTAAAAACTGAAAAAGGTAAAGCGCACCGCAAAACGGAAATATACCTAATGCAATAGCTTTTAAAGTTTATTAAAAACAAAACGGGCAGCCCTTAAAGAGCTGTCCGTTTTGTTTTTATATAGCATACTTATCTCAACACTTGGTTATACCTTTATAGAATAAGTCATTTGCTATAACATCATTTTGAGGTGGGATCAACGTTTACTAAATTAATTTAGATTTGTTCTAAATTAAATTTGTCTGTTGCAGATTCTGTAGTAGCTTTGCGGCTGTTTATAATTATTCTAAATAATAACAGGCTTTGCAACAGTATATTAAAATTATAGGGGTAGTTGTAGTTGCTCTGATAAAAATATGTTTTGCTAATAACGCTTTGGCACAGGACCTGGGCAAAGCAAGCGTTTCTGGTAAAGTAAGTTCAACTTCTGGTGAAGCGTTAGTAGGGGTAGGTGTGGCTCTTAAAGGTGCAAATGTTGGCGCGATAACAGATGCCGACGGCAAGTTTTTAATCTCAGGAGTTATACCTAATAATTATACTTTAGTAATAAGCTTTTTAGGCTTCGAAACTCAGGAAAAAGCTATAAGCCTTAAGCCTTCTCAAAACCTTGAGGTAAATGTTAATCTCCATGAAAAATCATTTGAAGTAAGGGGAGTAGAAATTATTGGCAAGTCTGCTACTACACAAGTAAACGAACAGCCTTATGCGGTAACCGCCATTTCTACAAGAGAGTTACAAAACAGTACCTCGGATGCCAAAGAAGTGCTTAATCGGGTTTCTGGTGTTAGGGTATTAGAAGAGGGCGGCTTGGGCTCAAATTTAAGCTTTACCCTCAATGGTTTTTCAGGAGATCAGGTTAAGTTTTTTTTGGATGGAATCCCGATGGACAACTTCGGTTCCTCACTTCAGATGAGTGATATACCTGTTAACACGATCGAAAGAATTGAGGTTTACAAAGGTGTTGTGCCGGTATGGTTGGGTACAGATGCGCTGGGCGGGGCTGTTAACATCATTACAAACAGAAAAAGCAACTTCCTGGATGCATCTTATTCTATCGGCTCCTTCAATACACACCGCCTGTCGCTGAACGGCGCTTATACTAATCCTAACAACGGCTATACTTTTAGAGGAAACGTTAACTACAACTACTCTGATAACAATTATAAAGTACTGGTTCCGATTACAGAAGGGAATAATGTTATTGATACTACTGAAGTAGAACGCTTCCACGACCGCTACCGCTCCGGTACAGTTAAGTTAGAGACAGGATGGGTAAATAAGAGGTATGCTGATAACCTTTTGTTTGGAGTTATAGCATCGGGCAACGACAAGCAAGTGCAGACGGGAGCAACCATGAGCAGCGTCTATGGTGGTATCACCAGAAACAGCCAGTCTGTTATACCTACGCTAAAGTATAGCAAAGACAACCTGTTTGTAGACGGCTTAAATGTAAGTCTTTATACAGCCTATAACTTTACTAAAAGCGAAGTAATTGACACGTTGCGCGGTGTTACTTATAACTGGTTAGGAAAAGCGAATTACACTCCTGGCTCTAACAACGGGGAACTGAGACGGACTTACACAACTATTGACGACAACGACTTCAATAGCCAGTTTAATGCAGGTTATACGTTAAGCCAAAAGCATTCATTGGCCTTTAACTATGCCTTCTCATACTTCCGCCGCGAAGCTTTCGATACGGAGAACCCTGACAGGATTGAGAACCAGTTTCCAAGATCATTGAGCAAACAGGTGCTGGGACTGGCTTATAAGTTTGACCCAACTGAGAAATGGAACGCCACATTTTTCGGTAAAGCATACTTTCTGAATGCCAGAACAAGTAAGATGTTTGACTTTGCCCTGGAGACTCAACGAGTAGAGGCGTTAGAAGCCAATAAGAATAATGTTGGGTACGGCCTGGCTACCTCATACTTTCTGCTCCCACAGCTTCAGCTTAAAGCCTCCTATGAGCACACGTATCGAATGCCTTGGGCTACTGAGATTTTTGGCGACGGGTTGTTCATACAGCCAAACCCGGACCTGGGCCCAGAGCAAAGCGATAATTTTAATGCCGGAGCAGCCTATGGTTTTGAACTAGGAAATAACCATAAGTTTAATCTGGAGAGCAGCTTTATTTACCGCGAATCAAAAGACCTTATTTACCAGGTAGTAAAAGTGGCCAGCCCCGAAACCTACTATGATAACCTTAGCCAAACCCGTACGCTGGGTGTTGAGGGAAGTATAAAATACCTTTGGAAAGAGACCTTGCGTTTAGGCGGTAGCTTCACATTTCAGGATATCACGGACCAAGCTGATTTAGTCTATAACGAATCCTACACCAACACAGGCTATCAGAGAAATTACCAGAAGGGTTATCGGCTGCCCAATACTCCTTACATGTTTGCCAATGCCAATGCCGGCCTCACCTTTAAAAATGCATTGGTCCCCGAGTCTGTCTGGAACATTAACTACTACTATAATTTTGTAGAACAGTATTTCCTGAGTTGGGCCGAGCTTGGCTCCAGAGATACTAAAAAAGTAATTCCACAGCAGTCTTCACACAGCATCGAGCTTTCCGGCAGTTTTAACCAGGGTAAATATAACATTGCGTTGGAATGCCGAAACCTGACGGATGCGCTGCTTTACGATAAATACTATCTGCAGAAGCCTGGCCGCGCTTTTTATTTAAAACTTAGATACGTCCTTTAATTATACTTTTAAATTTTAGAATAGCATATGTTCTCAATTAAAAACGCAAAAAAGCTGGCTTTGCCAGTACTAAGCCTTTGTTCAGCTTTTATGTTTTCTTCCTGCGATAGCAACGATGATAGCCCAAATCCTGTTGGAGATGATTCTTTTATTGTGTCGCTTGCCATTCAGGGGAGTGACAATACCTTTACCTACTATACTGTACCTTTTAGCGATATAATGAGCGGAACCCTTTCTGCCAAAGGTCAGGGTATAGAGCAGCCCGGTTACTACGACTTTACGCAAATAGATAATACTATTTATAGCCTCGGTGGCTTGGGTGCTGTAAATGTGGTCGGCATTTCGAAAAACGAAGCCGGTGAGTTAAAGCAAGTCGGTAACACATCGTTTACGAATAGCCTTTCCGACATTATTAAGGCAGATGACAACACCCTGGTAGCCGTTGAGCTGTCTTCGAATTCTGATATGGTGAAGTTCCATAAGATCAACGCCAATACTGTTACGGTAGCCAGCACAGTGCAGCACCCAGTTTCCGATTTAACCAACCTTAAAGTGCCGTCTTACGCTGGCATGAGCATCAGCGGAAATCAACTGTTTCTGAGCTATTATATCAGCGACCCGAACACGTATGTTACATCTCATACCGATAAGGCACAGATTGCTGTATATTCATATCCTAGTTTACAGTTCCAGAAGGTGATTGAAGATACGCGCACAGGTCCAATTGGTGGATTTAATACAAAGTCTGGTTTAATAAAAGATGAGCAAGGCAATGTATATGCCCTGTCGCACTCAAATCCAGCTAACGGTTACAGCCAGACAACAAAACCAGCTGGCATAACGCGCATCAAAAACGGCCAGACAGAATTCGACCAAACTTATTTCTTTGATGTGGCTGAAGCTACGAGCGGTAAAACTATTTCACATCTGAAGTATCTAGGCAACGGAAAAGCCTTTGCAGAAATCAATACTGTTGGAAGAAGCCAGCAGGCCGCATGGTCTGACGGGCCGCTGAAATCAGCTATAGTTGATCTAAACAACAAGAAAATAACATACATAAATGGTTTACCTGAGCACAGTGGCAATGGCCGAAGACTAGCCGCACTGCAAGACGGGAAGTATGTATACATGAGTATAGCAGAGGGCAGCAGCATTTATGTTTACAAAATAGATACTGAAAATTACACAGCTACAAAAGGAGCAGAAGTACAGGCAAACTTTGTGGCAGGTATTTCTAAACTATAGCATACAAGCTCCGCTAAAGTATAGCCGGGGCTGGTATTTTCTCTTTTAAATTCCCTTCAGAGTAAGATGAAAGGCAAAAAGAACAGTAGCAAAAGTACGTTAAGGCGATTGAATGATTGGCTACATCTCTGGCTGGGCCTAACATCGGGTGTAGTAGTGTTTATCGTCAGCATTACAGGGTGTATCTATGTTTTTCAGCAAGACATAAAAGATGCCCTGGAGCCGTGGCGGTTTGTAGAAGCCCAGAATAAACCTTTTGTGCCGCCTAGCCAATTGCTGGATACGGCGCAGGCATATATGCCTGGCAAGAAGCCAACCGGCCTTACCTACAGTAATAAAGAAGGCGCCGCCGCAGTAGGATATATGGGTACAGGAAATGGTGAAGCAGATTTTACAGCCATCTTCCTAAATCCTTACACAGGGGAGTTCTTAAAGAAGCAAACAGATGGAGCAGAACATTTCGATTTCTTTCATTTTATCATAGACGGACACCGTGCCCTTTGGCTCCCTTACGAGATCGGTCGTCCTATAGTGGGGATAGCCACGCTTATCTTTTTGGTGCTACTAGTAACCGGGCTGGTTATGTGGTGGCCTAAGAAGTGGAACAAATCAAGTCTTGATAAAAGCTTTAAGATTAAGTGGAACGGCAGCTTTAAGCGAGTAAATTACGACTTGCATAATGTGGTAGGTTTTTACAGTTTGGTACTGGCCTTTGTGCTGGCAGTTACTGGTTTGGTTTGGAGTTTTGAGTGGTTCGGGAATGGCTTGTACTACATTACTTCAGGCGGCGAGTCTAAACCCGGGCACCACCATCCGCATTCTGATGTTTCGAAAGCAGGTATACTTGCTAGTGATACCGTTTCGATGTTAGACAAAGCCTGGTACAAAACGATAGCCGTGGAGCCAGATGCGCAAGGATGGTACATGACGCCGATATTGGAAGACGAGGAAGATGCAATTGAGCTTACAGCTTACCAAAACTTTGGCTCCTGGTATAACCGTAACGAGTATTATTACGACCAGCACACCCTGGAGCTTTACCGTGTACAGGGCGACAGGTTTTCGGAGGCTAGCTTTGCTGATCAGTTAACGATGCTTAATTATGATATTCATGTTGGTATCATCTTAGGGATGCCCGGTAAAATCCTTGCTTTCTTTATTAGCCTTATCTGCGCCAGTTTGCCCGTTACAGGTTTTTTAGTGTGGTGGAACAAAAAGAAAAAGCAGAAAAAGCAAACTGGTACTCTTAAAGTGAATAGAAACAAAGTAAAGGCTACAAAAGCATAATTGGTATAGCACTTTTGCCAATGAAGCAAAAAAATATTTAATCAGTAAAATAAAAAGGGTCACCTGCATGTGCAGGTGACCCTTTTTGGTATAAAAGTAAATATTTGTTAATGCGCTACCTTCTTAGGAGAACCCTTGAACAAACTACGAACAAGTGTTACTAGCTTCGCAATTACAGCACCCAACAACACACCGCCCAATGCCAGTATAACTACCTTAGCCAACCAGGCAAGAACAGGAACATCAGATAGGGCATGCTCTAAATTCTCCAGTGGGTGGTGTAAAAATGGCAAACCGTGCGCTATGATCTCAGCCCCTACCCACAACATGGCTGCAGTGCCTACATACCCAAGTATAACCAGGAATTTTGGCATAGATTTTACGATTCCGCGCCCAATCTTTTGAGTTGTCGGGTGAAATTTATCTTGTGCCATGTGTAACCCAATGTCGTCGGCTTTCACGATTAGCCCAACAAAACCATACACAGCTATAGTAATAAAGACTGCTACAGTTAAGAGCACCACAATCTGAGTGACCAGCGGACTTTCAGCCACGGTGGCATAGGCAATGGCCATGATCTCTGCGGAAAGTATAAAATCTGTACGCACAGCACTACCAACCCGCTCTTTCTCAAGCTCCTGCGGGGTAATTACTTTCATTTCCTCGGTTGGCTCATCCGTAGGTTCGTGAGCGCTTTTGCTAAACATGGAATGGACTTTTTCATAGCCCTCAAAGCATAAAAAGGCCCCGCCTACCATCAGCAGGTATGGTATAATTACTGGTGCGAAATATCCGAGCAGCAAGGCAGCAGGCCCTAAAAATATAGCCTTATTTATAAGTGACTTTTTAGCTATCTGCAAGATGATAGAAAGCTCGCGCTTCGGATCAAGCCCTACTACATACTTGGGGGTTACAGCAGTATCATCGATCACAATACCCGAAACTTTACCCGTTGTTTTCGCTACCTGCGTCGGAACGTCGTCCAAACTTGCTGCACTAACTTTCACCAGCGCCGCCACATCATCCAAAAGTGCGAGAAGACCTGTCGCCATTATTCGTTTTTTAGTTTAAAGTATAACTGAATTTGTGCTGCCCACCCTATACGGATTAATGATAAGGGCAGTCTGTTCAGTTTGTAATTTAAAGGAAAGAAGTGAGATGGCAATCAATGTATATAATAGCCTATGAAAATATAGGTGTTTTATATGTTAAGTGGGGTACAGCTGTTTTACAAGGCTATACTTTTTTAAGTGGATAAATGAGTAGGCACTATAGAAGGTGTGTGCAATTACATACATGGTCATCCTAATCCAAACCGCTCAAGAAGCGCTTGCTTGTGGTTCTTGCTTACTTTAAGCTCTGTGTTGTTCTGCAGCTTCATAATCAAACCGCCGTTGAAGTGGTTCTCCAGTTCAGTTACCTTTTGCAGATTCACCAGCGACGATTTATGAATTCTGCAAAACTGCTTTTCTGCCAGCAGCTGCTCCAGGTTTTTAATGCTGTCCCGGATAAGAATGCGCTGTGATTTATAGTGGATGTTTACATAATAGTCTTCCGCCTCGAAGTACCAGATGTCGTTTAGGTCCAGGAGAAGGATCTTACCGTTGGCTTTTATACTTAGCTTGTTCAGCGCATTAATGGAGGTAACCGGACTAATTAGTTTCTCTTCTTTCTGGGTTGTCTGTTCCTGCAGCAATTGCCTGATCTTTTCGCTTAAGTCTCCCTGGTTCTTTTGCTCTACTACACTTTTGCACTTGGCAAGGCAGTTGCGGAAGCGATCGTTCGTGAATGGCTTTAGCAGGTAGTCTATCGCGTGGTGCTCAAAAGCGGCAATGGCATATTGATCGTAAGCGGTTACAAAAGCTACGGCGGGTGGAGCAACAGAGAGTGACCGGAGCAGTTCAAACCCGTTTACCTCCGGCATCTGGATATCCAGGAAAAGTATATCGGGAGTCGTGTGCTGCATCAGGTCTATCGCTTCTAAAGCGTTTGCGCAGATGCCGATCACCTCTACCTCAGCATCTGCTTGTAGTAGTGCAGCCAAACCTTCGCGAGCGGCCGGCTCATCGTCAACAACTATGGTTTTATACTTGCTCATAGGCTATATTTATACTTGCCAACACCAAACCGTTTTGCTGCTCTAAGGCAAAATGTGCTTTATCGCCGTAATGCAGTTTTAAGCGTTCCTGCACATTCTTTAATCCAATGCCATTTCCGTTATACCCCGTGGTTTCTAATTTACCTGTATTTTTAATACTGATGATTAAATCATTTTCCAGCTGATGGCTTTCAATTTTAAGAATAGGAGAGGAGTCTATGGAGTTCATCAGGCCATGTTTAAAAGCGTTCTCCAGCAGGGGTTGTAAAATCATACTTGGTACCAGTATCTTTTCGGTTTCCGGCTGCACGTCAAATTCAACTTTTAATCTGTCTTTAAAACGCACCAGTTCAATGTCGAGGTAGTGGCGGCAATACTCCAGTTCTGTGCGCAGTGGAATTAGTTGCTTTTCGTTTTTATAAAGACTGATGCGCAGCAGCTCGGCCAGTTTTGCCAACATGTCGGTTGCTTCTTCGTTTTTGTTAGCCCGCACCAGCATCGAAATGGTATTAAATGTGTTGAAGATAAAGTGGGGGTTTAGCTGCATGCGCAGCATCTGCAATTGGGTTTGTACCAGTTGCGACTGCAGTTCGGCATTAAGTTTGGCTTGCCTTTGGTTTGCCTGAAGATTTTCCCAGCCAAGCCAGGCTATAAAGATGATGATTGTCGTAAGCCAGCTGATAAAGAACAGCTTGGAGAAATGGATAAATCCACCATCCCAGTAGCGGTTTGCCTCAAATGTGGTGTCAAAAGATATGATGGATGCCAGCAAACCGTAGCTTATCACACTTACAAAAGCATGAATGGCGGCGGCAGCTATAGTTAATAAAATGTATTTAACCCACTTATTGGGTACTACGGTTCTGCTTAGCAATTGCAGGTAAGGTACCGTTACAATACCCCAGACAATGTGAACAGCAATTTTATAGCTGCTATGCTGATACCATAGAACGGGAGTTGACACATGCATGTCCAGAAGAGTAGTGTACAAAACATAAAGAATTCCTACAAAAAGCCAGAATAGCAGGCTGGAAGGCCATTTATACTTATGTAAGATATCGCTATTAAGTGGCATTTTCCATGGGTTATTATTTAATATAAATTTATCAGAAAGTTTTTGAATGGCTATTGGTTGGGCAAATTTTGTTAAAGCGCTTGGCTTGGTCATACAAGTAGTATACTGATAACTGATAAATGCTTATTGTTAACTGTAACTACTAATTAGACTGGCCAGCTCTGCGTCTTTCCTCTTCCGAAACGGAGCTTCTTCGGCGTAGCGGTTTCAGGTCTTTGTTGCCGAAGTTGTAGGTAAAGTTCAGGCGCACCTGGCGACTATCCCAGCGGCTATCCATTTCCATGTTCATGTTCGCGAAGTTTATAGTATTGCTCATCCTGCTGGTTTTAAAGATATCCGTTATACTTAACCGGACGCTGCCACGCTGCTGTAAAATCTGTTTTTGTATGCCCAGGTTCACGTTGTAATTAGATCTTATATAGTAGGCTCCCAGCACGGTAGGAGACTGGTAGAGGGCGCTCAGTTCCATCGATAAATCATTCGGTAGTTTAAAGGAGTTGCTGGAGTTTACAGTGCCGCTCAACTGCCCGATATCAAGTTTCTCACCCAAGAAAACAGTATTGAACTTGTTATAGAACACGCTTACGTTGTTGCTGCTCAACCACCAGTTTGTTACTATAATCGGGGCTATCAGGCTCAGATTATAGTTTTTAAAGTCCTTGAAATTTTCTTTAGAGGCATATCCTATTCCTGTTTCATCATCCTGGTGGGTAATATTTGTGAAGAAGTCTTTTGTATGGCTGTAGCCCAGGGTTAAAGTATAGCGGTTGTTATAGTTGCCCGACAACTGTATGGTATTGGTAAACTGCGGTTGCAAGTATGGGTTGCCCTGCACATACGTATAAGGGTCCATAAAGAAGATGAACGGGAACAGGTCGCGGTACACCGGGCGATCCACCCGGCGGCTATACGATAAGCCAATAGTATACTTGTCGCTTAGTTGCTGCCTTACCGAAATGCTCGGGAAAAACTCCAGGTAGTCTTTTTTGTCTGTGGCCTTCGCTCTTTCAGATTCTCCTTCGGCCAAGGTATGCTCGGCGCGTAAGCCTGCCTGTAGGCTGAACTTGTTGATTTGTTTTGAAAAGTTTACGTATGCTGCACTGATGTTTTCTGTATAAAGGAAATCGTTTGTCCTGGTCTCGTCGGTTTTCCAAATGTTATCGTGCAGTTCTTCATACAGAATATCGGTTTTGGTTTTTACATGGCTCACTTTTACACCGGTTTCCAGTTGTATGCCCTGGCCGAGTGGCAATGCATAATCGCTCTTAAACACAAGTATAGAAATATCGGCAGGTACATCGCTTCTCAGGGTCTGGCTGTAAGTTGGTTTGGCCGGGTTCGTGAAAGTATAATCCGTGGTAATGTTATCGTTCTGCTGAAAATCGAAACTTGAGTAATCTATATCGGCAGAAAATTCATGACCCTTTTGTGCAAAACTGTGCTTGTAGTTAGCGTTTAGCGTGTAGTTAAACCATTTCGTGTCGATGTGATTTTTCAGTTGCAAAGCGGAGTCTGGCGCGGCAGTCGGGTTACTTCTGAAGTAAGTTGAGTTTCTGGGATCTACTTCCATCATGTAGTTGTTGCCATTGAAAAGTATGCCTAACTGATCATTTTTGCTTAAAGTAAAGTCTGCCCCGGCCTGGTAAGTGTGGCTATGCGAAAAAGCAGGTCTGTGGTTAAACTGATCGAAATATGTTGTCTGGCCTTCGTGCGTTACGGATCTTTTCAGGCTAAATTTATTAAAGCGTTTGTTGTACAGGTAGTTGTAGTTGCCAAAGAGGTTAAAGTTATCGCCACGAGTATTTAAGTTTATGCCTGCATTGGCTTTGCCATACTTTCCGTAGCCTGTGCCAGCCGTTATACTTCCGTTGGTGCCGTCGGCAAGTCCCTTTTTAAGCCTGATGTTGATGATACCTGCATTGCCGGCTGCATCATACTTTGCAGAAGCATGCGTGATTAGCTCCACTTTTTCCATAGTGTTGGCACTCATGCTACGGAGCAGGTTTGCCACCTCGGCTGCGGGTAAATTTGTCTGTTTCCCGTTAATGGTTACCAATACGCCTGTTCTCCCGTTCAGGGTAATGCCGCCATCCTGATCTATACTTACACCCGGGAGCTTCTCTAGTACCTCCAGTCCGTTGCCTCCGCTTGCCGTTATACTTTGGGCTACATCCAGTACCAGTTTGTCGTCCTGTACTTCCAGCAATGGCTTTTGCCCCTGCACCGTTACCTCTGCCAACTGGTTTACAGTTGGTGTAAGCATGATAGGATCAACAGTAACTGACTGTCCTGTTATCGTTATACTCTGGCTGAATGCCTGCTGATACCCCAGTTGCTTCACAGTGATCATGTAAGTGCCCGCCTTAACGGAGGGGAAATGGAATTTGCCAGTCTCGTCTGCCAAGGTATTTCCAACGGCAGTAGAATCCTTAGCCTGCAAAAGTATAACATTCGCATACTCTATGGCCTTGCCCTCTGTGCTTACCACGCTTCCATGTATGGCAGGTGTTTGTTGTGCCTGCACCTGCACTAACTGCAGCAGCACAAGCAGGATGGTAAAAGTTACTCTTCTTTTCATAGTCTATCAGCTTTAGATTTTTTTGAGTTGGGTTGTAGCAAAACCTAAGCAAAGGTGCCCTGCCGGAAGCCGTAAGACAATGGAAATGATGTGAGACGCCAGATAATTGCTATGCGTGTACTGAATGATGCAGTGTAGGGGAATGGCTGATATGGCTCTTAGAAGTCTGGAACTGCTCTGAGTCTATCTCTGCGCTCTATACTGACTTCTGCCGCCGTTGTTGGTGGTGTTTCTTTGCACTTGCTGCTGTTTTATGCTTTACCAGCTGCGACGACGAAACCGAAGTAGTTAAAAGCAACTATACTTTAGATAAGGAAAACTCTGTTGTGGTATGGAAAGGGTATAGCCCAGATCTTTTTCACGATGGCTCTTTTTCAGTTACCAGCCAAGGTATAGAAGTTGAAAATGGCAAAGTATCAGGTGGCACTTTTACCATTCCAATCGCATCCATCGAAAACTTTGACTTACCAACATTAGTAAGCCTGTTTTACTGAATCACCTAAAAAGCCCAGACTTCTTTAACATTACACCAAATGCCACTTTTAAAATTACGGAGGTAAAACCACTTGCTGCACCAACTGCAGGAGCCATAAAAGGAGCAAATTTTACAGTAAAAGGTGATTTTACGATGTTAGGGCAGACGCATGCCATTACATTTCCGGCAAAAGTTATACTTACTAAAGACAAAGCAGCCATTGAAGATACATTTAAGTTAGACAGAACTAAATGGGAATGATTTATGCTGCTGATCCTGCACTTGGCGAGCGCCATGTTCTGCCTGAAGTTTATGTCCGTTTGGACCTAACAGGACATCAATTATAAAATAATCCATTTAAACAGTAAGCCTTGCAAGCAGATTACTTGCAAGGCTTACTGTTTTTTTAAGCTTTAAAAGCTTCAGTAATTTACTAATATGGCTGGTAAATTACTGAAGCAAATTAACTCACATATAAAGGTGTTATACATCAGGCTAATCCTGATGCTGCATTAGTTGTTCTGCTTGGCCGCAGCCTCTTTTATAACAGCATCCAACTGCTGGCTGCTTTCTATTATCATTTCGCAGATATTTCGAAGGTTCTGGTCCAACTCCATCCGCTCCAATATTTTAGCAAGTCCCATAATATTTGCTAAAGGTCTTCTCAGCACGTGAGACTGATAAAAGGCGATCTCCTTTAAAAGAGATTGCGCATCCTTCAGCTGCTCGTGATAAACAGTATAATCAGTAATGTCGTAGCCCAGGCAGAACATACCCGCAGGGTTTCCGTGCACATCTAACAAGGCTTTATATTCCCACTGCGTAATTAGATAGCCGCCTTTGCCATCGTGTTTGCGAATGGTAGCCGGAAAAGTACTATCTGGGTTAGTGAAACATTTGACAGCAACTTCTTCGCATACTTTAGTATCATCCGGGTGCATAGTCATTTCATACGGCTGCCCCAAAATAGTACCATAAATGTGCTTAAAAGCTTTGTTATAGCAGTTGTTTACATAGGTATACTTCCCCTCCATATTTGTGGTAATAATATAGTAGAAGGTAGAGTCCTCCAGCAGCCTTTTCGTTTCTTCAAAACTGGTCATTCAACAAAAATAGAAGAACTTGATATTATTTATAGTTTAGACACAGATTATTTAGTCAAACAGTTTCCAAAACTAACTTTCTGTTTTAGCTATGAGCTCTAAGTTTATGATTTTTCTAGCGAAAGCAAATTTGTATGTGAACTAAGCTTAGTTATTCTAAAGTGTAATCTGTAGCACCGTGTCCATGTAAGCTTTAATTTAATAAAATTCGCCAAGATACAGGGTGTACTTTTATCTAATTCGCCTATCTCTATCCATCATTCCACATAGCTTAAAGCCCTCAGAACGTTAGCAGACGCTTCAAATAAAAAAGCACTATATATAATTTTTGTAAAAAGTTGTAGGAAAGTATTTGGTTCTCCTTTAAGTTTGCAGCACTAATTAGAATTAGTCTAAATAAATTTAATCTTCTATGGGAAGGTGGATCATCACGGTACTTATTACAGTAAGTTTTTTTTCGATAACAGAGTGTTTTTCTCAGTCGGGTAAAATAGCAGGCACCTTAACATTTGTAGATGGCACGCCTGTTTCATTTGCCAATATTTTTATTCCAGCTATCCAGAAACATGCCCTGTCAACGGAAGAGGGTAGATACGAAATAACCGGTGTTCCTTATGGCACACATCAGGTAGAGATCAGCAGTATCGAAATCGAAAAAGGCAGATATACGGTTAAGCTAGCTGGTGCCGCTGTGACTGAAAACTTTATTTTAAAGCGAGCAAATGCAAGTTTGCTTAAAGAAGTAGTGGTTGAGGGCAAAACAGAAAAGAGAGAAATAGAAACCAGTGGCTTTGCCGTGAATGTGATCGAAACAAAAGCGGCGGCATTACAATCTGTGCAGACCAACGATCTGCTGAACAGGACAGCGGGTGTGAGAGTACGGCAAAACGGTGGTTTAGGCTCTGCTGTAAACTACAACCTTAATGGTATGTCTGGTAACTCTGTGCGAATTTTTATAGACGGCCTGCCTATATCCACTTACGGATCCTCTTTCAGCTTAAACAGTATTCCGCCTGCGCTGATAGAACGCATAGAAGTATACAAGGGAGTGCTTCCTGCACACCTGGCTGATGATGCTTTGGGTGGCGCTATTAACGTGGTGCTGAAAAAGGACTTGGGCAATAGCCTTACAGCATCAGTCTCATATGGCTCTTTCAACACGTTTCAGTCTAACCTGAGCGGAATGTACCGCAACGACCGCACAGGCTTTACAATTAAGGCTTCCGGCTTTCACAACTATTCCGACAACGACTATGAAGTATGGGGAAAGTTTGTTAGAAACATACTTCCAAACGGACGATACGATTATGTGCGAGCCAAGCGGTTTAATGATGCCTATCAATCTACGGGGGCACGGCTTGAAGCAGGCTTCACGAATGTAAAGTGGGCAGACCAGTTTTTTATAAGCTATAACGGCTCTGAAGACTATAATGAAATACAGCATGGAACCTACATGTCGATTCCTTATAAGGGCAGGTTTGTTGAATCGCAGGCTCATGTGTTCGGCCTAACCTACCGAAAAACTGACTTTTTGGTGCGTGGTTTGGAAGCAACCTTTAACGGGATGCACAGCAACAGAAGCGAGGTGGTTAACGACACGGTGAAGTGGAACTACAACTGGTACGGTGAGCGAAGTGTGGGACTGAACGGCGATCCTATTCTAAGGCCACAAGGAGCGCAGCAGGGTGCACCTACCATCAACCACATCGATAGAAACGTGACTACCTTTAGGGCTGGCCTAAACTATACTTTTAATAACAACCATAAGGTCGTATTCAGCCATTCTTTCTTTAATATAGACAGAACAGAGCAGGACGAAATGCGCAGCGCCGTAGAGCGTGAGTTCATAGGTACCCGCGATCTGCAAAAGAACATATCGTCGCTGGCTTACGAGGTGAACGTATTTAACACTCGCTTAAAAGGAAACCTATTTGGTAAATATTACCAGCAAAAGATAGACAGGATGGACCCTGTACTGGTGATGGTGGACGACCAGCCTGTGCGTAAAGAGGATCGTGTATCTAGTACCAGAAACACGGCAGGATATGGAGCGGCCTTATCGTTTACCGCTATACCTAAACTAGTTATACTTGCTTCGGCAGAGCAGGCAGTCAGAATGCCATCTGAGAATGAAATATTCGGAAGCCCTGGAGACAACATCATAGAAAACCTCGGCATTAATCCAGAAATCAGCAATAACCTTAACCTGGGCTTTCAGGCAGGAGCCTTTAGCGTGAGGCAACACGACTTCTCGTTTTCAGGGACAGCTTTTGTACGTGCTGCAAAAGACAAAATCGTGCAAAGGATAAACCCAAAAATAAACGACGCAGTCCAGACCAACCCCTACGAAAACTTAGGACGAACGAAGTCTATCGGCTTTGAGTCTGAGCTAAATTATACTTATAAAAAAGTACTGCATGTGATGGTCAACGCATCGAGATTCAACACAGTATTCGATTCAAAGTATGACGCCAATGGTAATGTGTTTGGCAATTACAACCAGCAGCTGCCCAACGAGCCATTCTTTACCATTAACAGTGCGCTCCAATACACGCTCCGCGATATAGGGTTGAAGAACTCTTTGCTAAACCTGTCTTACAACTTTGGTTTTGTAGACCGCTTTTACACCACCTGGTTAGAAATCGAGGCCTTCAGAACACCGCAGCAATTTGTACATGATTTAGGAGTGAACTATACTTTCCCTAACAGAAAAGTAGTGGTTAGCGCTGATGTCAGGAACATTTTTGACAAGCAGGTTTACGACAATTTTGCTGTACAAAAACCCGGAAGAGCCTGTTATCTAAAGTTGAATTACACACTTAACTCTTTTTAAACATAAAAATAAATATTCATGAAAAGAAGATTCTGGAACCTGTTGCTAAATGTTTCCATAGCGTCAGCTTTTGCACTGTCTAGCTGTAGTGATGATAACGGAGTAGAGCCAATAGAAACACCGTTGGATGCTGAACGATGGGTAACTGTAGCAGGTGCAAAGATGGGTGAGAATCCTGGAGACGGTAATGGTGGCACTATGATTTATGCTCTGAGTTACGAAGATATTATCAACCCGGAAAAATCAATTGATGTATTCGAGAAAGGCACTCCGGTAAAATCTAACCGTACGGCGCGTTTGCAGGTTTCTGAGGATGGCAACACGATGTTTAACATAGCATATGCAGGAGAGAATGGAGGAGAATTCTCAAGATTTGCGGTAAAGGGTGGTGCCAATTTTGTGGAGGAAGACGTTACAGTGAGCATCGCTCAATATGCTGGAACTGCTCCAAGATGGGCAAAATTATACGACGGAGATAAGACAGGCATTGCCGTTAACATTGCCAACATTGCCGCAAACAATGCCACTTCAGGAGGACCGTTTGAATACTACCGTGGCACTGCAACAGTATTGGCGCTGGACCTGAAAAGTGTTCTTATTTCTAAATATAAGCAGTATCAGATTCAGCTTTCAAAAGAAGAAGAGGCAGCTGGTCATACTATCTTCCGTTTGGATGCTCCGGTATTGAATAAAGCTGGCAACAAACTGATTATTGGCACCTGGATGCGCAAGTATAATACTGCTACTGGCAAAACAGAAGCTGAATGGGAAAGATTAGGTACTAAATCGGTAGTGGTAGATTATCCATCTCTGGAGAACCCTAAAGTGATTACCTCTACGGTTTCTAACGGCGATTGCGCAGGTTACCGCAGCAATGTTAACTTCCTGGCAGAAGATGGAAGCATTTACCAGGCCACTCAAAGAGATTCAAAAGGATCGCACATACTTAAAATAACCTCTAATAACGAGTATGATAACTCCTATGTATTTAGCCTTGATCAGGCACTTGGCGTGCAAGGTGTATACGTTCAATCCTGGCGTTATGTAAGCAAAGGTATCGGGTACATTATATACCAATATGGTGCGTCTGACCAAAGCTATGTAGCACGCGTGGATCTTAACAACAAAACAGCTCAACGCGTTGAAGAGATACCTAATGATGCTAGCCTCGACCTGTTCCAGTATCAGGGATTCTTGGTTAGCGGTGAGAATCTGTTGATAGCAGCTACTCCTATTGGTAAAGATGGCAACATCTATGTTCTGAATAGCAGAACAGGTGAAGTAACTAAAGGTGCCAAATTAGTTAATAAGCCAGGTAACCACTACATTGGTGTTTTCTAGGACCAACAGAATTTAGTTTTAAAAATTCTAAGTTCACAAAGCCTGGCCCGCAGCAAGTTTATTGCTGCGGGCCAGGCTTTTTTGTTTACTGGCAATTCTTGCAAACCCTCTATAGAATAAAGTATAGGCAATAAGTTTTACTTTATTAACCACTAAGTATGTCGCGAAGAGCAAAGCTGAGTTTAAGTGTCAGGTCTGGAACTGCTCTAAGTCTATCTCTGCGCTTTATACTGATTTCTATACTGATTATGGCTTTTTAGAAGAGCTACAGAGGCTTAAGAAAGATGAGATAAAAGAAGTGCCGCTTGAGTTCTGTACGCTTTATCTAGTGCCTTTAGATAAGAATACTATAAGGTTCTATGACAGATTTGAGAACAAGAATAGAAAAACATTAGAAAGCTTAAATCAATAAGAAAATGCCAGTATCGAGAAATAGAAAAAAGAAAAACAATCAAAATAGTAACAGTAAACCTAAAGTTACTCAGCCTAAGTGCATCTATGAGTTATTTAGATTGTAGACAAATCTTTGTAGAAAATGTGGTAGGGCTAGAGGTGAATTTAACTTTGATGATCTGCCTGAAGAACAGCAGCTACATTGGCAGAAGTCGGGAATAATTAAGCAAGTAGAGCTTTTTCTTTACTGCCCAAGTTGTAACGAGTATTTAGCAATATTAGAGGTAGAAGAATTATAAATAGGAACCGAGTATAGACTGGTTTTTTATTTCACTTGATTAAGGTGTTTATAGTTTATATTAAATATATTAAATTAAAAATTATTAATAGTTCTAAGTTCAAAATACAAAGTAATTGCATGTTTAGAGAAATTAATAAGAGATTCAAAAATGCAATTTTGATGATTGCCAAAAGGACAGAAGAAAGTGTAGAGTTTCTTGGTACAGGTTTTATAGTATCTAGTTATGGTCATGTTTTAACATGCGCACATATTTTGAACCCAACTGATAAACTTGTTGCAATAGCGGCTAACGATAATGATAGTTTCTCTCCGATAACATTGGAAAGAGTGACTGCGCTTGATCTCACCTTGGTTCAACTGGATGGTATTCATGATGTAGCTTTATTGAAAATTAATAATTATCCGTTCTTACCTGTACCTAATGAAATTTTCGGGGATGCAACATCGGTAAATAGTGGGGCTCAAATTGCTATCTTAGGATTTCCGTTTGGTCAAAATAGATTACATTCTCTTTCGATAACACATGGTATAGTTAGTTCAAAAGTAATGGCTGCAGATGACTTAAAACTTTTCCAATTTGATTGCATGATACATGAGGGAAATAGTGGCAGCCCCCTTATTGAACTAAGAACTAATAAAATAATTGGAGTAGTGTCAAGTAGATTTAACCCTACTCCGAGCAATGTAAGGATGATGCTTGGCAATAGAATGATTGGGGTTGATACAAACATATCCTATGCAGCAATCATTGATTATGGGAAAGCTCTTCTTGAAAACGAAATAAAAAAATAGGGATGTTCAAATTTGATAATATTGAGATTGAAGCTTTTATAAAAGGAAGTATACCAACATACCAACAGGAAAAGTTGCTAATGTTGCTACAAAAAGATTATATCAAGATAGAGGATGTAGAGCTAAATGGAAAAGTTTTAACCGGTGAAGCTAATAACAATTTAATGTTCTTAAACACAGGTCCTTCAATCCAAAAAACAAGCTTTTGGGAGTGTGTAAAGAAAGAAGTTTACAACTTTATTTGTACAGAGTCTGAAACATATTCACATGAAAGGGGGTTGATCGGCAAAAATTTCAAAGAGCTAACAACTATAATTGCAACGGCTATAGGGACTAAGCTTTCACTAGGCACAGGAGTAATTATCGGTATTGTAACTAATATTCTGATTGGTGTTATTAAATTAAAGAAGAATGCTTGGTGTGAATATCAGAAAGAAAATATGAACAAATAGTTTAGCTCAAACTTCACAAGTATAGAATTGAAGTATGATCATGTGAAATAATCACTATATTCCGTCCCCTACACCGTCCCCCGAAAACGAGAAAGGCCTGTAAGCGCTTAACTTACAGGCCTTTATTTTTTTGTTAATTGTACCCTAGGCCGGACTTTAGTAGGTTCTTAACAACTACAAGTGGTTTATAATGTGTGTTTGCAGTGTATGTAGCGGCTTGTTTATAAAATGTTGTAGATGTTAACAAATTTTAACTGAAGTTCTGCCACCTATTCTGCCACCTAAGGTTTTATGAAATCTCATCTTGATTTTATATTTGAGCTAGTTGGAGATTGTGATATATTTGCCAATATTTTTACCCTTAGAGAGTTACAAGATACGCTCATAAGCTTACTATTGGATTTCTGCCATTCGTTATAATTGAGATAAGGAAGGCTTACAGGTTATTCTAATAGCTACCGCTAGTTAGCTATGTTGGAAGACCTGAATCTTAAGAATGAATTAACTCAGTAATGAATATAACCAAATTCTGGTCCGCTCCAGGAAGATTTTCTTTTGCCCAGGTTGCAGTATCTGGGATTCTGTTCAGCCTGTCGCTGGTTTTTGTAAACCACGTGATTTCATGGATAGCTCTGCTGCCTCTTTTTTTGATCCTTTCTAAAGCTGTTAACATTCGACAGGCGGTGCAAATAGGTCTACTTTTCGGCTGCGCATCCGCTGGTATTCTTAACTACTGGATGGTGCCGGCCATTCAGTACTACGCTCAAGGCAGCCTGTTTCTGGCCGTTGCGTGCTGGCTTTTGGCCGTTCTGCTGATCGCCTTGTGCTATGCCCTTCAGTTTGTACTTTTCGTGAAGCTAAGCTTCCGGTCCGATGGGTGGCCTGCTCTGGTACTAAGCGCTCTCCTTATGGCTGTCCTATGGGTGGGAGGGGAGTGGCTGCGCGCTCAAGCCTTCTCCGGGATGCCGTGGTTGAGCTATAGCTTCGGCGTCTCTCTCAGCAGTCAGCTGTACCTGGTGCAGCCTGCAGCCATCGGCAGCGTGTACATCCTGTCATTCTCTCTTGTTCTGTTCAATTACTCTTTAAGCCATGCTGTGCACAGCAGGAGCTGGAAGTGGGCTCTGGCACCGCTGCTGATTGTATTGGTGCATGCCGTGTCCGGTCTGCTGATGTACGGGATAATCTCTGACAAATTAAGTGGGGATGGACGAAAACATATAAATACTTCGCTTGTGCTGGCCTCCCAGTCTCCCGAGGCTGTATGGGATGAAAGGAACGGAAGTGCGCTGGTGCAAAACTTACTCTCCCTGAACAGGCAGGCTGTAACGTCTAGCCCTGAGCTGGTGCTGTGGTCTGAGACTGTTGTGCCATGGACCTACAGTCCGGACGACGATTTTCTGAGGGAGATCTCACGCGGCGTTGCCGGGAGAGGCGCACATTACCTGATGGGGATGAGTTCTCCTGTTAGTCACAACAGTAGTATGGTTTATAACTCTGCCTACCTCTTTAAACCTGACGGGCAAGTGGTCGGCCGCTACGATAAGACAGCGCTGCTCACGCTCGTGGAGCGGCCGCTCTTTGAGGAGAGCAGCGGCATTATACTCCCGTTCCTGGCCGGCGGCGGGCTGGCTGTGAGGGCCGGCAGCGTTGAGCAGCTGATGCAGACTCCTTGGGGCAAGGCAGGCCTGCTTTTGTGCAGCGAATCGGCGGTTCCGACCTTGACCAACAGCTATGGCAAACTAGGGGCCACATTCCTTATTAACTTGGGTAATGACGGATGGTTCTCCGATTACTTTATCACCAGGCAGCACTTCTATAACTGCAGGCTTCGGGCGGTAGAAACCAGAAAGGACATTGTTATCAACAACAACCGCGGCGTGTCGGGTGTGATCCACGGCACCGGCGACATTGGAGCCCGCTTCCAGTCTGATGAGGCCAGTATACAGCAGGTCTCGGTCTACCCTAACAGTGTCCCTGCAAACGATTTCCACCTGTTCCTGTATGCCCTGTTTCTGTTGGGTGCTGCTTTGGCTATTGGGAAGTGCTTCGAAAGGGCAGGTGCTAAGAGCGAGAGGCGTCCGAATGTCTCCTGAAACAGTAGGCTGTTCTAAAAAATACGGAGTAACCGAATCAGAAACTTAATTTTTCCAACCATAAACCAATTTAAAATGAAAAAACTTTTACTGTTTTTTTTCTTCAGCTGTCTGCTCTTTGATGCGGTAGCATCCCCCACGCTGACGCAAAGCAGCTGGCGCTGGCGAAACGACGATGGATCCGAAACCTCCGCCACCTGGAAAGGCAGCGAGAATCAGGAAATCAAAGTGAACTCGGCAGATGAAACACTCCGGCTGCGAATCAAACTAAATTCACAGGCCGACGCCAATCATCCCCAAGATAATTGGCCGGTTTCAATAAGTAACGCGATAAGTTATGCAACGAGTCCTGCTGGGCCGTTCACCAGGATACCGGTTACGAGCACTGCAGGAGAGCACTTTGTTCTGGCAGCGGGTGCCCATGTGCCCAGCGGTACAGCTACGACACGGCAGCTGGCCACATCTGCCGGGGAAAGCTTTAGAGCAGGTGAGGTCATTAACAGCTCCACAGCAGCAGGTATGCTAACATTTAACAATGAGACGATTGTGAAGGAGTTTGAGTGGGTTATCAAACCAACTTCGGCGGCTGTAGGTGGGAAATACTATTTCAGGCTGGATCAAGTCAATTACTCCGGCCCCTTGCCGTCCATTGACTATGCACCGATTACCATTAGCACAACTCAAACAAATGTAAGTTGTAACGGCGGCAGCAACGGCTCCGCTACCGTAACAGCCTCTGGCGGCACCGCGCCTTATACCTACAGCTGGTCCCCGGCAGGTGGTACGGAGGCTGAAGCCACAGGGCTGGCTGCAGGCACTTACACGGTTACCGTGACAGATATACAGAATCGTACTGCAACTGCCGAGGTGACCATTACAGAGCCAAGCGCCCTCAGCGCAGTTGCTTCCAAAACGGATGCAACTAAGCCCGGTGCAGCGGACGGAACGGCAAGTGTTACGGCGTCTGGTGGGGCAGGTGGTTACACCTACGACTGGGTTCCGGGCGCTCCCCAAGGCGACGGTACCCCGAGTATAACAGGTTTGACGGCCGGTACATACACGGTAACCATCACGGACGACAACGGATGTACTAAAACGGAGAGTGTAACAGTAGGGCAACCACAGGATACGCAAGCGCCAGTTCCGACGGTTGCTGAGCTGCCTGTGGCGAGGGGAGAGTGTGCGGTAACGCTAACAGCCCCAACTGCCACAGACGATTATGCCGGTACTGTGACAGGCACAACAAACGGCCCTCTGACCTACACCGTCCAAGGCACCTACACCGTTACCTGGACATATGACGACGGCAACGGCAATACCGCTACCCAAACGCAGCAAGTAGAGGTGAAAGACGTGACCAATCCGGTGTTTACTGCTGAGGCGCCGATCTCCAGAAACAGCGACACAGGTGCCTGCGGAGCTGTGGTTACGTTTACAGTTCCTGAGGCCACGGACAACTGCATAGCAACCGTCACGCAGACAGCAGGTCTTGCCTCGGGCTCCTTCTTTCCAGTGGGAACTACTGTCAATACCTTTACAGCCACGGATGCAGCTGGGAACACCGCTTCCATCAGCTTTAATGTGACTGTTACGGATAATGAGCTACCAACCGTAAATGCACGCAACTTTACTGTTAGGTTGAACGCAGACGGAGAGGCTACGATTACCCCTGAAGATATTGATAACGGCAGCTCTGATGCCTGCGGCATCAGGTCATTGGCGCTTAGCAAGACCACCTTTACCTGTGCCGATGCCGGTGACAAAATTGTTACGCTGACCGTAACCGATAACAACGGCAATATGGCTACCGCTACGGCTACCGTAACCGTGGAAAAAGCAACACAGGAAATTACGTTTGCCGAGCTCGCAGACGCTACCTACGGCAATGCGGCTATCACGCTGTCAGGCACAGCGACCTCAGGTGTTCCTGTAACCTATATCGTTGAGGGACCTGCCACGCTGAACGGAAACGTTCTAACCATCACCGGCGCAGGCCAGGTGACTGTGACAGCTGCCCAGGCCGGCAACGACTGCTTCGAAACTGCTGCCAACATAGTGCGCACCTTCACAGTTGCCAAGAAAGCGCTTGTGGTGGTAGCCGACAACAAATCCCGTATATATGGGGAGGAGAATCCGGCGCTTACCTTTACCATCACCGGATTTACAGGTAGCGAAACGGTTCAGGAACTGGACGCGGCTCCTGTCGCGACCACCACTGCCATAGCTGAGAGCAACGCTGGGGAGTACACTATTTTAGTGGCGGGCGGTAGTGACGACAACTACAGCTTTACTTACCAGTCAGGCATATTAACAGTTACCAAAGCCTCGGCTACAATAGAGCTCTCAAACCTGGAGCAGCCAGAGGACGGTCAGCCTAAAATTGTTACGGCCACTACCACGCCAGAGGGCTTGGGTGTGGTTATCACCTATGACGGGTCGACTACAGCGCCTGCGGCCAGAGGTAATTATGCTGTTGTGGCAACTATCAGTGATATTAATTACACTGGTACCGCTTCTGCCACACTCACGGTGCAGGCGCCGACAGGCATCGCTGATAAGGCGGATGAACTGAATAGCATTGTGCTTTACCCTAACCCGACCAAGGATGGTATGGTGTACCTGGAGCTTGATAACGTAAAGGCAGGAAATAGCATGTTAGTGGAGATATTCACAGCCAGCGGCCGACTGCTAAGCAGCCAGAAAGTAAGCACTACCGGAAAGCAGGAGCTAGATATGACTAAGCATACCTCCGGCCTATACATGGTGCGCATCACAGATGGCAATTCTATTCGCACGGTTAAAGTGCACAAGCAATAAGTAGAGTAGCTTACAAATTACAAAAAAGGCGCAGAAGTGATTCTGCGCCTTTTTTGTTTCTAGGTAGTTTGAAGTAAGATACCGCTTGGTAGATAATTTATTAATAAAGCAGCATGTAGCGGTGCACTATTCCAACACTAATATCTGAGTCCCAATCAGCCTTAGTTATTAGAAAAAGAGGCTGATAAATAGCTAAGTGGTGAATTTTAAAGCTGTAGCTTAATTAAAAGATTTTAGAAGGAGGAGAGTTGTGTGTGCAAAGAGGAGCTTTTACATTGATTTTTGCCACCATTCCTGCCACCTATAAACAACAAAGCCCATTGATTATCAATGGGTTTTGTTGTTGCTGTACCTTGGGCCGGAGTCGAACCGGCACGAGTGTAACCTCACAGGTGTTTGAGACCAGCGCGTCTACCAATTCCGCCACCAAGGCATTACTGAACTCCTGATCGAGTATCAGGAACGTGCTGCAAACTTAGATAAAGTTTCCTGAATACGCAACAGGTATTTTTTCTTCAGATAATATGTTTTTACCTCCAGCAAGGCCTCTTCTTTGGTAACTCCGTGTAACTCAGGATATCGCTGTAGCACCGGCAAAATGTCGGCATCCATGGTAGCCACTAAGCCGCTGCTTTTTTCTCCAATTTCGTGCAGTTTGGCAGCGTCAAAATCAAATTCCAGCTCCATCAGTTCTTCGTTCAGCTCCATCATTTCCATCAGGAAATCAGAAGGTAATTCATTTTTACCTTCCTCCAAAAGGCCATGCTCCTTTAGGATGTATTGCATGCGCAGGTCAGGGTCGGAGAGGGTACGGTAGGCGTTGGTGTTTTGGGTGCTTAGCTGTAGAATTTCGTCCTGCTTTTCCTGTGGTTCGTTGGCATAAAAGTCGGGGTGGTATTCGCGGCTTAGCTGGTAGTATTTAGCTTTCAGCACCTTCTCGTCAAGTGTAAAGCTTTCAGGTATATCGTAAAACTCAAAGTAGTTGCTCATGTATTTGTGCTCAAGTGTTCGTTAACAAACTGCCCCTAAGAGCAGCATACTTAACAAAGGTACAGTAAAAGCGTCAGGATTGTTTAACCTTGTGCTTAAGGCCGCGCAGCGTGCGCAGTTCCTGCGAGCGTATGGTTACGGATGTAGGCTGATTTTAAATAAGTGAATTACTTAACTCCCAAACTCTATAGATTTTTTATACTTTTACCTGCACATTTGACCATGCCTGTGGCTTATCGGCAAAAAGTGCTTTGGTCGCTTTCCATACTTGCCCAAACAGTTCAGAGTCGCGGTAGTTGTTTAAGTGCTCCTCAGAGTCCCAAAGGCTGTAAGTGCTGTAAATGTTGGGGTGGTTCAGGTCCTGCAGCAACTCTACATGGTTGCAACCCTCAAAAGCCCTGATTTTATCTTTAGAATTACGGAATATCTCCAAGAAATCAGCTGTTCTGTCCTCCTGAAACGTCATCCGGACGATGCGAATTAGCATAGTTGTGTATGAGTGTATAAGTAATTGAGCGAAGAATTAATTAACCATCTTAACTCTTGATCTCGGTTTAAGGTGTAAAAGTAAAAAATCCTGAGCAGAACCAGAGTTGGTAAGGCCCAAAGTATAAATTTACTCGTCTACACCTTCACAATTGTCCTCAAGCCCCGGGATAAAAACGCACATCTACCTGAGAGTCGAAACCTAGGCCCAGCAACTCAGCAGCATGGCCTTTGTTTATACCAATGCAAAGCTGGTTTAAGCTGTTATAAGTACAGCAGCAATCGCCTTCGTCTACTTGGTTAAAGGTGGGGTGTATGCGGCATATTGTCTCTCTGCCAAAATGTATTGTATAAGTTCTGCCATGGGCAATGGTGTCTACGCTGTCGCGGGTTATGTTTGTGATAAGGTTGCCGTAACGATCTACGTGTATGATATGGCCTGTGATGGAATGATCGTTTAGGCGCAGTTGGCGGTTTAGCAGCTGTTTAAAGTTAGTGGTTTGCTCGCCAAGTATGTCCATGTCGCCCTCTTTGGCCAGGTATACTGCGGCAGGAGCCAGCAAATCTTTCTCCGGAAACGACATTTGCGGATTATCGGTATGCAGCTCTACTACTTTATCGGGGCTCCCTTCTGTTATCAACGACAGTAAGCCATTGTCTGCCATTAAAAAATAGTGGCCTTTATACTTTGCTGCATGATATTTGCCCTGTTTGCTACCATGGGTGTTCACGGCTACTATATGTACAGTACCTTCCGGAAAATCCTGGAAGACTGCGCCCAAAACATACTCGGCCTGCGCAATGTTATAAGGCTCGATACCATGCGAGACGTCCACGATGGTGGCGTCAGGATTTTGGGACAGTATTTTAGCTTTTACAGCAGCCACATAGTGGTCAGTGTACCCAAAGTCAGATGTAAACGTAATTACAGCCATACTACGAACTATAATTTAGGTAAATTTGTATTAATATATATGTAATTTAGTTAAATTATAGCAATATACCCAACTAACTATATTTAGGATAAACATTTGGTAGAGAAAGTAATAACCCTAGAGAATATTTCTCTGATCGATTTTCTGGGAACAGAGAACCAGAACATCAAGCAACTGGCCGCAGCTTTTCCTAGCAGCAAGATTATTTCCAGAGGCAACGAGATAAAAATTCAGGGGCAAACGCCCGAAATCACCAAAATTCACGAAATACTCGCATCTTTAATTGACCATTACCATAAGTTCGGAAAGATTACGCATAACAGCGTAAATAGATACCTTTCTGCTGATCCTTTTACAGAAGAAGAAGTAATTGCTACCTCTTCGGATGTGATCGTGTACGGCAGCAAGGGCGGCATTATCAAAGCCAAAACTCCGAACCAGCAAAAACTGGTGGACGCTGTTGAAAAGCACGACCTCACTTTTGCACTTGGTCCGGCTGGTACGGGTAAAACGTATATTTCGGTGGCGATGGCAGTACGTGCCCTCAAGAATAAGGAAGTAAGAAAGATCATCATTTCCAGACCTGTGGTAGAGGCCGGCGAAAGCCTTGGTTTCCTGCCCGGCGATATGAAGGAAAAGGTTGACCCATACTTACGTCCGATCTACGATGCTCTGGAAGATATGATTCCGGTGGAAAAGCTGAAGTATTACCAGGACAACAAGATTATTGAAATTGCGCCGCTGGCTTACATGCGTGGACGCACACTAAACCATGCATTTGTGCTGCTGGACGAGGCCCAAAACACCACGCCAGCTCAGATGAAGATGTTCCTGACGCGTATGGGACCGAATGCCAAAGTAATGGTAAACGGCGACCGCTCTCAGATTGACCTTCCGCGCGGACAGCGCTCTGGCCTGTTTGAGGCCATGAACGTGCTGCGTGATGTAAAAGGCATTGGTTTCGTGGAAATGAAGGCTGAGGACGTGGTTCGTCACCGTTTGGTTAAGGACATTGTAAATGCCTATAGCGCGATGGAAGACGAACGCCGTGCCGCCAAGGAAGCTGCTGAAGCCAGCGCAGTCGGAGAGCCAGTAAAAGTAAACGGGCATAGCAGAAAGCAGAAGGCTGAGTAACCCTAAAAGCAGGGAAACACTTTGTATCTCTGCAATTCGTAACTTTGTAACTATAGAGACGCAAGCCATTGCGTCTCTTAACTTTTTATAACGGTTTACCTTAATTTATACTTTACAGCATGATCACGCTGAAACGAGTTGATAATAGTGAAGACTTAAAAGCAGCACATCGTGTGCGGGAGCAGGTGTTTGTACTAGAGCAGAACGTGCCGCGCGAGGCAGAGTGCGACCAATACGAGGAAACTGCCAGGCACTACCTGGCTATGTATGATGGCGTACCGTGCGGCGCTGCCCGCTGGCGCGAAACAGCAGAGGGAATAAAATTAGAGCGTTTTGCTGTGCTACAGGCGTACCGGAACAAGAAAATTGGTGCCCATGTGCTAAAAGCTGTATTAGATGATGTACTGGCCGCGCACCCAGACAAAAAGATCTACCTGAACGCACAGTTGCCTGCCGTTAACTTTTACCTGCAGCACGGTTTTGTAACAGAAGGGGAGATGTTCAGCGAGTGCGATATCAACCACTATAAAATGGTTTTTAAAGGCTGATGCTGCGGTGGGCGCCATATCCTTTTGTGCGCATCACGCTGTGCTTTATAGCGGGCATATTGCTTTACATTATTTCGGGCAGGGAGCTGAGGTATACGTTTGAGCTGCTTGCTTTTTTCTTTGTAGCCTTTTCAGCTGCGGCCATACTTTCTAAAAAGTATAAATCTGCTTTTGCCACCAACATTGCTGGTATACTTGGTCTGCTAAGTTTTTTTGCCGCTGGCTTATTTACAGCTCATTATCGTACACAATCACACCAATCTCAGCACTTAGTTAACGCAGTAGATGCCCCCACGCATTATGTAGGTGTGGTAGAAGATTATATAGTACAAAAGCCTGGCTATCAAAGTACGGTGCTTCAGGTAGAGCAGGTAAAGGTAAAGGTAAAGGGGCAATGGCAGCCAGCGAAGGGTAAAGTGCAGCTCTCTGTACCCCATGATTCGGAGCAGCAGTATGAACTAGCTTACGGAGATCGACTTCTGATAAAAGGAGCACCTCAGGCAGTTGCACCACCCCTTAATCCTGCTCAGTTTGATTACAAGCAATATCTCGCTAACAAGAACATCTACTATCAGCATTATTTACAAACTTTTCAATTCCAGAAGCTGCAAAATGAACCGGGTTCAGCTGTTTTAAACTTCAGTATACAGCTGCGCCGCCAATTCGATAACTTACTACAGCAGAGGCTGGACCAGCAGCGGGAGTATGGCATATCGTCAGCGCTTATACTTGGCGTGAAAGATGAACTGGATAATAACATTCGGAATGCCTATTCTCAAACCGGCACCATGCACGTACTGGCGGTTTCGGGCTTGCATGTGGGATTAATTTTTTCGGTGCTGATGCTGTTGCTGTCTAAGTTTAACCGAAACGTGCAGCAGCGTATTTTAAGTGCCATACTCACTTTGGTTATACTTTGGCTCTATGCTTTTATCACCGGGCTTTCGCCGTCGGTGCTGCGTGCGGTGCTTATGTTCAGCTTAGTAACTGTAGGTATGGCGTTGGGCAGGAATACGAATATCTACAATACTGTTTCTGTGGCGGCATTGGTGCTGCTGTTTATTAACCCTTATAATTTACTGGATGTAGGCTTTCAGCTATCGTTTATAGCAGTGCTAGGCATTGTTTACCTGCAGCCTAGGTTCTATAAATTGCTGGAGATAAATAACTGGCTGCTTGACAAAGTATGGGCTTTATTTACAGTAGCTTTAGCTGCTCAGCTGGCTACATTTCCGCTTGGCCTGTTTTATTTCCATCAGTTTCCAGTATACTTCTGGCTGGCTAACCTGGTGGTAGTGCCGCTGGCAACTTTTGTACTTTGGTCGGGAGTAGCGGCACTTGCATTTAGTTGGGTGCCTGGCCTGAGTTGGCTGCTGTTTAAAATACACTTTGCGATTATCTGGTGCATGAACGAGTTTAATCTATGGGTGCAGCAACTGCCGCAGGCAATCATCAACGGCATCGATATCACGCTCTTTCAAACCATACTTTTATACTTGTTCCTGCTGGCTTTTATACTTTTTATGGCGCTGAAGAAGCTACGCTATTTAAGTGTAGCCACGGGCATTGCAGCTATACTTTCGGTGCAGGAAATTTTGGAAACGGTACAGCAGCGCGAGCAAAGTATGCAGGCGGTTTATAGCCTGCGAGGCAGTACAGGTATGGCAATCCTAAATGGGCAACAGGCTATAATAATAGCCGATTCTGCGCTCATGCAAAACCAAGGAAATTATACTTTTAATGTGCAGCCGCACCTTTGGCAACAGGGTGTGCAGGAACCTCAATTTGTATCACTAGAGCAAAGTATAAACAACGATGCTACTTCTGCGGTGTTACCCGACGGAAATCAGCTACTGCTGGTAAACGGCAAACGCTGGCTTATACATTCAGTTCCGCTGCAGGTGCAGCCTACCGGCAGCTTTAAAATAAATTATATACTGCTGCGACGCAACGTGCGTGTAAAGCCGGAAGAGTTGCAGAGATATACTTTTGATAAAGTTATACTTGACGGCTCCAACAGCTCCTGGTACCGCGAACGGATGCGCAAAGAGTTAGCTGCTGCTGGAATTACCTTTCATGATGTGATGGAGGGTGGTGCCTTTGTGGTAGGGGAGAAGTGACAGGTGATTTAACCATCCATAATTAAAACCTCACCTCAACCACTTTAGCACAAACAAACCCTTTTCTGTACCTTTGCATCTCCAAAACGAGAAAACAATGAGCGAATATACCCCATTAAGCGAAGTAGGCGAGTTCGGTTTAATCAGGCTGATTAACGAAAAGATTGAACTGCAAAATGAATCAACTATAAAAGGAATTGGCGATGATGCGGCTGTTCTGGAACCAGGAGAGAAGCAGATTGTAGTGTCAAGTGATATGTTGTTAGAAGGCGTGCACTTCGACCTTACTTTCTGTCCGTTAAAACATCTGGGTTATAAAGCGGTAGCGGTAAACGTGTCAGATATTGCGGCAATGAACGCTAAACCTACGCAGATAACGGTAAACATTGCTCTAGGAGCACGTTATACTGTAGAGGCTGTGGAAGAATTATATGAGGGCATCCGACTGGCTTGCGAGAATTATAAAGTAGATCTGGTAGGTGGCGATACTACCTCATCTCATGCTGGTTTGGTTATTAGCGTAACTGCCATAGGAGAGGTAGCCAAGGGTGAGGCTGTACTTCGCAGCGGCGCCAAGGTAAATGACCTGATTTGTGTTACCGGCGATCTGGGTGCAGCCTATATGGGCCTTCAGATTCTGGAACGTGAGAAGCAGGCATTTTTGGAAAACCCTGACATGCAGCCGGAGCTGGAAAGTAAGCAGTACATTGTTGGCCGTCAGTTAAGGCCAGAGGCGCGCATGGATGTGGTGTACGACCTAAAAGAACGCGGTATAAAACCTTCTTCTATGATTGATATTTCGGACGGATTGGCTTCTGAGTTGTTCCACATTTGCAAGCAGTCTGGAGTGGGTGCCAGGGTTTACAAAGACAATCTGCCAGCCGATCAGCAAATGCTACAGACGGCACTTGAGTTCAACATCGATCCTTTAACCTGCATCATGAATGGCGGCGAAGACTACGAATTGCTGTTTACAGTTCCGTTAGCTGATCATGATAAACTCAAGAACCATCCTGATATTACGATTATCGGTGTGATTACAGAAGAAAGCGAAGGTATAAACCTGGCCACGAAGCATGGCAATGAGTATCCATTAAAAGCGCAGGGCTGGAGCCATTTTTAGTTTTGTAGACAAAGGATAAGAGCCTAATGTGTATTAACAGAACAGGCAGCTGTAGAAGCTGCCTGTTCTGTTTTATCTTCGTATGGTTGGTTAAATCTTGGGATATCTTCAATCTAAGTATGATTCCCCTATTGGGAGGGGTGGGTTAATCGTTATCTGGCAAGTCTTTTATCCATTCTCACAAAATCGATTGCCAAGCAAAAATCAATCCTCCGGAAAAGGTATGTACACAAAGCTTTGGAAATCACCGTCTGCTACGAACAGGCAGCAGAATTCATCAGGGTCTTTGTAGGCAGCCTTAAATTCTTCAACCTTCTCTGGCATTACGAGCTGGCGCTGCACGAAGTCTTCCAGGTACGAAGCATTAATGTGCCAATCCAGCGCTACTTCTTCCTTTGCCAGGAAAATAGAGCCAACCGGCACTTGGGTGCGGCTAAAAACAAAAATAGGATACTCTGAAATCTTACGCTTACGCACCTGGTAAGATGCTTCTTTTAATGTTTCGGCTACTACCACAAAATCTTTGGAGATAGAGCCAAGATATTTGCCGTTTAATTCCGGATCGTTTTCCATTGTGGTTTATTTAGCAGTTAATAATACTATATTTTCTACGTGGTGCGTCTGCGGGAACATATCCACTGGCTGCACGCGTGTTACATCATACTTTGCCGAAAGCAGCTCCAGATCGCGGGCTTGCGTGGCCGGGTTACAGCTTACATACACAATACGGTTCGGGTGCACTTGCAGCAGCTTCTCCACCACATCCTGGTGCATACCTGCACGCGGCGGATCTGTTATCACCACATCCGGTCTACCGTGTCGTTCTATCAGCTCATCCGAAAGTATGTCTTTCATATCACCGGCATAAAAAGTAGTGTTGGTGATATCGTTGATTTGTGAGTTGATCTTGGCGTCTTCGATGGCGCTTGGCACATACTCAATTCCGATAACCTCGCGAGCTTGCTTTGCCACAAAGTTGGCAATGGTACCCGCTCCGGTGTATAGGTCGTATACCAGTTCGTTGCCTGTAAGGGCTGCCAGTTCGCGGGTAAGTCTGTATAGCTCATAGGCCTGGTCGGCGTTGGTTTGGTAGAAAGACTTTGGTCCTACTCTGAACTTGATGCCTTCCATTTCTTCGTGGATATACGGTAGGCCTTTGTAGCAAACCACCTCAAGGTCGTGGTAAGTTTCGTTTCCTTTTGAGTTTACCACATACTGCAGCGAAGTAATTTCTGGGAAGGTATTAGCTAGGTGTTCCATCAGCGCAGCCATTTCCTCCGGTCTGTCCTCAAACACCTGCACGATCACCATCAGCTCGCCAGTGTTGGCTGTACGGATGATCAGGTTACGCATATAGCCTACCTGCTTCACAATGTCGAAAAACGGCAGATCATGCTCTTTTGCATACTTTCTTACCTCCAGGCGAATCGCGTTCGACGGGTCTGGCTGCAGGTAGCAATGCTTTATGTCGAGAATCTTGTCGAAACGGCCCGGAATATGGAAGCCCAGTGCATCGCGGTCAAAGTCCTGCCCAGACTGGATCTGCTCGTTGGTAAGCCAGCTGGTGTTGGAGAAGGTATACTCCAGTTTGTTTCGGTAATAGCGGGTTTTCTCGGAGCCAAGTATAGGGTCGAACTCGGGCAGGGCAACTTTGCCGATGCGCTCCAGGTTGTCCTTTACCTGCTTTTGCTTGTAGTGCAGCTGTGTATCGTAGCTAATATGTTGCCACTTGCAGCCGCCGCAAACACCAAAATGCTCGCAAAATGGTTGTACGCGTAACTCAGAATACTCCCTGAAGGCCACAGGAACAGCCTCCATAAAGCTTTTCTTTTTGCGGGTAACGCGCAGGTCTACCACGTCGCCGGGAGCTACGCCGCCCACAAAAATAACCATGTTGTCGTGGCGCGCCAGGCATTTGCCCTCGGCTACCATGTCCTCGATTCTAATATTTTCGAGTATCGGTAATTTCTTTTTATACTTATTTCTCACGATGGTGCAAAAGTACGAAAATCTGAGGTAGGTTTCGTTATTGGTTGCTCGTTGTTCGATTTCTGAAATGTAAAGAAGTAACATTATGCGTCTCGTTTCTTATATTAATGATAAAGACCTCGCAGCGTCCGGAGGTCCTGCGAGCGTCTGATTTGGAAAGGCTGTTGCCAGTGCAGGATTGTTGCTTCGTAGCTTACACCAGACGCTCGCGGGTCGTAAAGACACCGCGAGGTCTTTGTAGTTTATCCTTTTTCTGAAGCCCTTGTCAAGTCACAATTCACGCTTCACTTTAGACTTGTGCCAGAAGTACAAACAATCCGCAAATATCAATCAACAATAAACTTTATCTTTGTAATTGGAAACACCCGAGATACAAGTATAAATGAGAGATAAAGTAGTTCTAATTACAGGCGGTACATCAGGCATTGGCAAGGCATTGGCTTTTGCGTTTGGTAGGGAAGGGGCTAAGATTGCTTTTTCAGGGCGTAAGCAGGCTGGCTTAGACGAAACAGCCGCAGCGTTGGCCGCAGCTGGCATTGATAACCTGGCAATAAAGGCTGATGTAAGTATAGAGGCTGATTGCGAGCGCATGGTGCATGAGACTGTTACAAAGTATGGCAAACTCGACATTCTGATCAACAATGCCGGTATTTCGATGCGTGCTCTGTTTGAAGACCTTGACCTGAATGTACTGCGCCAGGTGATGGATATAAACTTTTGGGGCACTGTGTATAGTACCAAGTATGCGCTGCCATATATCAAGTCTGCCAAAGGTTCTATCATTGGTATTTCCTCTATTGCCGGCTACAGAGGCTTACCTGCCCGCACAGGTTACTCGGCATCTAAGTTTGCTATGCACGGCTTCCTGGAAACGCTCCGTACCGAACTGCTATACTCTGGCGTGCATGTGCTGCTTGCCTGCCCAGGCTTTACAGCATCTAACATACGTAACACAGCTTTAGCAGCAGACGGCCAGCAGCAGGGCGAAACACCACGCGAAGAACAGAAGATGATGAGTGCCGAGGAAGTAGCAGATCGTATTCTGATAGCTACTAAAAAACGCAAACGTGATTTGGTGATGACCGCACAAGGCAAAATGGCGGTGTGGGTAAACAAGCTATTTCCGAGCTTAGCGGATAAGCTGGTGTATAATGTAATGGCGAAAGAGAAGGATTCGCCGCTGAAGAAGTAAATTATTGGTTAAAGACTTTTTGACAAAGGACAAAAGATTGATATAGCACAGTCTTTTGTCCTTTATATCTTTTGTTAAAACAGCTACGGCAGCTCCAGCAGATTGCTTTTGCGGATATATGCCTTAGAACCTTTCCATCTTATCTCGTACCAGATATCCTGCTCGCCTGTAATAGGTACTTTATGGCCTTGAGAGGCTGTTGCCAACCACGAGCCACCTGCCGACGGAGCCGACATAATGGCTACATTGTTGTTTTTGATGATGCCGGCATCGCCGAGGCTGAGGAAGTTGATGTAGTAAAGTATAAACAGCAGGTACAGCGTAAAGCCTACTTTAAAGGTGTTTGTAAATCGGTGCCCTCTGCGCCAGCTAAAGAACATAATGGTAACGGTAACTACAGCAGCCAGCAGCATAAGCTCCAGTATACGCATGTAGTACTTGTTAAACTGTGTTTTAAAGAACTGCAGGTCGTTGTACTCGTAGCCTTGCAAACGGTGCGCCTGCGCCAGCTCCTCCATCTTTCTGAGCGTAGAGCGGCTTGGCTCTTTTGTATAGAACATGTGCAGGTAGTACATGGCGCCAGTATAGTCGCGCAGGCCTTCTTTAATGTAGGCCATTTTTAGCAGCATTTGTGGCGAGTAAGCCTGCTCGTTTTGCAGTATATGCTCGTATAAACCTAAAGCATCTGAATAATGCTGTTTCTGAAACAAAGAATCTGCCTTGATAAGGTTAGAATTATCTGCCTGAGAATAAGCTGGTTTAGAGAAAAGCGTTAAAAAAAGTATAAGAAACGCTGATATTTTGAACCAAAGATTTTGCATTTAAACAGATGGTTGTTACTTTTGCATCGCAATTCAGGGAAACGTCCTTGAGAATGCAAGTTACTAAAAGATTCCGTAGCTCAGCTGGTAGAGCAATACACTTTTAATGTATGGGTCCTGGGTTCGAATCCCAGCGGGATCACAAAATGGGAGCTTAAGCCTTTCTGACCAGAAAGGCTTTTTCTTTCTGCCTTTGTAAAGGAGAATAGCAAAACCTGAAAATTTATTTTGCAGTTTAAAATAAAGCTTTTAATTTTGCCCTCCCAAACAACGGGAAAAAATTAGTACTGATTCTGTAGCTCAGCTGGTAGAGCAATACACTTTTAATGTATGGGTCCTGGGTTCGAATCCCAGCGGGATCACACCACTCAAAACGAGTGAAATCAAAAAAGGCTGTTTACGCAATGTAGACAGCCTTTTTTATTTGCTTTATCTCTAAATTCACTAACAGTTACATAGTTTGTTAGTGAAAATATCTGCACTTTTAGTGAATACTGTTTTTGAGCGTGTCAGTATATTTATAAAAGAACTTTTTAAGTGAAAGGTGGTTCGTATCCCTATTAATATAATGATTTAAATGATGACATCCATACAATTGCCCATTCACTAACTTTCACTAACATTCACTAAACTTGCTCAGGCAGGTGAATTATCTCACATAAACCGACTGTAAATCGCTTATCCGAGTAGTATAACAAGGTGACTTAAAGTCGCTTTTAAGCTGCCATGAATTATCAACTCCCTGTGTAGCCACTCTAACCTTACTTCTACCAAACCTATCAGTAAGACCATCCACTACCTGCATCAGCTTAGCATGTTTGTTTCTATCAACTGTATCCAATAGGTCAAGCTGTATTCGATTTTCAGGTACTATCTCGGTTACTATGACACCAGACTTCTTATACCAATAACCATCTCGATAAATTTCTTTCAGAGCGATACTGGCGTAATGGATTAGCTCCATATCAGAGTTGGTAGCAACAGGCATACAAATGGTTTTGCTATTGGAGTACTGACTGTCGTTTTCAGAATAGCGGTTTGTTGTCACAAACACAGTTACCAGGTTAGCACAGCTTTTTTGTTGGCGTAGCTTTTTGGCACACTTAGCGGCATAGGATGCGGTAGCTTCCAGTAATTCATCATAAGTATTCACTTTTTTTCCGAAGCTTCTGGACGTGCAGATGCCCTTCTTGGGTGGTGCCACTTCTTCCAGTTCCAGGCACGATTTGCCTTGCAGTTCTTTTAAAAGACGTACCCCAACGATAGTCATATTTTGCTTAACCCAATTTTCTGAGAGGCTTGAAAAATCAAGAGCAGTGTTGATATTACGCTTCTTTAGAAACTTGGCATACTGCCCACCGATTCCCCATACATCTTCCACTTTGGTGGCTTCCAATGCTTTTTTGATGTGGTATGGGTCAGTTAGTACCAGTACACCATTTGCTTTCTTAGACTTCTTAGCAAGCTTGTTTGCCACCTTAGAAAGTGCCTTGGTAGGTGCAACACCTAAGCTGACAGGAATACCAGTCCACTGCTGCACGGTTCGTTTAATCTCCCATGCATAAGAGAACAGGTCAATGTCATAAAAATCACCTAAATCAAGAAAGCATTCATCAATGGAGTATACTTCTACATTGGGCGTGAATATTGAAAGTGTCTGCATCACCCTGTCTGACATATCACCATACAGCACATAGTTAGAAGAGAAAGCTCTCACATGCCCATTTTCTACCAGATTTCTGATTTTGAAGTATGGCTCCCCCATAGGTATGCCTAAGGCTTTCGCTTCGTTACTTCGGGCTATTACACAGCCATCATTGTTACTTAGCACGACTACTGGCTTACCATTTAAAGCAGGATTGAATACACGCTCACAGCTTGCATAGAAGTTATTACAGTCACATAAGGCAAACAGAGTAGTCATTGCTTTACTGGTCTATGGAGAATCCAAACCACTACACCCCACACACGCATATCCATCTCTTCTGTAACCTCTATGGGCTTATAGGCAGCATTTGCAGGCATCAAATAAGCTTTATCACCTATCTTCTTAAAGGTCTTTACTGTAAACTCCCCATCTAAAAAGCACACTACTGGCATGCCATCCGTTGCCTTTAAGGATTTATCAATGACCAATACATCTCCTTCATGGATGTTAGCATCGACCATAGAATTACCTTTCACACGCATCATAAAGGTTGATGTAGGATTTTGAATGAGATATTTACCTATATCAATCTTGTCTTCTAAGTAGTCGTCTGCTGGGCTTGGAAAGCCTGCTGATATAAAAGCCGAAAAGAAAGGTATCTCTATCTTGTCAATGTAATCAAAGGCAAGATGCTCTAACAGTTGAGAATTAATGGGGATGACTTTTGCACTACACATACTGCCAACGCTTATAGATTTATACTAATAATATTAGCAAACATACGTAAACAAGTATTATATAAACTAAATACTTTAGCTTTATTTATTCACAGGATTTGTTGAAAAACATGATTACAGATTATTATGGTTAACTTTTAGGGTTTGCATGTAACTCAGGAAGAGCATGTTAAGTCAATAAATATTAGCTTTTTAAGATATTTTTGGGTAACTTTATGGAAGCAAAATCTATTTCTAACTAAACCCATTCTGAATGCATCAACTATCCTTGCAATTGCCAAACTCTGTAATAACCCCAATAAAGAATTTATTAAGACAGCAATTGAAGGATAAAAATAATCTGATATACTTTGCGTCAGGTAAAAGAATCCGAGAAGGATATGAAGGTTTACCTTATGATAATGTTGTTTTAGTCGATAAGTCTTTCAAAGAAACTGTTTCCATTAACGGTAAGATAATCTGTATAGGACTTGACTCGGTTCAAGCTACAGCTCTATTTAAATCCATTAGTGTAAAATTTTCTGCTATCTGTTGTATAAACGAGGGTCTCGCAGAAGGTGGCGGCTTTTTCGCTGTGCAATCAAACTGGAGTTTGACTAACATCTTGCCCATTATGCATGATGAATATATTCATATCGCCTGTCCAGAATATTACGGGCAAAGAAAATGGAAGAAATACTTCAACCTGCCTCAGGAAGCGACATTGTTAGACGAACATGATGCTGACTACATCAACCCACATATGTTTTCTGATTACTATAAATATGGTAAAGAGTTCTGCGTGTGGAAAGTAAAGAAAAAAGCAAGTGAGCCAGTTTCATTCAAACATGGTAGTAGAAAAATAACGGTTCAGCGGAAGAATATTTGGGAAGATTATGATGTATTGGATTCTCTTTTTGTTCGTTGCTCCCCAATTGAAGCTAAAAACCTGAAAAATGTTGCTCCTAAGGCTGAAATCTTAAAGAATTATACCTTTGAGCAGATATTAAAATTCTGTACTCGCAATCAAATAAAAAGCATTGGTTTATCACCCTGGTTAAGACATAATTACAATGGTTTCTTAAATTTTATAAAAGAAAACGATAAAAAGTATTTTTTTCCACAAACCCTAAATTTCTATCACGTTAATGCTGGAGATTTTAAACAATTATACGACTTAGCCGAGCAACAACAACCAACTTAAATTAAATATGAGATAAACCTTCTGCTTCATTTTAGATGATACTTTCAAAGCAAAATTGAAAGCTTAGCACTATAATAACTCTCTATCTTCTTTCTCACGTTCCTTCATTTTCCTATGTTCTTCTTCAATCTTTTCAGGTGTCATATAGAAGAAAGCAACCCACAGGAATGCAGCACCACATATCACATAGAATAGTATTTCAATAACCTTAATCATCTTGTTCTATACTAATTTATAGCGAATTAAGCACTTCAGGTACATTATTAATCGGTGAGTTAACCAATGGTGAAACTGGATATTCTTTCATCTTGGATGCGTCATAGGGCTTCAAAAGCGATAATAAATCATCCTGTGATTCATTATCATCTAACCATAGTTCTTCTGCATCTGGCGATAGAATAACAGGCATGCGGTCATGGATTGGCTTTACCAAATTATTGGCTTCTGTTGTAATGATGGTGTATGTATGAAGTACTTCACCTGTACTTTTATCTACCCATTCATCGAAAAGACCCGCAAAACTGAACAGTTCTTCATTCTTTAGCAGAATCCTATGTGGCACTTTACCCGATGAAGTTACTTCCCATTCGAAAAAGCTATTAGCAGGCACCAAACAACGTTTTGTTTTTAACAAGGTTCGGAATGATGGCTTTTCAGTTAGTGTTTCTGCACGAGCATTTATGGAACGCTTCACCGATTTGGCATCTTTTGCCCAAAACGGCTGTAACCCCCATGAGAAAAACTGAACTACATCTGGTTTATCCTGTGTAACCACAGGTAATGACTGGCTTGGTGCAGAGTTATAATGTGCATCTTTCAGGTTCTTTTCAAGAAGCTTTGCAATGCGGGAATTACCCTTCGGTTTTGGAGTTACTGAGTATCTGCCACACATATTAAATTATATGATTAGTAGAAGCAATTACGGCTCTTGCTCTTTTTATAATGCTTGTATATGTATTGAATTAAATTTCTTTACCTTGTTTACGGAATAAATCATCATTATGTAAATAGCCATTAATTTTAATTTTGATGGTCATTTTCTAAGCTTAGCTCCCTTATCACACTTAAATATTATTCACTAATCACATCATAATGCCCAAACAAAAGCATATAGAACAGTTGATTACATATGCACTTACTAAATCACGATTCTTTTTTGGTGATTTGCCAACAACAGCACCAATATTTAACTATGATTCTGATGAAGTTGAAATAACCGTACTGGTCAAAAATTGGGTATTTAGTGGTGAAAAAAAACAAAGACTGGAAAGACACCTGAAATTCGAGATGAAAAATGAGTATAATTTTAGGGTTGATGGGAGTACATATTATATACCTTTTGAATGGCTGTACTATTATTGCGATTGTAATAAGGTTGCTAACAGAACAAAGGAGTTTATGGTAGCAATCGAACCAATTGATAAAAATGAATGCGTACACGTGCTGGTATCCTTCAATGAATTGAAATATGAATGCATTGAATCCGCTTTTGGGCACAGAGAACGTGAGGATTTTGACTCGTGCCACTATATGTATTCAGAGAAGTTTAAAACAGAAATTAAAATATTTTTTAAAGGTAAAGATGCTAATAGTGATTGGTTGATTGTTCAAGCAACAAGAAATTCTAAGTCTTCACTTTCTTATAATGAACTAACTAAAATTGGCATTATCGATATAAGTCAACTACCTCTTACTCTACCGTTCGAACCCTACTATTAATTTGTAACGATTCTCTCTTATTTCCAACCTACTAAAAACCTAATGACTAATTCAGAATATTAGATGAATTTATTTTAACAACTAAATCACAGTACTATTAAATCAGTAGGTATTAGCCTAAACGTATAGCTATACTAATCCCATATGCCCATACTCTGAAACTGTAATGCTACATGTTTGCATCGTGGACAATGCCAATACTCCTTTTCTTGCAGGTAGTCGCTTGGTGGTAAAAACTGTTTTTCGGTCTCGCTTTCTTCTACATCTTCTTTGTAGAACTTGACCTTCTTTCGGCACTTAGGACATTTACAATAGTTTTTACTTATATCCCTTCCAACTACTACTCCACATGCATCGCAATAGGCAGGTTCATTTCGGATACCATTCTCATAGAATCTAAAGCCAATACCTTGATAGATTGTATCTGATTCTAAACTACAGTTACTACACACTGCCATTATTATATTGCCCATTTATAGCTTTCAGATTGAGTTTTATATTAATTAGCTGACGTTCCTTTCCAAAGACCCTAATGTAGCAAGAAAGCATCAACACTAATAGGTTATTTATCATCATATTAGGACTACAATAAACTAAAAACCTTCCAGAAGCTTAGCTATTTTATAACCTCGAATTGGTACTGCTATATCCAATACAGCATCAGAACTTTTATCTATCCAAGGTATATACTCCAGATTAATATCTATGTCATAGCCACATATGTGTACTTCATAGCTTTCTTCATCTATTTCAGCAACAGCTACTATAAGGTCGAAATCAACTTCTTGCGTGTTACCTTTCATAACACAGAATTTTAATGCTTCATCGTATTCCCCATAGAACTGGCTATCCCTCATATCCTCAGTAAAGTAATAGCCAATTAAGTTAGGGTCAACTAATTCTTCTGTTATATCATTATACCACTCCAGTTTCTTTATCACAGGTAGCAGCCATTCTGCCTGCTGTTTCAGGGTAATGCCTAAATTATTGTTTATTACAGCACCTAATCTTTGCTGTTGTTCATTCCAAGTTTCCATCTGTTATATTCTCGTTTTGTACATTAATATGTTATGTTTATTGTACACAGAATCAGACTAAAGTTTTAAACTTTTAGATTTAATTTTTAGGCTATGATAGAAGCAGTTTTACACTGCATATCAACACTTCTAATTATTTAAAGAGAGTAACACTAACTATTGTAGTGGCACACATAATGCTTTCTTTGTGTAGCATGCAGATGTATGGATATGAATTTAAATATTAATGCTACTTATTTCATTGCACCGAGAATAAGCACATAAACATTTATAAATCATCCATCAGATTTGATAGCTTATAATCTCTAAGATTTACGACTAAATCCAGGTCTACATCATCATTTTTCCCATTGGAGTGCAGACAGGTCGCATTAAAATGTAACACATATTCTTCCACAAATAATTTATAATTTACTTCATCTATCTCAGGATAAGTTTCAAGTAAAGAATAGTCCACTTCTTGACCATTTTGCTTCATTACGCAGAAGAACACGCTGCCTGGTGTGTGTTCTAAAAAGTAGTAACTGATTAAATTAGGGTCTATAAGTTCTTCTGTATATTCATTATACCAACTCAATCTTTTAATAAGGGGCAATAGTCTTTCAGCTTCTTCTTTTAAGGTAATGCCTAAGCCGTTATATAGCTTGGCACCCAATATTTGCTGTATTCTCTTATCATTTTTCATCTTATATCTATCAGTTAATTTTTCAGCGTTTAACTGCTGATACCTTATATATAAGATGAAAAATAGCTGTTATGATAAATTTAACTCATGCTTAAATCTATTAGACCGTAAAAAGTTTAGCTATACTACCACTCTATTCCACGCTCTATAGCTTCTCTTCGCTTCCTTATCCTGTAATCAATTTCAGGCTCTTTATGAGCAATTAACTCTTTATAAGGTGTTGATTTAAACTGTGCTTCAAAACGTTGCTGTAACTCTGCTAATGGCGTTGTATCAGGTAAGTTTGCCTGAACTGCTACGTCTATATCTTTTACCACATTTATATTCTCTGCTACCTTTATATGCGGTGCTATTCCAAGTACCTGTGTATAGGCATCTATCATTACCTGGCGAACTTCATCTTCAAACCCTTTCTCACACAGAATCGAATCATGGATGCTACCAAACCATACTGCCATTCCATATTTTACTTTTAAATTAGTTAAAGCTATATCTAATATGGCTTCGCTTTCTACACGCTGCATCTTAATGCTAAGCTGATTGTATTGGTATTTCTTTTCCTGCATGACTATCTGATAAACCGTTGGAAAGAACTTAAGAAATACTTTAGCTTCCTTGCTGAAAAAGCTTTTATGGTTTTCGCAGTAGAACACACGTGAAAACATGTTGACCTTAAAATCTGCTATTTCATCAAGGTCAGTTATACTTAACTCCTGGCACATGAACGAATACAACTTACCTGTGGTAACAAGGTCAATATAGCGTACTACATCGGTAGGAGTAGTTGAATCTATAATACCATCAAAATATTCTAAAATAATCTTAGCCAGTGTGTATGGTTGTGAATTACTGCAATCCAGTGATACAAGCTGAGTATTCGGTTTAGACTTGATAAATAAAAACTGACGTAACTCAGACCATAAATTACTTAGATATGTATGAACCCTTCGACCCTTATTATCTCGGTTAGGTAGCCAAAGCTTTTCATCAATCGCTCGTATCTGATACAGGTAGCTGTCACGCTTCTTTTCAAGCATTTGCTGGTATGTAAGCTGTATTGACTTTACTTGCTGACCTTTAGCCGTTGCTATTTTCTCCTTTTCCCTTCGCTTCTTATTGCTCTTATTTAGCTTCTTTAATAGGGTTGGATTTTTAACTAAAGAGTTCTGTTGATACCAGTCATCAACATACTGCTCTGCTGCTTCACGATGGATGCCTATTTCATTAAGCTGATGATAGGTGTACCTGGTAATATCATCCATAGCAGCTATTTTTAGAGGTATAGCCAGCCTTAGTTTTTTGATGAAGGTGGAATCGCTATCGTACAAGATTCTATCATGCTTGACCTGATACTGTGGTGTTAATCTATAACCTATACTTTTAACACCTACTGTAAAATCACCATCGTTTTCAATAATGCCATTTTCTGAAAGTATTCTTTTAATATCGTCAATGTAACGTATACCTAAGTTATCTTCCATTACCTGATAGTTCATTGGCAGGAAATCGCCAGATTCATATCTCTTATCTGTTATGCTCCTTAAATAGATAGAACTGATAAACCAGTGATACTTATCTATTTGGCAGTCGATGTAACGCTTTCCTTTTCCTTCTTTTTTGAGTATTTCCCTTATGTTTAAATTAGTTGGTATATAGAAATCTATCTCATTATTATTCACTATTTAACTATCCATTTTTATGATAATCATGTTTAATGACTATCTATTTCTTTTATTTCAAAAAGAATAAAAGTTTAATTTATTTAAGTTATTTATCTCAAATAAATCTTTCTTTTAGTTATTTATGGAATAATATAAAGTTGTAATCTTTAAGATTAATAAGAGTTAGATAGAGTTATATTACTCTCTTATGTCCTTACACTAATTGTCTTTTTAGTATACAGTAATCACCTATTACTAAGTATTAATAGTAGTATATTATATATCATTAACTTGTATAAAATGGAAGTAGATGTATAGGCTTTAGAAGCAGCATACATGTAATGTTATCGTTCTGATATATAAAAAGAAAAGAACAATATATGTGTATGAACGACAATGGATATGGAAGCGACAGCTATGAAATGTTTCCTGAGAAAAAGCCTTTTAAGCTTACCGATTTTGAAATAGATGATTTTAATATGCTGATGTTCTTACCTAACGCTCAAAGTAAACAAGATTGGCTAAATACCTGTAAAAGACTTAGAGATTTAGAAAAGAAAGGTATAGAATTTGACAGACTAAGAGAAGCTGAAGAAGCAGAAGATGATGAAGAATAGTGGGGAATAAATGCTTTTTATCCCCTCTGTCTCCTTATTTTGTTTCGGCTATATCAGATACCTGTTTAGGATTTAAATACCTTAGTTGGTATCTTAAAATCACGAACAGCTTTAATAAACTCCCCTACTTCTACAATTAATGTCTTCTTCTCGGTCACACGTAGGCTATCCCAATATGTAGTTGAAAGGCGTGTTTTACTTTGAGCATCAATCGTATTATAGTGGTTCTTATCACCTTTTATCAATTCGTAATCAAAATACCCAGATTTGAGATATTTAGACGACTGGGACTTAAATCTGTTTGCTTCTTCTTGTGAGATGATTCCAGATACGGCAGCAAAGTTTTTGACTTTATCTATTTCAAGAATAAAGGTATTGGAACAAGCGTAGATGTTGATGATGCCATTTCTGTATTCAACATCTACCTTTTCATCTATTGACTTATAGATATACTCTTCTAATACAATAGAAAACTTCTCTTTGCTTATAAATAAATCTATATCACTTGGTCTCTCTTTAACCTCATTTGAAGTAATAAAGTCTTTTACAAACCTTTTCAGTTCTTCCAGTTCTTCATTGGTTTCCAGTTTACAGCCAATTTCAATCGAGTTGCTGTTTGAACTGGACAGCAGGTTCATGGAAGATATTACACCGTTTTTCTCGTTGAAATAGAACTTAGCATGCAAGTTATTTACCAGTCGTGGGGTGATACCTAAACTTTCCACCTGCTCCCAACTTGCCGAGTTCTCAGGCTCATTCCTGACAAAGAAATCAATCCTTACACCACGATTCTTAGCGTTGACCAATTCACTGGCAATTCGCTCCCAATACTTGAAATTAACATATGGTGATACAATTATAAGGTACTGCTTGGCATCATAAATCAGGTCAAGAATCTCGGTACTAATCTTGTGTGGCTGTAATATCTTCATCTTACTATTAAATTACTGCTGTTTGTAAAGCAAAATATTATAAACAATCAGCATAGTGTATTTGCAGTAAATATTTAAGTGTTGATTCGGCTTTGCATTTAATAGCAACTAACTGTTTCTCCGACAGTTTTGACACAACACCATGAGTTCCCCTATTGAATAATTCAATGAGTTTCAGTGTTGACTGTATGTCTATTGACAAAAAGTCATTAAATACCTCGTTATTTATTTCCCGAGTTATATAAAGCAAACGAGCCCTTCTTGTTGGATTACCATTGTGAAAATCATCTGGCTTAGTTGACCACTTCTTGACCTCTGCATCAGGTGCAAGTAAATGGAAAACATGAGTGAATAATTCCCTAAGAGATGTTATAAAGTGCCTGGTCTTATCTATGTTATTTGAATTTAAAGCTTGATTAGCACCTATCCATAAGCGTACTAATTCAGGGTCTAATTTAGGTAGAAGTGAATGCAGAGTTTCTTCACTTTCTATAAGAATATCATTAATTAAGATTTCTTCTTCAACTTCGTCTTCCCTATCTATCGTAATTTTCTCAACAACATTAGATGTATTATAAAACTCAATAGATGGAATCCGAGCTAAAGTAGAGTTAAGCCCAACCAACGAGCTTGGATTAGATTGAAATGAATGACAAAGCTTTGAAAATTGGGTGGTGTATTCAACTAAGGATGTGCTCAGTAGCCCTTTCTCAATTTGGTTTAATCCTAAACTTTGACCAAGACTACCCCAATTTAAGCCTGAAAAATTTCTTTCTGCATGTAAAGCGTATTCAGTAATCTTACCGATGTTTGCTGAAATTGCAAATTGTGCAATTATAGATTTATCTATGCCTTGGAAAGCAGTAAGTGTTTTGATGCTTTTGTCTAATTGCAAACCAGCACTAACAGGGCTCATTGTTATTGCTAATGATTTCTGAAGCCCGTTTGATATTTTAGCCTGTTCTGTTATAGCCTTTGCTAACTGTGGAGCTAAAGTATGTCCTGTAATTGCTGCAATAGACTTATTGGCATCCCGAGTAGCTTTTAATATAGGAGATTCAAAGGATATTTTGGCTACATCTGGCAGTTTCTGATAGATGCTTGAGATAGCTGAATATTGGTCGCTTATACCTTTTAAATACTGATTTACAGAAGAACTTAACATGCCATTTTTCATCATAGCAGATTGAGCTGCAAAAACGGATGCTTTACTATTTATACCTGTAATTAAATCAATAATAGGTTTGTACCTTTCTTCGTTATTGCGGCTGTCCTCAGAGTTGTCTCTGTTATTTTCTCCCATTTCCTATGGCTATCTATCTTTTAACAAATACTAATATACAATCAGCATATTATTAATCCATATCCACTAATTGCCCCTTCACTAATACCTTATCAATTTCCTGCATAAGTTCAGCAGTTTTGGTCAAGGCTATAATCATCTTCTGATAATGAAGTATATCTTCAAAAGAAAGTTCTCTACCTTTTCTATCTTTTAACCATTTCTGAGCAGGCTGGTAGCCACCGATGTAGAACCCCCAAGCTGTTTGCGGAACATTGGCGAAGTATTGGCTGTCGTTAATATAGACGTTACCATTCTCATACCGTAACTTGTCGACCACATTGTTACCATCTACTGGATACTGTGTGATGTATTCTTCTAAATCAAGGCTTTCCAATAAGTGTAATTGGCGAAGCTTGCCGCCTAATGTTGCCAACGACAAGAACTCGTCAGCATCAGTAGGATATGGTACACGTGGGAAATCCATTTTCAAAAACTCCTTATACTTTTCACGATATGATGGGCTGTGAAGCATAGCATAAATGTAATCCAAGATGTCTATTGGAGCGAAAGTACCAAGCGTACCTTCTTTCTCTGGTGTGAACTTTAGACCTAACTTATCAGCTATTTGCTGAACAATCTTTTTGTTAAGATTTGGTGTGCGTGTTGCACCTTGGTGCAGGTTTAATTGCAGCGAATTTTCATCATATAAATAAAGGGGAAAAAGGATGCACCCTCCACGATAGTAGATATTTCTATCAACAATCGTCTTACCTATGAAAGCCAAATTCCAAGGCATATCACCAACGACTTTTCCCTGCCTACCTAACAGAAGGACTGTGTTTTTGCCATCAATTAGGTGTTTCATTACGCTATGCCTTGGTCTACCCATTAAACCATTAGTCTTACCAGTATAAAAGGTCTTTTTACTATCAAACGGTCTATATAAAATATCAGAAACAATAGGTTTATTTACTGATATGTCACTAACCATTTGCTGAATACGTGCTGGTGATGTTCCTAAGACATGTGCTGCGTCAGAGATACTGCTGCTGCTTAAAATGTTTTTTAAAGTATTTAGACCTTCTTCTGTATCCTTTATCAAGATGTTATCGGCTTCAGTCTGTATACCTGAATTATTCAGAGGGAATAGCACATTGATATCAATGAAACCATTATACTCATTTTCTCCATCACTATTGTTTGGGATAAAGAAGTAGTTTGGACTATTAGGCTGTAACTCGATGAAGGTTTCTGGTGATAAGTTTCCATTTGCCAGTGACTCATATTTTTCTTGTCTTTTGCCATAATAGTCTTTATACAGCACCTTCTTATCTTTAGCATTAGTCTTTATCATAAGACTAATACATACACCAGGCATAATATCGAATACATTTTCATCTACATCTCCATCTGGTGTTTTTTCTTTTAACTTAGAGTTACCATGGAGATTTATAATGTAAATCTTATCAAAAGTATCATACAGCCTTTTCCTCATTTGGCGATGTATCACTCCATCAATGAAAGAATTATTAGTAATCATCGCCACTACACCAACACCTGTTCTTTCGATATAATGCTCAGCATACCGAATGAACTTTATGTAATCATCTGATAAAGGCTGTATATTTCTTTCATTCAAACCAATTTTGTAGTCTGCAACTAATTTTTCAATCCAATTCCCTTTATTACTTGAACTAATACTATAAGGTGGATTACCAATCACACACATTACAGGGGTATCACGCTTTATGTGATTAGCTTCATTAGCTTCATTGGCAAGTGCAGTGGCAAATAAAGACCCTGTATCAGGATGATGCTCTTCTAAGCTGTTAGTAAGATAAATTCTGAAACGTTGGTCTTTCGTAGGTTTATATCCTGTTTCAGTTAAAAGCAAATCCAGTTTCAGATGTGCCATCGCATATGATGCCATTAGCAATTCAAAGCCGTTCAATCGTGGTATCAAATGATTCTCCACATAACTGCTCCACACACCTTGCATGCTCTTATACTTGCCATGAATATGTTTTACAACTTCTGCCAAGAACGTACCTGTACCAGTAGCAGGGTCAAGAATCTGCACCTTATGCACTTCATGTTCAATCTCACGTTGACCTGCCTTATACCGCTTATCATGGGTTGGGATGTTAAGCTTAACTTTTGTTTTAGAAGTATCAGCTAAACCCTGTGGAAGATTAAACTCTGTTTTAAGAATATCATCAACCGCACGAACGATGAAGTTTACGACTGGCTCAGGCGTGTACCAAACACCACGAGCCTTACGGAGTTTCGGGTCATACTCAGCCAGGAATGTTTCATAGAAATGGATGATTGGGTCATGTGTTTGGGTAGCTTTACCAAAGTTCTTCAGCAGTGCAGCAATATCTGTGGCTCTAAATAAATCTGCCAGACCATCAACTATCCATACCACACGGCTATCTAAATCGAAACCGATGTAATTAAACATGGTGCGTAAAAAAGGGTTAGTCTTAGGTATTAGCTGTGCCGCTTCTTGTCTGCTAAAGGTAGGTAAGGTAGGGTCATGCAAACGAGCCGCAAACATGCCATAGGCTATGGTTTGGGCATAGATGTCAGCAAACTCCCTGGTCTTTATATCATGTATGAGAATCTGCTGAAATGCATTCATTTGCTCTTGCAGCGTACTATTCTCCTGGTTTTCTTCATCACTATTAAGAGCTTTCTCGATGACATCTGCAAGCAAACGTGATTTAGCTGCCATCATTTCAGCAAGCTTTTTAGAACTCTTTATTGTCTGACCTATATGAGTACAAAAGTCTTTTATCAGACTTTCAAACATCATAAAGTTCTCAGGTAGCGGGTGAATCTGCCCGTTTTGTAGTTCTGCAATTTTCACCGATGTCTTAAACTCACCATCTATGTACAGATGGAAGTCCATATAATCAGTAATAATCAGGTTATCCAGTGAAGCACGATAGCGGTCAAACTGTTCTTTCAGCGTTTTACTATTCAACACCACACCAATATCCTTTGCTTCAATATAGCCTACTGGTATCTCATTCTTTGTAATGATATAGTCAGGAGCACCACAAGCTATACGAGCAGGCTCATTTGTAACCAGTACATCGGGGGCTAAGGTTGAAATCAACGTTTGTAAATCACCACGATAGCTATGTTCTCTTGAAAAGCCTGCTTTGTACCTGGTGTTGAGAATATCAATGTAATTATGAAGTGTCATTTGTTTCCCTGTTGCTATATGAAGCTGAGCAAAATAAAAATGTAATATAGCAATTATGAGGATTTACATGACGATGTTTATTGATAGCTTAAAATAAAACTGGCGGTTCAGTTAATAACTTATTTTTCATTTATCTGATTGGAGCAGTAGGTACATTTGGTTTCTTGTAATTTATAATTAGACCATCACGAAAGACTATAATGGGATAAGGTGCGGTTAAATCACCTATCTTTCATTCCGCTTAATACCTGCCAGTTATATCCTTTTTCTATGCAAAGGCACTTGAAAATGTGGAATCCATATTCGGCTACCAGGATAATCTGTGTCTTGGATTCTTCCCTACTCATTTTGAGCTTATAATGCTGGGTGTCTTCTTCAAAGGTGAAGTAATGCTCGAATAGCTCTTTCTGGTAAGCTGTGAACTCTGCTCTTTTCTTATTTATCTTAAACGAGGAGTGTACCACTCCATGCCTGACGTGGCTTATGACCTGATACCACTGTGAAATGTTATACCTTCTTGGCTGTTCTGACTCGTTGAATTTTTCGGATAACTGCTTGATAAGCTTTATAATATCAGCGTTGTTTTTACCACGGTATTTTCTTCTTACCCCTTCCTTATAGTCTTCCAGTGATGTGCAATGTTGATGAGCAATCTTGTCTGCTTTACAATATTCATCAGGGTTATGGTACAGGTAAGAAGCGGTAATGTCAAACAAAAAAGATTCGAGAATTTCATAACAAGTGGCTACGCTTCTCATACCTTCCTTGCTAATCAAAGCTTCAACACTTTCTGCTATATCCTTAACCTTAACCGTATCATACTTACCAGTATGGTAGAAGAGTTTGTACCCGTTATCAGATGGACCCGTCAGGTCGCCAATGGCTAAAGCTGTTCCCATTATACTTTCTTCAGGTTCATGCTTCTGAAAACGCTCTAACAAACTTTGCTTCTGGTTTTTCAGGTGCGTGGATGTCTGATAGAACATCGAATTGGTCAGCGATATGTTCTCAAGAAATATATCCAGTTCTTGCTGTAATGGGTTTTTCAAATTGAACTTAGATTTATTATTATATTACCTCTATCAGGAAAATCATTTCAGGATTAACACTCAAACCTTCAGCGAGAATAGCTTTAATTTCTTCGTCATTATAGCCAGTTAGAGGGTTTATCAGATTCAATATATCTTCTTCATCACTTATCAACTTAAGTTCGGATATAAAGTATCTACCATCCTCTAAATGTTCTTTCTTCCTGATTAAGATGTTAGTTTTATCAGGTAATGTATTAATTAAATCAAGAGCAGCTTTGAACCCTTCAAAACAAAGATTAAGCAAATTCTCAAACAGTAATGGTAAATTGTGTTTCCTCTCATTGAGTTCAGCCTGTTTTTCTAAATCTCTTGAAGCTTCAATAAACCCCCAGTAAAATTGACACTCCAGTTGAAAATGGTGAACAGTCACATTTCTTTCATTAAAAAAAGTTTTTAAGTGAGTTTCATATATATTATTAAGTGTCTGATATTCTGGTTTAGCTTTATGTGCTGGCTTTATATTGTTTAGTACACGACCTAAATAGACATTCTCAAGGCTTAATCCAGTTTCGAAATACAGATGTAAAATATCACCTATTCTATCCCAAAAATTGTAAATGCTTTGCAATCCAAAATTTGCATACATCAAATATCTTCTGTCTTCTAAATTCTGTCGGTATGTACCTTGTGAATAATCTGTATCTATAATAAATGGCTTTAAGAAGTAAAGCACACCAATAACGTATTTGATGTCCTTTGTTATAAAGTCCAATTCATCGTGAATCTTGAAGTCAGAATAGGGCAATGGGTAAATATTTACCTTTCTTCTTAACACATTGCTTAAAAAAGCTGTTGAAGTCTCTTCTTCAAATTTAACTTGGCTCAAATTTTTAAGATTACGTTCATCGTAAACTTTAAAAATCTGCTCATTGAACCCTTCAAAGTGTTCTAATTCTTGCATTATATATTATTGTTGACATGATTTATACCCAGATGTATATTCCATGTTATGCAATTAAGCACCCCACCTTCATCTGCTATGGAATTACTATCAATCGTAGCTATTCTACTTTTTGGAAACAGTTTCTCAAACTGCTTGACCACCGCTTTATCTTCTTCAAACCCAAACATAGGAATAATGACTACATCCTTCATTTGAAGGTAGTTAATGTAAATGCCATTGGCTTGAATGTATTTTTGATTTTGGTAAGGGTTGTAAGGTATTTCAATCCAGTTCAGACCCGAATTATGTAGTGCCATTCTGAACGCTAATTGGAACTGTGACTTTTCTTTAGAGTAATCGTTTATCAACACAGTTTTATCATCCAAGAAGCGAACCATGCCATCGGAATGACCAATAGCATCTGTAGTAGGTATAAATATTACCTGGTCAACTTCAAGTTGCTCATGCAATTTTCGTATCAGTTGCTTTTCAGGGATATGTGGGTTTTCTCTGAATACCTTATCGCACATGATAACCTTGCCTTTGGCTCTAACCACATTACCACCATCAACCAGAATATTCGACTTACTTGGGCTAATGCCTATTGCTTGACAGATTTTATCTGTATCAGAAATGGTCTTTAGCCACTTATTGCTTTGTAGGTAGTCAGGATTATAAACGAACTGAACAAAATGGTCACGAGCGACCTGTATGGGCATATAATCTCTGCACCAAATGTCCTTTGTGCCAGGTAATAAACTATAGCTGAAATTACATTTAGTAAGAACCTTTTCAAACTCCTGGTAAAAGTTTGGGTACTTCTTAGGAAGAGTATCAGCAAGATACAGGAAGTTGGTTTGGTCATCTGTTATCATTTAGAAGTTACCAGGGTTTACACCATTATTTACAAGCCAGGCATGATTGAAATGACCGTAACCAAGCTTATTGATTGGGTTTTCATGTGGTAAGCCGTTCCAGACCCAGCAATGTGCCAATGACCATGCACGAGCAGGATATTGTGGTAAGTTCTGTCTAAAACCACTTCCCGTAGGAGTAAAAATAGAGCATGCTGTTACTGTAGGGGTTTGAGCAATTATGGATTGTAGCTTCTCAACTAACCAGCCACCAGATTTGAAAGTGAAATAAATGTGCTTTATAGATTCAGTAGTGTTTATATACTTCACTATTTCTTCCACATTGTCATCCAGCCACTCATTTGCACCCATTATATCTAAATGGTCATCTCCGTAATCATCCCATACATAGTTATTATTTACAATAATGCTGTTGCCTTCCTGTTGTGTAGGTACATGAGGGTTAGTGCCTTTCACAATGTCTGCAAAGACAATCTTGCCTTTCTTGCAGATTTTGAATATATCATCCAGAGTTGGAATATTATTCACCATAGTTCTCCTGGCTGTCAAAGTATTACCATTATGTATAAACATATTAGCAAGTATCGTCCACATATACATACCTCTGCCATAAAAGAAGTCAGCATTGTTCCAGTTCCAACCATGGTTGAATGTGCCAATAATAATGACTTCAGGTTCGTAAGGAACAGTATCCAGTATGGAGTTATGCGTCTGGAACCCATTGCCCCAATTCTTATTTAAAAACTTATGATGTACAGGCATTATAGCATGGTGATTAAAGTTTACTTTTATTTGAAATTTCTCTCAGTTTAGCTTATTCAATTAGTTCGACATATCTGGCACCACCACATTGAAAGCAAATACCTGATTGTACATGAGAATACTCTGGAAACATACCTGCTCCAGAACATTTGCTACATGGGGTTAGCATAGAAATCTGCTTGCCATTTTCATCTAAGAATGGTACTTTTTCATTCTTATGAAGATTTTCATGGCATACCAGACATAAAGTTAAAAGGGCATCATCTGGGTATTCCCACGGGGCAAGTCCGCTTTGGTAATACTTGTGATGAACATGTAATCCTTTCGTGTAAAGCCATTTAATACTCTTGTATATGCTTGTTAAAGAGGCATTATCACCTAATGTTCTTTTATATGCTATGATAGCATAAACTGAGTGACTGGGTTCAGAAGGATGGACGTACAGGCATCGGTGGAAGTTCTCAGTCCTGTCAGCTAATGCAAGTAATTTATTATATGAGACATCTATGCGACCATGTGAACTGTATCTGCCAACTTTATAGGAAACATATATCCTGTTCCCATCTGGTGAAATACTGAATTTTGAAGCAGATAACCCATTTACATAAGATAGGTTTTCACAGTGATTACACTTGTTCCCATCTCTTTCAATTATAATTGCTCTTTTCGCTTTCCATCTTTTATCTGATAGCAGTTCTGCATATGTCATTTTATTGTCTGCTAATTATTCAAACCATGAACCCTTGTTCCAAGCTTCTGCATGTAGAGATACTCTATCGCTACAATCTCTCTTCTTGTAAGATTGCTTGGCAATGCCTGTAAAACCGAATAGCGGAAGTTTTTGTGGTATTCAGGGTCAGCGTCACAGAGCCTTATCAACTCTTTGTTTCCCCCATGAAAGGTTCTGGCGTAGTCATTCCATCTTTGCCAAATACCACCTTCACCGCATGCTGAGCCTATGTACTGATTGCCTGTTTTGGCATCGAGTATCATGTATATGCCATTTACAGCAGAAAGATGATTCTTCCAGTCCTGATTGGCATCTGGATTTTTAGTTAGCTTTTGTAGTTCATCAAACTCCAGAACAAAGTTCAGTAAACCTGGAAAAGCACCTAAGTATCCTTTAGGCAGGATTTGTACAACTTCTTTAGGCTGTTTATGATACCATTGATGCCATGCGATTGCATTTTCTCCCCAATCTATGACTACACGGTCAATCAGATAATCCAGGTCTTGCACCTGCTCCAAGTCATAGTAGAAGTATTTTTCGCCTTTTTCGACACCGTTAACTTTGAATATACCGAAGAGCAAAGACTTAGTGCCTTCCTGACCTATGAAAGAAATGATGTAGTCGCATCCTTTGAAAACTTCCTTACTTTGTTCCCGCTGGTACTCAATTAGCTTTGCTTTATCCTTAATCAATTCACGATATTCTTTCCTGTTATCTTTGTGCCGAACCAGCTTAACTTTAGCATTTCTGAACAGGTCAGTCTTCAGGTTTAAGATGTCCTGTAAGGTCAACTTCATTGTATCCTGCTGTTGAGTTGATTCCTTCTTTACTTGTTCAATATGTGATTCGTCATCTACTGCCTTGCCACGATAAATAATTTCTATCACATCAACAATAAACTCACTAAGCCTTTTCCTAATAACTTCTTTGTCTTTAATATGTGTAATAGGCTCAGGCATGCTGTGCAGGTGCTTTTTACAGAGGTGAAGTTGGTTCAAACTCATGCCCTGCTCTGGAAGCCAGCTTATATTCCCTTCTTTGTAGTTCTGAAATAATCTCATTAACAAACTATACAAGTGAGTATAGGAACTTGGGAATGGCACACTTTCTACTTCATCTCGTTTTTCCAGTTTCTTTAAGATGTTATTGTTATCGAAATCAATCTTAAAGTGCTTGGACTGGCGTTTATAGGATAGGTGAGAACTACCACCATTGTATTTATAGTCAATGTATGAAACTGCCAGGTTTTGAAGGCTCAACTCCAGATTTGGCTCAACTTCCTTTTGAATGTAGCTTCTTAATTCATCAAGTGAATCGAAGAATGAGTTGGTTGGCAAGATAGAATCTCCTTCTGCACGTGATAAAGCGGCACCGCAAATCTCGTCTGTTCCATAAACAGGAGCATCTTTGAACTTGCCTATACCCCTAAACTTCAATGTTACAGCATCAATGCCGTACACTGCAAGCTGTAAGGATGATTTCGGACATTCCCAAAAATCATCTTTATTGAGCATTAGCACTACTTCCTCATTGTTAAGTTGGCACTCTGGGCAGTAGCCATCGTTGTATAATGTCTCCATATCTTATGTAATTGTCTTAGTTTGCTTTCAGGTTGTTGCCAAAGATGAAAAGGAACTGCTCGATGCATTCACCGCTTGTGCCAAGCTTGTTTGCCAGTTCGTTCATAATTCGGATGTAATTCAAGAAGTGCTTACGGGTGTTATCATAACGAATTGATTTGAGTTCAACAAAATCTGCAAACATGTTGCTCTTAAACACATCTATGAGCCGTAGGTCAAGGATAAGAGAAGGATTTCCATTGAAAGTGATTTTCATAAAGTATAGAATCTTACTGAAGGTGGACATTCCAAGCCCTGGCACACTGTCAAAGGATTTGACCAAGGATTCATAATCTGAATCATCAGGGCTGCTCTTCACTTTAATGTTATCAAGTGCTGCTTCAAGTATAGGCATACCCATTAGGATATTGACAAAGTGGTTTCCACGCATGCCCTTTGGATAGCCCCAATAGATAACTTTCACTATCATTTCTCGGGTGGAGCCAGTATGTGAGAACAGGTCTTGTCTGCTCAGTTCAAGAGATGGATGGTTCTGGAAAAGCTGGTCATTCAATTCCTGTAACCAAGTAATTTGCTTTTCAGCATTAGTCCAGTTGCTGCGTTTTGTTGTGAAGCTTTGATGCAATACAGGAAGACTCTGTAAAAGAGGCTGATAGGTATCTAATGTCATTTTGTTTGTTTTCTGATTGTGCTGTATTGTTGCTAATTCGTGCTGGCTAACTTCAGCCGTGGGAGCAAGTATAATAAAATCACAATATAGCAAAATTTAGATACTATTTACTTTCCTTAACCCTATTTAGTATTTTATATTTCTATTGAATAGTCACTCAAAATCAATAATAAATTTAGAGCGGAGATTAAGTAATTTATGATAACAATTTGATGATGTAAGAAGGGTTAAATAATATCAGCAATACAATATTGCTGGTGTTGTTATCCGATGTTTAAAAAATGCTTAACAGCTTAGGGCATCTTAAATTCTAAACTGGTTGAACCAACCTTTTGAAGTTATGTATAACTAACTACCTCTTAGCAAACCGTAAGTAGAAATGAATACTACACAAAACTAATTTATAATGAGAAAACATTATTTACACCTATACATACTTGTCTTACTTACACTTTTAGGTTGTAAGGAAACAGAAGTAATCCCTAAACAGACACCACCTGCAACATCAGTAAGTATACATCTTACATTCGGCAACCCAAGCAATGCTACAGCCGAAGTATCCAATAGCAACAACTATCTCATGGTAAAACCGCAATATGTGCTGTCATATAGCAAAGACAGGGGAACACCTAATTGGGTTAGTTGGTATCTTAGCAATGACTGGTTTGGTCAGGCTGACAGGCAGGATGATTTCAGAGCAGATATGACTTTGCCATCAGACTGGTATAGAGTTGGTGCATCTGCCTATACAGGAAGTGGCTTTGACAGAGGGCATAACACGCCATCAGCTGATAGAACGAAAACGGTGGAAGACAATTCAGCTACCTTTCTGATGACCAACATGATTCCACAAGCCCCAAATAATAACAGAAGTACTTGGGCTAACCTGGAAGATTATACCCGTAGTCTTGTAGAAAAGGGAATGGAAGCCTATGTAATCATGGGCAGCTATGGTACTGGTGGAGTAGGCAGCAACGGGGCAGCCAACACCATTGACAATGGCAGGGTCACCGTACCCAAGCAGATATGGAAGGTAATTGTGATACTACCAGTTGGGGATGATGATATTAGTCGAGTAACGGCAAATACCAGGGTTATCGCTGTTAACACACCCAACATTAACACCATTAACTCTGAATGGGGTATGTACAGGACATCGGTAGATGCCATAGAACAGGCAACTGGCTATAACATCTTGTCTGAACTACCAGACCAAATCGAGGAAATGCTGGAATCCAAGATTGATACTGGACCAACCAGGTGATTAATTGATTATCCTTTTGAAAGCTATCCTATCTAAAGAATTATAACCACATCTATAATATCTATGGTTATGAAATAGGGAGTAAGTAAAGTCGTAGGATATACGTCACAGACACTATCAAGCACACATACATAAAGGTTGTCTTCTAACTTGACCTTTTGTGTTTCGAATGTTTCCACGATTATTTTAAGTCTGCTTATAATGTCTGAACTATCCCAAACATAATCCACGACCCTGCTCATAAATGAGTCTCCTTCGTACACCTTTATTCTATAGGTGTAGCAGTTTGTATGGTATTCATACACCACCAGTCCTGACTGTTCATCCACCCTCCTAAATCTATAATTATTAGGAATCACACCTAAAGCACATAAATCACAATCTATACATGTGTCTATTGTAACACAATTGCATACCGAATCCAGGATAACCATAGCTTCACAAAACCATTTATCTTCTTCCTCCATAGGAATTTCTTCCAGGTTAGGGCTTATCCAAACGTAGTCTTCATCCTCTGTTATGGCAGCAGCTTTATTATCCTTAAAGGGGAAAATGTGAATGTAGTTTTCACTTAAACTGGTCGTTCCATCAGGAGTTTCTTTGTACAGACCATAGTGGTCTTTTTCGGTATCATACGTCTTGTAAATAACCTTTTTCCCACATGCACCAAGCACTTCATTTCTTAATATCACTACCATAATCTTCTCTTTTGTTTATGGTATATATTAACCTTGAAGTAGCACATTGCCTGTTTTGGGTAGAATTATGGAAAAGTAGAAAAGGAGTTATGATTCCTGATATATAGATAAAAGAAATAAAGTATTTATGAGAAGCGTGAAATTGACAGACTCGTGCGATGTCCAACTGGAAACATTAAAATTGTTCGCCCTAAAAAAATATAAGGTCAGGCTGAACAAGAACCAGGTAGTTCAGATTGCATTAAAAGCGTTAGGCGAAAAATTTGGATTAGGGGAGGTACAGAAAGATGAACCCAAGTAGAAAGTTAACCAAAGCCACCAGTATAAAAGAGTATCTACCTGGCGATGACATCAATATTCCAGGTATTTATAAGCAGGGAGAATTTCTGCTTGCCATACCGCCTAATATTGAAGTCATTAAAGATGATTCGCACTTCCGAGCAGAAGTAAATTTTGTGGTAGAGAATGAAGAACGAGTGTATGACCTTGTAACCAGTATAGAAGATTACCCTTTTTCCATGCAGGAATTTATTGATTCCAAAGCTGGAAAGCTTTCAACTGAATACACGGTGCTTGTCATCTACTACGATAGTGAATTAGCTTATTACTGTACTATGACTGTTGATGTACTTCTGATTGAAATAAATAGTGGAGAAACCAGTAGTGTTGAAACAGAAGAAAGGCTGTGTTCTCCATACATAGGGCTTGACCTTGGCAATCAGGTAATCCTGAAATTTAACGATTGGAACAAGAAGAACTTTGATATAGATAGCTACTAATTCGGTAGCTATCAATTTTGCCTTAGTAGCTTTATTTCTCCTTTATATAGTTGTATAAGGTGGGCTTTGAAATATTCATCATTTGGCAGATGGCATCAATTGAATGCTGCTTCTCATTATAAAGACGAACAGCAAGTTTCCGTTTATCTTCATTCATTTTCTTGGGGCGACCACCCACCCGACCTCTTGCTCTTGCTGCTGAAAGTCCTGCCATTGTCCGTTCCTTAATCAGATTCCTTTCAAATTCTGCCATTGATGCGAAAATATGGAACACAAGTTTCCCTGTGGCGGTACTGGTATCAATTGACTCCTGCAAACTTTTAAGGGCTATGCCTTCCTGCTCCAAGTAGTTCATCCACTCAATCAGGTCTTTCAACGACCTACCTAACCTGTCAAGCCGCCATACAACTAATGTGTCACCACTTCTTAGTACTTCCTTAACTTTTGTTAAAGAAGGTCTTTCGGATACAGTACCTGATATTTTGTCGGTGAAGATTTTCTCACAGCCTGCTTGTGTTAAAGCATCGTGCTGCAAATCCACATTTTGAAGAAGTGTTGATACTCGGGCATAGCCTATAAGCATAGAAACAGATTTAGTTAAATATCTCGTTATACAAATATAATAATTTACTTTGAATATTTAACTGAGTTAATTTACTTTTCAATCACTGAATACGCTTAATCAGATGGGGTCAAAGTTTTGGCAGGGGTTAGTAAAGAAAACAACCGTTTACTTTACTAACTGTAAAATGAGATGTTCATATTAGAGTAAGACATCTGATTATAAATGGTAGACTATAAGGAATATTTCCTGTAAGTGTGGCTGATTCAAATTCTGGTATAGCTTTTTATAATAGGAATTACCTAATATAAATAAAATAAAGGCATGAATTTGTTTAACTTGTAATTATAATAACTTTGTTTTTTAAATTGCGGACTACTTTAAGATTAAACAAAATGCGTAAAATATTGAAAAAGGGTGGTAGATAAAATAAGGCTTTATAACCACTAAATAAGTTTAACTCTATCTCTGTCAGTTTGTGATTTCCATAAAGTGTTTAACCCAGTATTATACTAACCTATGAAAACGATGGTAATTGAAGAAGAAAGAATTAAAGCACTAAAGCGATACGACATTCTGGATACACCACCAGATGGCAGCTTCGACCGTATCACCGCCTTAGCTTCCAAAATGTTCAATATGCCTATCGCTCTAATTACATTGGTAGACCATGATAGAATCTGGTTCAAATCTCAGAGCGGTTTGCCTGATGTGAAGCAAATTGACCGAGTGCCTGGGCTTTGTGCATCTGCTATTTTCTCTGAGGATGTATATCTCGTGGAAAATGCCATCGAAGACCCAAGAACCTTAGAGAATCCGTTAGTGTGTAGTGAGTTCGGGCTTCGCTTCTATGCCGCTGCCCCCTTACAAACGAATGATGGTTATAATCTCGGGAACCTGTGTGTTATAGATAAGAAACAAAGGTATTTAAGCAAGGAACAACTTGAATTGCTTAAGGAAATGGCTGGCATTGTGATGGATGAAATGGAGGTGAGATTGGCTGCCCGCACTTCACTTGCCAAATGCTACGAACGTATTGCACTTCTTGAGAAGGAAAACAAAGAATTACGTAACAGATAGCTATATATGCTTAAACCCTCCATATTTTACTGTGATGCTCCATCTATAAGTATATAGTTATCTGGGGTAGTAGTAAAGGATACAATCGTTTATTTTACTCACGGATTTGAGATGACTAAAGCAGATTAAAGTATATACATATAATGTATGACTCATCTAATCTATAACTCATCAAAATAAATTATAATTGCATCATATTCTACAACTTTGACAGCCCATTAGGGTTATTCAATAATGAACCCTATTGACAGAATCAAGGCATTAGCTAAAGGTAGCAAACTAACTTATGCAACCTTATCCTGTGGTGAGCAATCAATAACTATCGACAAATTTGTTGAGAAGTTTAAATTACTCCAAGCTAAAGAATCAGGAAAAGAAGGTAGTCAGGTTTACTACTTCAGTAACGTGAACGCCCCTAACTTAATAATGAGAATCAGTATTGATGATGGTAATTTATCACTTATGTTAGAAAACATAAGTCATTTCAAAATGGAGATGGGCTCTACATTACTTTAAGCCAGGCATAAGCGTTTTCAACGCTCTTAAAGGTAGTTACAATTACACCTTTTATTCCCCTGTTAAGGGTCTTGTCTGTTGACAACTTACTGAAAACATTAGGTGAGTACACCCACGCAAAGTACTCGCAACCTGAACTGTGCATCCTCGGAAACCAATCAACTGCCACCCAATCTGATGCATCATCCCAAATACTTGTGACATTTGTGTTGTCATTCAGCACCTTCTTGCAATGGTGTTGAACCAGGTAATGTCTTATCTTTTCGCAGCCATCCATGACACTTTCTTTCGATTGGTCGCCTTTCCAATTTACATGCAGTATATCATTAATGATATCAAGGCTGATAGTGAAGTGTTGCTCAGTAATTAATTCTTTATTTAACAAAATAAACTTTCTGGTTGGTGCAATGCTATTATACCTTTAAACACAAACTTTGGCTTATGTTGTGCAGTTCATTACTATAAGACTGAGAAGCTTACTCTTATCTGCACTCTTGGCTCGTCTTCAGGGGTAATGCGTGTCACTTCTATCTTGTCACTCTCGTTGAAGTATTGGGCAATGCCTTTGATGATACCTACTGCTACGCCTGCCATGCGTCTTTCTGAATGGTAATCTATTATTAGCTGGTTTGCCCCTTTCTTAGTCACCAGCAGCTTTGGTGGGCTTGTCCTGCTGTCTTCTTTCCTTACAGCACCATGCATGGCTTCTTCCGTGTTAAGCAACATTTCATAGGTTCGCCAGTCAGGGTTGATGTACTTGTTGTAAATCAACATTAAGTCTGGTACAAGAAACTGACCATATCGCTCCATCAAGTCATAAGCTGGTATGCCTGTTATCTGTGATGCCTTCTGCACAAGGGCGAATAACTCGCTGGTTGGGTACATCTCGTGCATCTGATATGATGCACGTTCAATGCCAGCTTCTTCGAGCAATCTTAGCCAGGTGCTGTAGTCGTACAGGTTCTCAACAAATCGCTTCAGAAGAACGAATATAGAACCATGCATTCTGTCTTCGGAGTGGTTGTAATTACTCATATAATTTACCAGCTTCTTTGAAAGGATAGTAACAAGAAGCCTTATTAGATTAAAAGATAATACAGTATAACCTGTATTTAAATTGATTGAAGCCACTCAAGGGCATCTGGTTTGTTTGAAAAGTTCTTCAACTCAAAAGGGAAGGCAAAATTCTCAGTTGCATATTTTATATTATTATGAGCCGTTGCTTCCACAGTTTCATTGAATGATTGAAGTCTCGCAAGCTTTGTGATGCGTGTGGTCATAAAGCCCTTTACCAGATGTGCTGTAATCATTCTGCTCTGCTCAGCATCAACAGCTACAATGGTATTTGACGAATCCAGCAAGACCCGTTTTACATCATAGCTTATTATAGTATCTACCAGAATATCTATACTGCTTTTTATGTCAAGAAGCAGATAATCATGCAAATCAGGATATGCAACCTCTAATACATCTGTTGCAGGGAAGTAATCTAACTTAATAAGGCTGTTGTCAAACAGAACCATTGGTGGTAAATAGGGTTAAATGTGAACCGTAAATCTAACTACGCAATATTTAAGAAACTTCTATATTTAAAAAAATTAATGACTATCCTGAAATGTTAAATGTCATAGAGTTTTACTATTTTTTCTATTAACAGTATTGAAAGTGCTATTATATAAGTATTAAAAAGAAGCTTAATGATATACCAAGAAGATAGTCAAAGGATTATGCAGGATTTATTCGATTCATTTCCTGCTGAAATTGAAAAAAGCTATTCATTTCTCTCAGAAACGGTTAGAAAGCTTCAAACTTTTGACCTACTGGCAAACATCTCCTATTATAATAATGCACATGACTCCGAAACCTACACAGATTTTAGGGGTGACAGAAACTTCTTTGTGTCTGAAGTCCTAACCTTATTATGCTTGAAAAATGAGTTTGTTGAAGAAAGCACAGTTTCATTTGAAGAGTTCTTTAACCTTGTTCAAGAAATACAAAAAGCAACAATCACCTACTGTGGAAGAAAAGACGCACTTGAAATAACTGCTAATCTAAAAAGCAATAGTCTTTTTTCAGATATAACTGGAGCAATGTCAAGAGAAGCGAAGCAAATAAGGAATCCAGGTTTACCTGACCATCACCTTATTTTCTCTGAAAAACTATTTGAGCCTATCAAGCAAGAAATAAAGTCTTTGATGGGGTTCAGTATATCAGATTCAATAAAAATCAGAAAGTCGATTCCAGAGTTGATTAATATTAAGTGCAGAAATGGATTTGAGGAAGCGAAACTTGAAGCTAACAAGCTTGCCAAAGAAATTACAAAGTACAGAAAGAAAAAGTTAGTAGAGCCAGATAGTAGTTTTACTCAGGAACAACTGGAAGAATATTCTTTACTCACAGATAAAGAGATAAGGCATGGATTACAAAACCACACATACCTTGAGTTATTTTTCAACTTTAGCAAGGTATATACTTTCACTGCCCAAGAACTATCAGATTTTAGTAAAATCGAACTGCATGCGGGTAAAGCTTTTCTAAAGACTTTCTCCTGCTCATTCCCATCTCTTAAGTCCGATGAAGAAATATACAAACCAATAACAATATTGAAGTCAAAGCCGATTCTGGAACACAATGGTCAATTCCTATTACCATCGTTCCCATTGCTTACTTGGGCTGTTGAAGAAGTGGTTGAAGCTAAGATAAAGGAAAGCCAGAAGCGGTATACAAGGTTTGCTGCCATAAAACATGATTTCATGCTCAATGAAGGATTAGATTATTTTGAAAGACTTCTCCCAACAGCACAAATAATTGAATCTAATCTATACTATACCATCCATAATGATGAGCATGAAACCGATGGTTTGATTGTTTATGACCGAACCCTCTTTATCATAGAAGCAAAAGGGCAAAGAATTACTGCAAAGGCAAGAAGTGGTCATATACTGAAAATGGAAGACCATCTCAAAGACTTAGTAAAAGATTCGTATACTCAGGGAATTAGAACTTTAAGATACATCGAAGAAAATGAAATAGCTGAATTTAGGGTTCAAGATGGTGAAAAAATAAAGCTTTGCAGGACTGATTTTGACGATATTATTATTGTTTCTATGACCTTAGAGCCAGTTGGAAACCTGGCAATGTTAATTAAAGCAACCAATGATATAGGTTATTTTAACCCTGAGCATTTCCCTTGGATTATCAGCATCTATGACCTGGTGGTATTGGCAGACTTAATTGATAACCCCATTCTATTTATACAATACATTAAAAGAAGAAATGATTTCTTAACTCACGGGCACCTGTCCATTTATGAGGAACTTGACTTAGTTTCTTACTTCATGTACAATAGCTTGCACATTAAGCAAACGTTAAAGGATGCAGAAGAGAATAGTGCAAATGCAATTCATTTCGCTCCAGATACGGATGCAATAAATGATTACTACATGTATAAATTTGGTCATAAGACGAAAGTGACAAAGAAGCCAAAGCATTATATTTCTAAGGAGTTCAATCATTTCCTTCTGCAACTTGACTATTCGGAAGTACATAATAGAGTAAAAATTGGGTTAATTCTTCTTGAACTCAACAATACAACTATCAAGCAATTACTGGAAAAGGTAAAGATTACAAAAGCTGCGTTTGTTAAGAATAAGGGGCTACATGATTGCTCCATATTTTCTCATTCTTTGGGTGGGGTAGGCGTAACATATATGACAGGCTCTAAACCAGTCTTAAGTGATACACTCCAAAAGTATTGCTCATATAAAGTAAAGCAACTGAATGCATCTATTTGGATAGGATTGGGAGATTCATCTACAGATAGAAAGGAGTATAGTTTTACACAGGTGTTTATTTACGAAAAAGAAAAATAGGCAATACATTAACTTTATTTGGCTTCTCTTAGAACTGAATCTCAAACTTTCGGAAATTAGGACTTTCAATACCCGACCCCTTTATTTATTAAGCATTCAAACTCCTACCAATGACTCAGACATACTTTTCTGAAATCGAATTTGTCTTGATAAGCAATCTCAATAAGGCAGAAACATCTATAAAGGTTGCTGTTGCATGGTTTACTAACCAGAAACTTCTGGACTTACTTCTGACAAAGTTAAGCGAAGGTGTTAAGGTTGAGTTGATTATACGTGATGATTATATTAATAATTCCGCTGATTCTTTGTCATGGGCTGACTTTTATAAAAGGGGTGGTAAAATAAGCTTTTCAGGCACAGAAAAGCTTTTACATCATAAGTATTGTATAATTGACGAAGTTACAGTCATCACTGGCTCTTACAACTGGACAAATCAAGCAGAACGTGTTAATCAAGAGAATATAGTAGTTATTTCCGAACAACAGGTTGCTGAGTCCTATATCTGTAATTTTGAAAATTTGAAAAGTAGCTGCAGAAGTATAGATGATATTACACTCCTAAACTTCCGACAAGTTGAAGAAGCACCTTTAATAGAAAAACATTTCCTCGAAGATGATGTCACTTCTACAAAGAAATCTACCAATACAGAGACGATTTTAGAAGAAGCAGCTAAATGTTACTTGAACAAAGATTATAGCAGAGCAATTGCCTTGTTAAAATCTTCATGGAATGACTTATCCCAAATACCTGAAGCCTACGAAACATTAGCTTGGTCTTTAGCAAGAAATGGTCAAGGTGAAGAAGCGTTAGTTTGTGCTGAAAGGGGTATAGCTTTGGACAGTAAAAATCCTGAACTATCAAATGTTATAGGCTTTGTACATGACGCCAATAAGCAACATGGAAAAGCTATTGAATGCTTTGATAAGGCTATCAAGCTTGCTCCCCATCTCACACCTTACTACTGGAATAAGATTTTCTCTTTGTACAAATTAGGAAGTATAAGCAACGCAGAAAAAGTTTCTACAGAACTTGTAAAAATAGCTTCAAACATCCTAAAAAAGAAAGAAAAATATACACCGTACGACCGAATGCATGCCTTCATCGATAGGGGTAATGCTAAGTTTGACAGGGTGAGCAGAGAAGAAGATGGAAAGAAAGCTAAAGCAATTTATAATAGTCTACAAGATAATCAAAAGGACCTACACGATTTGGATAGCATAAATAACCTTCTATTTTCAAAATAGAACTTAGTACTTAATCATAAATATTTTCATTAGATGCTTTGTTTAGAAAGTATTCGAGCTACCATTAAAACAGGACAAGAAAGCCTTACTCTTGACCATACAACCTTAGACTATAAGCTATCAGATTTCTGGCGGTGGAGTGTTTCAGACATCCTAAGTAATGCTACTCGTGGTCGTTTAGCTGAATTTATAGTGGCAACTGCTACAAATATTGATGTTAAACAAGTAAGAGATGAATGGGGGGCATATGACCTGTTAACACCAGATGGTATTAAAATAGAAGTAAAGTCAGCAGCTTATCTTCAATCTTGGGAACAGAGCAAATTATCAAAGATTTCATTCAGCACGAAGCTTTCAAAGCCTTGGGATTGGAAATTGGATAAGCGTTCAACAGTGGCTCTAAGAAGTGCTGATGTGTATGTGTTTTGCTTGTTACATCACCTGGATAAAGCAACTGTTGACCCTCTTAATTTAAACCAGTGGGAGTTTTATGTCTTAGCTACTGAAGAACTTAATAACTACACAAGAAGTCAACATTCCATTACTGTTAACTCATTGAAAAAGCTTACCAATGCTGTTAGCTATGATAAGATTGACCAGGAGATTAAGCTAAAATACAATGTTACCATCACAGATAAGTGTATGCATTAACATTAGAGGTGGACTTTATATAAGACTTTATAAAAAGAGAACAGCTACTTTG
>NZ_JBBKTR010000012.1:0-155161 GCF_037892465.1 Pontibacter sp. H249 | reverse complement strand
AGCATAAACAATAATAAAGTTGTTGAATCTGTAGTTAAACCAATTTTTATGGATCTTACCTTCTTTTAATAATTCTTCTGCGCCTTTAATTTTAAGAAATATATTCTGGTAATTACCAAGAAGCTCTTGCTCACTAATACTTAAGATATGAGCATAATTAAAGACTTTTGATGATCCTGTTTCATTCCATAAAGTTTCTAACCTTTCTAAGGCTTCTGCATACAGTGGCATTAATTTATACCGCAGCTCAACTTTCTGGTATACTGACAGCATTACTTCTTGGTAGATGTGTTCTGCCTCACGTTCAGCATTTTCTACTTTATAATAATGTTTTAAGAGCTTTGTATAATTTTCGAACTTTGTTTTATTATGAAGTATATGACTACATGACTTTTTCAACTCTAGAATGCGTACCACATAATCATATATTTCATTCTCTACAGATTTCTTAAAAACCTTATCCAGTATTTTATCGGCAAGTTTTATTTCTCCTACGCTTGTAAGTGTTTCTGCATCAAGTATGGCAGTCGCGCATTCTCTTCTGAATAATTCTGATACTGAGTATTTTCCTTCCGGAAGCTCAAGAAAGCGAATATGGTTTAACAGTTTCTTTTTAAACCTGGATTTGAGCATTCTGTAACTTGCCGGCAACTCAGACGAACCGTATAGTATTTGCGAAGCATACCCATCAGTACTTACCTCCTCTGAGTTTATCAGATGAAACAGCTTTGTTTCCAGGCTTGCTTCATCTTCTAAATTGAATAAAGGCGAAGTTTTACTTGCATGCTTACTCACTACCTTTACCAGACGGCTTAACTCATCCATTTGCTATAATTCTTTGTTTTCAGGCTTAGCCTCTCTGCTCAAGTACTTCTAAAACGTATTGCCACAAGTGCTCATAAGGTACAATTTCTATTTCGGCAATTGGGTCCTGTGGAGGTGGGGTACTTTTTAGTTTAGCTAGTAAAGGAGCCACCTTTGTCTTTAAATTCCTCCTCTCCGCCTTCATGCTCAGGATTAGCAGCTTTATAAACAGTTTGGATCTAGCTCCTACCTCTCCCTTCAGATACTTATTACTGTATTTACTTAAGCGTTCTATGTGGTACTCTTCCCTCTGAAGATCTAGGTTTGGCACCTCCTTCATAAAATCCAGAATTAGAATCGAGAGGTTCAAACCTTCTTTGTCTTTCGATAATGAAGAAAACTCAGGTTGCTTTATAAAGCCTATACTTTTTGTATCAATATCTGTCTTTGATGTTGCTAACTTTACATACTCAATTAATAATGCCCATCTCTCTTTGATTCTAGGTACTGGAAAGTTAAAGAGGCCTTTATCTATTGCAAGAGAACATAGATTAACAGCGAGCATATAATCTTGCTTGTGCAAAGAGAGGAGTAGATAGTTCTCTAAAAAACCATACCAATTGATAGACCCCTCTTTGAAAGAATTTAGATGGCAACTGGCATGATTTAAACCTTCTTCTATTTGGTTTAGCCTTAATAGGGCATAAACTTTAATAAAGTTATTTAACCTATCGTTATACCAATGTGCATTTACCTTACCTTCGTCTAACAAGCGTTTTGAATTGTTAATTAGTTTTACAATCCCCTCAAAGTTACCTGCACTCTCTAAGTAAGCTATCTGCAACATATGATAGTAGTTGTAAATTTTAGATGAGCCAGTATTTAACCATAACTTTTCTAGCTTTGGCAATGACTGCTTATAAGCTACTGACCACTTTTTGAAGCTGCTAAGATTAAGACTTATATCAAATTTATGTCTGCTGTATATGAGTGTGGCCTCTCTTTCACTAGAGTCTAAATAGCTGTAGTGTTGTAACAATTCTAAATCCTTCTCAAACTTATTTCTATCGTCCCTTAGTAAATTAGCCTCTCGCTTTATGTCATAGGCCCTAACTAATAAATCGTTTAGTTCTGCCTTCTTGGCTATAGTTATAACTTGTTCGGCTATCTTGTACGCTAAGTCATATTCACCTAGTATTACAAGTTTATCTGCCTGGTATTGCAAAGACAGGCATTCAGAGTACTTAACATAGCCCGTTCTAAAGTGGCTTTCTGATAACTCTGTAAAGAAAAGGCTATTTAAAAGTTTTTTCCGAAGCCTTGACTTAAGCATTCTATAGGTTGGGGTTAGTTTATCCTCACCATAAAGATCTAAGCATGCTTCCTCATCTGTTTGAGTTAAATTATTTTTAATTAAGTTATATAATTTTCCTTCCAGACTTGATTGGTCTGTTGGATCGACAATAGGTAAGGCTCTAGGATTACTCGAATCAATAATCTTAACGAGCCTTTTTAATTCCTGCATTAGTAATTAAGATGTTGTGAGAATCTAATGGTTACTTTCAAGTACATCAAGTATAAACTGCCACAAATGCTCATAAGGCACAATTTCTATTTCGGCGTAAGCATCGCCAGGAGTGGGTGTATTAGTTAACTTGTCGAAATGCTTTTTGCCTTTTTTCCGTATACTTTCCGGATCAAAATCTTCTGTAACAGCTAAAATGAGTAATTTCAAGAAGAGCTTACTTCTTAAGCTAAAAGAGTCTTTTAAGTGTGTATGTATGTACTTCTTTAGACTTTCTATACGATAAAGTAGAGCCTCTATATCTTTCTTCTGTAGAAAGTAAAAAAACTGAAGTATAAGAATGGCAACATTAAATCCCTGCTTATCCTTGCTATATTCTGGCAATGAAATAAAATAGGGGTTACTGACTTTCTTTAGGTATAGATTACCATTAATTATTGACAAATATGCCTGATATAATAACCAGCGTTCTTTGGCAGATGAAATTATTTTAGAATAAAAGCTATTGGCAAACACTTTATCTATAAGAACAGTAGCCAATTCATAATTCTGAGAATGAAGAGCTAGCAAAAAATAGTTTTCAAGATAAGCGAACCAATTAGGAGTATTTGAGTTGAACTCTGCTAAAAACTTTTCTGCATAGAATAAACCCTTCTCATACTTCGCTGCTTTTAAATGTGCATATACAAGAACAAATTTATTGTAACTCGCATCAAATCTTTTGTTATTTACTTCGCCTCTCTCAACTAGCTTTTCACATAATACAGTGAGTTCAACAATTTTAGAAAAGTTGCCTACCAATTCATAATACCAGATATGCGCCATATAATAGGCACTAAAGGCATTAAAAGTTTTGCACCTCCCCCAAAGAACTTCTAATTTTTTTAAATCTTTCTCTAGTTGTGGTAAGTACTCCCTCCTGGACTTGACTGATTTATTTAACTTAATGCTTATGGACTGAAACAGGCTAACAGCTCTGCTCTCAAATGCTTTTGAAAACATTACCTTATCCAATTCTAGCTTGTTTTTTTTGAAGCTCTTGTATGATCCCAGTTCCGAATTGCAGGTTAGCAGAATCTCTAGGGCTGCTATTTTAAAGCTTGTGAAATCATACTCGTTAGCTATACTTATTACCTTTTTAGCATTTAACTCTGCTAGTTTGTAATCAATTTGTTTTAAAAAGAGGTTTGCATGATGCAATAATAGATAACACTCTTGTTCGTTCTGAACATGGGATTTTACTTTTAGCTTCTGATAGTTTACTAAAACTAGGTTATTATAGAGTTTTTTCTTAACTCTATGCTTAAGCATTTTATACCTAACATCATTAGGATTTGAATTATACAGTTCTAGAGCTGCATCCTCATCAGTTTCGTAACTTTTTTGAATCAGTTTCTCTATAAATAGCCCTTCTTTACCTTTTAGATTCCTATCAGGTAAAGAACTGGAAATACTGTTGCAGAATGTTACCATTCTAGAAAGTGAGATTAATTCATTCATTGGCTAAAAAGTAATGAAGCTAATTATTAGGTATTTTTTTGGTAAAAATCGTGCAGAAACTTAGGTTACTTTTACAATACAATCTTCTTAATTTAAGAATGTGATAGTGTGTAACTTTGTTAGTTAAAGTAACATTACTAAATGTTACTTAGCGCATTTATTAACAAACAGTTAAGCAATACACTATCCCTTCTCAGCTCATTTCTGAGCATCAATATAATAATACACAGCGATATATAAATAAAAGTAAAGTTACTTTTTTAACAAAACATTCATTTATATTAATAGCTGTTAGTACCATATTTGCAATACTAAACTCTAAAACACAAAAGATATGTTATCTACAATCATTGCAATAATCATCGCCCTAACTACTGGTACAACTCCTGCACAGCCATCAAACAATAGCAACAAGTCGTCACAAGACAGCAGCTCTGCGGCATCAGCTACTTCTACATCAACGAGCACTGGTGAGTCTACAGAGGATGATGGATCTACAGCAGCATTCGGAGGTACTGGAACTTGGACTACTGGCAGATAAGCAGTTATCTATTTAAAGCAAATTTCTCTATCTTGCCCTCAGTTAAATAACAGCAACTAGTTTATTTAAATGAGGAAAGTCAGCTTACTCTTACCAATCTTTTTATGTATTGTTCTTAGCTTTTGCAGTCAGCCACAACAAGGGCTGGACGATGTAAAAGTTAGACTAGCCAAAGAGCCGGAAAACCTGAGTCCTGTAAACTTTACAGACGCACAGGCTATACAGATTCTTAATCTGTTGTATCAAAGCCTCTTGGTAGTTGATTTGGAAGAGGATAAGCTAAAACCGGCATTGGCAGCAAGAATGCCTGATATGGTCAGGCAGGATTCGGTAACATTGTTTACCTATGAGATAAGAGAAGCAGCCAGCTGGCCTGACGGCACTGCCGTAACAGCAGATGACATTGCCTTTACTTTAAAGGTGCTTAAAGCGCCTTTGTTGAATAACGAGCAGATGAAGCCACAGGTCGAGTTCATTCGTGACATTCTACCTGATGAAACTAACCCTAAAAAGTTTACCTTGGTCTGTTCAGGTTATGCTCCAGAAATGGAGCTCCTGACCGGAGATTTTTTTATACTACCTTCAAACCTGTTAGATCCGCAAGGTCTGCTAAAGGCTATACAGGTATCGGAACTAAGCGACGATCTTTCCGAGCTTGAAAACAACAAGAACTTAAAGGCTTTCGCTGAGAAGTTTAATGCTATTGACTTCAAAAGTGACAAAGCCTTTTTGCAAGGTAGCGGCGGCTACCTTCTCGATAATTTTGTGCCTAACCAGTATATTGTGCTGCAACGCAAGCAAAACTGGTGGGGCAGCAAATTAGAGCAGTCACACCTTGTTGCTAATCCAGAGCGCATCAGCTTTCATATTATTCCGGACAATACAACAGCCCTACTTGCCTTAAAAAACCAGCAACTGGATGTATTAGGAAATATTCCGGCGGCGGAGTTCGACGAGCTTAAATCGGATAATAAATTTGCTGCCAACTACAACCTGTACACGCCAGACTCCTATGAATTTACTTATGTAGGCCTTAACAGCAGATCACCGAAGTTCTCTGATAAGCGTACTCGCCAGGCTATAACTCAGTTACTGGATGTTAACAGCATGATGAAAGTCTCGCAGCAGAGTTACGCCACTCCCACAGCAAGTATTATCCCTCCTTCTCTTACAGCATACTATAACAAAAACCTTAAGGCCCGAGAACAAAATATATCTCAGGCAGAGAAACTGTTAACAACCGCTGGCTGGACTCGTGAGCAGGATGGCTGGTACAAAAGTATAAATGGTAAAAAAACTCAACTTACTATAGAGGTAATTTACCGCGCCGGCAGCACTAATTTCGAGAATGCTGCCCTTGTCTTTCAACAGAGTGCTGCCAAAGCGGGTATCCCGGTTAATGTACAGGCAGTAGAATCTAATTTGTTTTCTCAGAAGTCTAAAGTGCATGAGTTCGACATGTTCTTCCGTTCACTTTCCGGCAATCCTTTTGTATTTAACTTTAAAGTCCTGTTTCATACTTCTTATGCCAACCTTGGCGGCATGAACCATACAGGCTTTGGCAACCAGAAAAGTGACAAACTATTGGATGCAATTAATGCTGCTGCCACTACTGAGGAGAAAGCTAAACTTCTAAAAGAGCTACAAACTATGCTGTACGAAGAAGCCACTTTTATACCCTTATACTATCAGAAAGAAAGAATTGCCGTCCACAAGCGCTTTGGTAATGCTAAAATATCAGGTTTGTCGCCAAATTATGATGTGAGTGCCTTCACATTAAAAAATTAGCACCCATGCTGCAGTACATTCTCAGGCGTTTCCTGCTGTCTTTGCCTGCGCTTTGGCTGCTGGTTACGTTTGTGTTTTTGCTGAGCAAGCTTTTAACAGGAACGCCCGGCGAAGAACAAATGCTGCAAGAAAATGGCGGATACTACAGCAAAGGCAGCACCGAAAGCAGGCAACTCGTTTACAGAAACTATTTAAATCGTACAGGTCAAAACCTCCCACTTTTTTACTTTTCTATTAAGGCCTCACCCGAGCCAGACACGCTACACCTGGTTTACCCTGCGCACCATCGTACTTTATTAAAAAAGCTTTACTGGCAATACGGCAACCCAGAAGCAGTAGGTAGATATTACCAAAGTATAAAAGCACTTGAAGCTGCATTACCAGTTGCACAAAAAGCTAGCCTTCAACCATACATGGACAGCCTCTACTCCACCACAACTCCAGAAGGCCTTAAAGCAATAGCAGCTACCCCCTCACCCTCCTGGGGTGCACAAGCCTCAGAACTTACAGTGGCAGCCACCCATTTAGCTGCGCAACAAAAGTCTTATACTTTCCTGCTTCCATCTTTTAGGTGGCACGGCACGGATAATCAATACCATAGCTGGCTTATTGGAGTTATACAGGGTAATTTAGGTACTTCTTTCCGGGATGGCAGGCAAGTAAGTTCTTTACTTTACGATGCTATAGCCAACACCTGGTGGCTGATGCTGGCAAGCATACTAATAGCCTTTGTAGTAGCCTTTGAGCTAGGCATGCTGCTGGTTATGCCGCAAAGTAAAAGGCTCCGTAAAGTTTTGCTGCCCTCGCTTTTTGTGATCGACAGTATTCCGCTGTTTCTGCTGGCACTGCTCCTGCTTGTACTTTTGGCCAGCCCATCTTTTCTTCAGCTTTTCCCAGTGTATGGTATGGGATATCACACTCTAACCGGAGAGTCGTGGCTGCAACGAGCTGGTGTACTGTCCCAGTACCTGGCTCTTCCTGTAATATGTCTTACCCTTAGCAACATACCTTATCTAACTAACCTGATATACCGATCTTTTTCGGAAGAGCGTAAAAAAGACTACGCCAGAACAGCTAGAGCCAAAGGGTTCTCCGAACGTCAGGTTATCAGAAAGCAACTGCTGCGAAACACGCTTTTACCTACAATCACAGTACTCTCTGATGCACTGCCTATAATTGTAGCAGGCACAATATCCATAGAAATAATTTTTGCCATTCCGGGTATGGGGCGCTTACTCGTAGACTCTGTTTTAGCCAGAGATTACCCTGTTGTTTTGGCTATCGTGCTGGTAGTAGCAGCATTTAGAGTAGTTACTTACCTGCTGGCCGATATTTTCTATAGCCTGGCCGATCCAAGAATTAAACATGCTGCTTCATGATAAATTTAAAAATCGATCTGAGGCAGATCTGGCACAGAAGCCTATCCTTTAAAATAGCTGCATCTTACCTGCTGCTGCTCATTATACTTATAGTTACGCTACCTATACTGCCGCTTGCCTATCAACCAAACGAGCTGGACCTGCAGTATACTTTTGCAGAACCCTTTACCAAGGGAAACGGCGCGTGGCACTGGCTCGGAACAGATGTTTTAGGGCGCGATGTATGGGCTAACATACTTTATGGCGCACAATCGGCGTTGCTGGTGAGCTTTCCGGTTATGCTATTCTCTACAAGCTTAGGCCTTGTAATAGGAATGAGTGCTGGGTATTTTGGAAACGATGGATTAAAGATTAGCCGCGCCACTGTACCTGTTACACTCCTGGCACTTTTTGCAATTTTTTATTACGGGTTATACTTGCCCTTAAACTTTTATAAACTGGCTCTACCCTCCAGTTATATATGGCTTAGTTTACTGGCGCTGGCTGTTATACTTCTGCTACTCTACAAGGTGTTGCTGCCCCTGTTAAATAGATGGCGTTATACGGCAGCCAATATACTCCTTCCCCTAGACTACCTGGTGCTCCGCTTTACAGAAGCCCTTACAAGTGTTCCGAGGCTGCTTCTTGTACTGGCACTCGCGTCTTTTATGCAGCCTTCGGTGGTGTTACTTTCTGTAATTTTCGCTGCCACCTTCTGGACCTCTACTGCCCGCTTGGCAAGAGCCGAAATGCTCAAAATTAAACAGCTACCGTTTTTTGAAGCTGGCAGAAGCCTTGGCGTACCAGAAGCACATTTGCTTATAAAGCATGCTTTACCCAATATGCTAGGCCCTGTTATCGTTACCTTTACTTTTGGGATAGCCGGTCTTTTAGCTCTTGAGTCAACTTTATCATTTTTGGGAATAGGGGTGCCTGGCTCTTTTGTAAGCTGGGGTCGAACTATTGCAGGCATTCGTTCTAATACGTCCGCATGGTGGCTGGTTGTGTTTCCGGGTGCCGCACTTGCTGCTACAGTATGGTCTTTGCAAACTATAAGCTATCATCTTCTCAATCATTTTGAAGAAAGAAAGCAGCTTTAAAATGTTACTTTTTCGCAAAGTTTGTCACTAATTTATAGCTAGACAACTGCACCGCAAAACCCCTAAAGCGTAATATATAAAGCATTTACATTGCGTATTGTTGCGGTAGTTAATATTATAACCAGCAAAATACCGCATAAACCTGACGTTACTTAGTCCCCTTAAATTTCCTGTTGTACAGCCAACTTACCTGCTATCATTGTATCAACTAAGACCCCAAAACCCATCGACACATGAATAGTATTGTAAACCCTTTAGCAAAAAGCAACTATAGCAAACCGTGTCTAACGTTGTCGTCGCATGCCAAGAGAACTAGCAAGCAAGAAGAGGATACTTTTGATTTCTCTACTATAGACGGTGGTATGGTTACCTATAATGAAGGAGCAAAAGCTATCAGCAACGGCGCCGGAATTTTTATCGGAGATTATTTTGTGGGTGTTAGCGATAGCTATCAGTCTATTACCAACTTGCCTTATGTGCGTTACTAATGTTGTAGTTTGTGTACTAACTGCAGTCTAGAAATCTTTAATACTTTTACCCTGAAAATAAATTGGTTAGTTAATTTTTAATTTGTTGGTTGTTTGTGTTTAGATTAAGCTGAATGCCCTGCAGTCCCCCCTGTAGGGCATTTGCTCTTCCAGGGGTTCTGTGTCAAACAGCCAATCTAAAGCATCTTCTCTGCCTTCAAAAACCTTGATATCAAAATCGTAAAGCCCCTCCCTGTCAATAGCATTTAGTATTCGGTTTCCGATGTTTTGCTGTATAGCAGTAGACCAGGCAATGCGAGCAAGCTTACAAATGCTTGTGCTGGCTAGTAAAGGCATGCAATAGGTGCGAACCCAGTTTTCATCAGCAGATTTGGCAGCATGTAGCAATCTTACGTCTAATAACAAAAAAGTAGCTTTTGTCTGATGCAATAAAGCAACAATTGTTTTAAGGTTTTCCTGTAGCTCCAGTGCAGATACATGTCCATGACATACAACCTCAAGCAGACTTAATGCCTCCTGGTATTTGTAAGTATAAGTATCTTTCATTTCGTAGTTCTGCATGGAGTGTTATAACATAATTAGCATATCATACGCAACATAACCGGTAAAACAGATGCCTCTTACACGGTAATAGTTGCCGTTCACTAATAAAAATTAAATAATATCTCTATAACACACCAAAAACATAACTAAATATATCAGAACACTATTTATTTTGGCAAATTTTACCACTACAGCTGCTCCTATATCAGCACTATACAACATCTAATTGTGTATCAGCAGGTTACTATAGTCCTAAGCGATTTCGATTAAATATGTAGAGATCATACCTCCTCCTCTATTTAAAAATTCAACCAAAATACAGCTTCAACAGTATAGTTTTACTAAATATATTAGCTAAAAATATAGCAAACTGAGTATATTGCACCTATTAATACTAAATAATTTAGCCAATGATACTGGAAACTGTATTGCGAAATGCCAATAATTCTGTTTTTGGAAAAGCGTACTTACCTGATGCACAAGATAATGCAGAGTTTAACTTGTTCGGTAGCAGGGTTGCGTGCGGTTTTCCATCTCCTGCCGCAGACTATATAGAAGAGACTATAAACTTGAACCGGCACCTGATACGCAACCCCTCCTCTACTTATTTTATAAGAGCAAGTGGCGAATCTATGCGTGATGCCTGTATTCGGGATACAGACCTTTTAATTGTAGATAAATCCATAAATGTAAAAAATGGTTACCCAATTGTGTGTTGGCTTAATGGGGGCTTCACCATAAAAACTTACCGCATAGAAAAGGACAAAGTATACTTAGAGCCGGCCAACCCCGATTACCCTAAAGTAGAACTGACCGAAGGTATGGACTTTACCTTTTGGGGAGTGGTGTCTTACTCTATACATAACTGTTTACCTCACCTGCCATGATTGCCTTAGTAGACTGCAACAACTTTTATGCCTCCTGTGAGCGTGTTTTTAATCCTGCCATCAGAGCTAAGCCGGTGGTGGTACTGAGCAACAACGATGGCTGCGTAATAGCCCGCTCTGCAGAATCGAAGGAGCTAGGCATAAGAATGGGAGAGCCATACTTTATGGTAAAAAAGCTAGTGAAGCAGCATGGCATAGAGGTTTTTAGCAGCAACTATACCTTGTATGGAGACATGAGCAACCGGGTAATGAAAACACTGGCTGAATTTACACCCAACCTGGAAGTATACAGTATAGATGAATCGTTTCTGGACTTGGGACACTTTTACGGCAAAGACTTAACCCAATATGCCTGGCAGATAAAAAACACCGTGCGCAACTGGACAGGTATACCGGTAGGCATTGGCGTAGCCCAAACTAAAACACTTGCCAAAATTGCGAACCGATTAGCTAAGAAAAGTACCAAAGCCAATGGTGTACTGGTGCTTCAAGAGCCAAAGCATATAAAAGCCGCCCTGCAAAGAACCGAGGTAGCCGATATCTGGGGCATTGGCAGGCAGCATGCCAAGTTTCTGAAGAGCCGCAATATTTGTACAGCTTATGACCTGGCGCAACAGCCTGATGCATGGGTAAAGAAAAATATGACAGTAGTAGGGCTAAGGATGGTAAAGGAACTGCAGGGCGAGGCTTGCCTGGAACTGGAAGAGGTACCGCCTGCCAAAAAGAACATTTGCACCTCCCGTAGCTTTGGCAACCCAGTTAAGGAGCTTACGGCTTTAGAGGAAGCAACTGCATTATACGCCTCTAAGTGTGCTTACAAGCTACGAAAGCAGGGCAGTTGCACCAGTGCTATAACGGTGTTCATCACTACAAATAGCTTTGCCGACACAAAACAGTATTACAACTCTAAAACCATACAGTTACCCAGTCCTGTTAACAGCGATCTGCACTTGATCCAGTATGCTACGTTTGCACTTCGAAGCATTTACAGAGAGGGCTACATCTATAAAAAATGTGGCGTGATCGTTTCGGAACTGGTACCTGAAAACACCATACAGCTTGGCTTGTTCAGTGGTGCAGATACGGGTAAACACCGCGACCTGATGCAGGCACTAGATGGCTTGAACCAGAAGTATGGACAAGCCACTGTAAAGTCGGCAGCACAAGGCTCGAGCAAATCTGATTGGTTTCTGAAAAGTGAACACGTATCTCCCTGTTACACCACCAGGTTAAGTGATGTTATTATCGCCAAACTGTAAACTGCCACGTCCTGATTAAATTTTTGGAATGATTTAAACATTCATAAACACTTGTATGTCAGAAGCATAAATCACAATCGCAACCATGCAAGAGCAGCTATAAAAGTGGCAGCTTTAGAAGTAATAAGCTTTGCGTTTAGTAAGGCTACGAAGTATAAAGTGCCTGCTTTAATAAACATTACAGCAGGCACTTTATACTTTACGAAAGTTATACTAATGAGCCTCTGCCAATTCTGTTTTGCTATACTCTTCGCTTACACGTTTCTGAAGGTCCGAAGAGACAGGGGCATAATCGGCAAAATGGCTGCGCACAATAGCCCTACCCTGGCTCAGGCTACGCAGCGAGGTCTGTAGTTTATCCAGCTCCTCCAACGGCACCCTGGCTTTTATCACCTGGTTATCTCCCTCTATATCCATCGTCATGATAAGGCCTCTGCGTATCTGCAGCTCCGTCATCACATCTCCCATCAGGTCGGCTGGTATAAGCACCTCCACATCATAAACAGGCTCCAGCAACTGTGGCCCTGCCTGCATAAAAGCATCTTTAAAGGCCATCATACCAGCTATTTTAAAGGAGATATCGTTGCTATCTACGGGGTGCATTTTACCATCAAACACACTTACCCGCACATCGCGCACATACGAACCGGTAAGCGGCCCCTGCGCCATTTTCTCCATCACCCCTTTCATAATAGAGGGCAGAAAACGTGCATCGATCACACCACCAACAATGCAGTTGTTAAATACCAGCTTGCCACCCCAGGGCAGGTCTATGGTTTCGGTATCGCGCACCGGATGTTCGGTTAGTGGCGGCATACCTTCATAATAAGCCTCTACTTTTAAAGATACTTCCCCAAACTGACCTGCACCGCCAGATTGCTTTTTGTGGCGATAAGTAGCCGTGGCTGCCTTTTGAATTGTTTCGCGGTAAGGGATTTTTACTTTCTGGAACTCAGCCTGCATTTTATAAATGTTTTCCAGGCGCCATTTGGTTACGGCCAGGTGCAACTCGCCTTGTGTGGAAAGTATAAGCTGCTTCAGTTCCTGATTATATTCTACTCCCACCGTTGGGTCTTCTATGTGGATATCGTTCAGCACCTCGCTCAGCTTCTCGTCGTCCTGCTTGTTTGCCGCCGAGATGGCTACACGCAGCTTAGGATCCGGGAACTCGATTGGCCGGATATTGCCTACTGCCCCCTTGCCGTTAAGCGTATGATTGGTGTAGGTGTTCTTCAGTTTCAAAGTACAGCCAATATCACCGGCTTTAAGGGTATCTACAGGATTTCGCTTTTTACCATCGGCTATAAACAACTGGCTGATGCGTTCTACTGTGGAAGTTCTCTCGTTGCGCAATTCCATGCCTACAGCCACCTCGCCTGATAGTACCTTAAAGAAAGACAGCCTGCCCAGCCCCGGCTCTACCAGCGTCTTGAACATAAATAACCTGGTAGGTCCGTTAGGGTCGCAGGGCACTTCTTCTCCGTCTTCGGTTTCTTCGGCGGGCATTTCTATAGCAGAGGGTGCCACATTATCGATAAAACCCATCATACGTCCTGAACCCATGTCTTTTTTAGCTGATAAGCAGAAAACCGGGAATACCTCATGCTTCATCATGCCGATCTTCAGCCCCTGCCGCATTTCATCCTCATCCAGTGTGCCCTTCTCAAAATACTGCTCCATCAGCCCCTCATCGTTCTCTGCCGCTTTCTCTACCAACTCGTTATGCAGCGTATCTGCCTTCTCTTTCTCGCTGTCTGGTATCGGTAGTTTCTCCGGCTTCCCACCTTCCTCCGGAAATTTATACATTACCATCTTCAGCAGATCGATGATGCAGTTAAAACCTGCTCCGGTGTTCAGCGGATACTGCATTACGGTTACAGCCGATCCGAAGAATGCCTTTGCCTGCTCTATGGTTTGGTTAAAGCGTGCTCTGTCAGAATCCAGCTGGTTCACGGCAAGTATAGTTGGCTTTCGGTAGCGATCTACATAGTTCCAGAGTAGCTCTGTGCCCACTTCTACCCCACTCTGTGCATTAAGCAATAATACAGCCGTGTCGCATACCCGGATAGAGGTGATTACTTCCCCAATAAAATCGTCTAGTCCGGGCGTGTCGATGATGTTGATCTTGTAGTCGCGCCATTCGGTGTGGAGGGACGTGGCATATACAGAGCTTCCGCGGTCGTGCTCTACTTCGTGATAGTCGGAAACGGTATTTTTCTCCTCCACTGCACCTCTGCGGTGAATAATGCCAGCTTCAAACAGCATGGTTTCGGCAAGAGTCGTTTTGCCGCTTTTTGCAGGGCCTATCAGGGCCACGTTTTTAATGTGCTTTTCGTCGTACGTTCTCATATGGGCAGGATTCTGATGGTTACTTGTTTTATCAAAAGCATAATCAAAGACAGGAGAGAGTATACAGCAGCGTAAAAATGCTAACTACATAGTATATGCTTAGTTATGCGAAAAACAAATAAAAAAGGTTCTGTAAAACCTGCTTTAAATCCAAATTTATACTATCCATAATTTTAACCGGAAATCAGCACTAAAACCCCAGGCTACAGCTACAGGATATTTTACCACTCGGCTGCAAGAATCACCATAAATAAAGCCTTATGTAACCAAAGTTACTGAACCGGGCCATTCATATACCCACCTTTGCACTGTAGTAGATTAAAACACACTAGAAAGGAGAACAACATGCTATGCAGGAATTCTGGAACGAGCGATACAGACAGGAAGAAATGATTTACGGTTCAGAGCCAAATGTATTCTTTAAAGAACAGCTGGAAAAGCTAAAGCCGGGCAAACTTTTACTACCGGCAGAAGGCGAAGGCCGCAATGCCGTTTTTGCCGCCCTTAACGGCTGGCAGGTGCTGGCTTTCGACTACAGCGAAGCAGGAAGAGCCAAAGCGGAAAAGCTGGCCGAACAGAAAGGCGTAAAGCTGAACTACAAAATTGCCGAGGCTGACACTTATGAACTGAAGGCTGAAAGTATGGATGCCATTGCTTTTATCTACGCACACTTCTCTCCTGCCACCAGGCAAAACCTGTTCAGTAAAGCTGTGAAGTGGCTGAAGCCCGGAGGCGTAATCATACTGGAGGCATTCCACCCGAAGCAGCTGGCTCATACTTCCGGTGGGCCGAAGGATGAAGCGATGCTCTACACGGCTGACGTGCTACGCTCAGACTTCAAAGCCCTGAGAATAGACCTGCAGGAGGAAAAGGAAATACTACTGGCAGAAGGTGCCTACCACAGCGGCGCAGGTTATGTTACCAGGCTGGTTGCCACAAAAGTATAAACAGAGATTTATCATCAACTATAAAATGAACCAATAACACGGTTAAGAACATGGAAAAGCTAAACGTAATGGTGCCTGTCGATTTTACACCGGTATCTTTTAAAGCAATAGAATTATTGAGTTTACTAATGGAGAAAGCGCCCGTTAATACGCACCTGGTACACGTAATCCAGGTTAACGCTGCCGACTGGGCTGGCTCCAGCGAGGCATCTGAAACCATAGACAGAGCTGAAGTAAAGGAACTGGAGCAGAAAGCGGAAGAACAGTTTGCCAGACTCAGACAACAGGCAGACTTTCCCTTTACCAGCGAAATCATACACGGTGGCTTAACTACTTCCCTCTCAAAGTATGCCAACCAAAGTAATCCAAACCTGGTAATTATGGGTACAGAGGGTGCCGATGGCTGGTATGAAAAAATATCTGGCTCTGAGGCGCAGCATGTGGTGCGCAATACCAACGTTCCCGTTATCACCATACACCAGCATGCCTCTGTTACTCCTATCCAGAATATACTTTGGGTTGCTGATTTCGAGGCAGAAAAACAACCGGAGCAAAGTATAGCTACTATTAAAACTTTACAGCAGCTCTTTGGTGCAAAGCTACACCTGCTGCAGATTATAGAAAAAGAGGACGAGCCTAAGGCACAGCGCATACAGGAAAGCATGCAGCGCTTTGCTGACGAGCTACAGTTACAGAACTACGAATTGCACCTGCGCCGCGACTACAAAGTACCTGCTGGCGTCCGAAACTTTAACCAGGAATCGGAAATGGATCTGGTGGTAATTGGCACACATGCACGCAAAGGATTCAGCCACATCTTTTATGGCAGCATAGCCGAAACGCTGGTAAACCATTGCATCAGGCCGCTTTTAACTTATCATCTTAAATAAAAATCTGCAGAATTGATCGGGCAGCAACCGCTGCCCTTTTACTTAACAGTTAACCATGTATACTAAAGTTGTACTGGCGGCTACTCTTACAGCAACCTTGCTGGCGGGTACAGCAGCCGGACAGGACCATTCTATCTCTACAGCAGCACACGGAGCACCGGTTGCCTCTGATACTACCAGGATACAAAATGTAAAAGAGCTTTTTACCAAAGGAGAAGTAGAGGGCCATGTGCGAAACTACTTTATGGCTACCTGGAACCACCGCTCCCTCTCCGATAACTATGCCAATGCCATAGGCGCCGAAATCTCTTATAAAACTGCAAGCCTCCACGGCTTCAGGATGGGGTTTGCCGGGTTGTTTACCTATAACCTGTTTTCCTCCGACATTAACAGGCGCGACCCCATCTCGGATAAGCACCCAAAGCTGGAACAGGAACTTTTTAATGTGGAAGACCCTGAAAACAGAGCTGACCTGGACCGGCTGGACGAACTTTACCTGGAGTACCAATCGGACTGGCTGAGGGCTAGAGCAGGGCGTTTTAGTTTTACCTCTCCGCTCATGAACCCACAGGATACCCGCATGAAGCCTTACTCTTTCCAGGGTATAAACGTGCAGGTTCCGCTGCAGGAGAGTGGGCTGCTTACTCTTGCCTGGTTCGATCACTTTTCGCCCAGAAGTACGGTAGAGTGGTTTAAGTCTGACGAATCTATCGGCATTTTCTCTGCTGGTGTGAATGCAGATGGTAACCCATCCGGGTATGCGCATCATACTAAAACAAAGGGAGTAGCTGTGGCTGGTTTACAGTTCAGACCAAACTCACGCATCAGCATAGATACCTGGAACTACTGGATTGAGAACATCTCCAACAACAGCTATGGCCGTGTTGTGGCAGAGGTGATACCACATATTAAAGTAGGTGTAGAGGCGCTTTACCAGTTCCGGGTAGGCAATGGCGGTAACCCCGAGGAGGCGCTGGCATACTTTCCGGACCAGAAGCAATGGCTGGCAGGTAGCATGCTGGCCTATGAGCCTGCAACCTGGCACCTGTCTTTAAACTACCTGCACACCGCTGCCGACGGTCGCTTTCTTTTTCCGAGGGAATGGGGCCGTGAGCAGTTTTTTGCTACTGTTTCGAGAGGCAGAATAGAGGGAACTGGTAAATCGGATATTATGGTAGCCAAAGTACGAAGGCAATGGTCCGAGAGGTTCTCTTCTGAGGCAGCTGTTGCTAAGGCGTGGTTGCCAACTCCTGAGGATTACCGCTTTAACAAGTATGGCTCAACTTCTTACTTAGGGTGGGTAGCCGACCTAAACTATAAACCTGCCAATCCTGTGCTGAATGGCCTGAATTTCAGGCTGCTTTACATTGGCAGGGTATCACCGGGTACAGACATGCCTTTAAAAGACATGTACTACAACACCAACTTCCATAACCTGAATTTTGTAATGCAGCTCAACTTTTAAATAAGATTAAGATGCCTTGGTCAAGTGCACAGGGTATTACACTAAAACATGATCAACATCATCCTGTTTTAATAGGCTTAAATACAATAAGTTACGTATAAATCATACTTAAATAATAGTTTAAAATGCTTTAGTTACATAAAAACTCTAAACCTAATGGATCACCTGGCTTTAAAATAAACCAGAATGGAGGAAGCCAAAGTAATTGCCCTGCCTCGGATTAGTGATAATACCCTGACCAAAGGCAAACTGAACTTGATAGTAAATGATACCTGGCTATAAAAGCTGCTTCCGGCTGCTGCTTATACTTTTAATAGGGTAAAACCTGAAGTATAAGTAATGTAAGAAAACCAGCTTTTGCAGCCTTTTATACTTTGAGGCAGGCTCTAAACCTTTTCATAAAAAAGCCATGTATACACATTTCCAAGTACTTATTATTGGCGGAGGCACGGCAGGCATTATGTTAGCAGCCAAGCTTCACCGCGAGCAAAAGCACCTCCGGATGGCCATTATTGAACCCTCTAAAAGCCACTGGTACCAACCCGCCTGGACACTGGTGGGGGCTGGCACCTACGACTATGTGGACACCCGCCGAGAAGAGGCATCCGTTATCCCGAAAGGCGTAGAGTGGATACAGGACAAAGCCATTGAGATACTACCCGAAGAAAATAAAGTACGCACCGAGAGCAGCGGCGAATACACCTATGATTACCTGGTAGTTGCTCCTGGCGTAAAGTATGATCTGGATATGATAGAAGGGCTGCGCGAGGCCCTGCAACAGCCCAATGTATGCAGCAACTACATAGACCCGCGAAAAACCTGGGGTGTACTCCTCAAATTCGAGGGTGGCAATGCCGTTTTTACCCAACCCTCTACTCCTATTAAATGTGGCGGCGCACCACAAAAGATCATGTACCTGGCCGACGAGCACTTCCGAAAAGCAGGTGTGCGTGATAAAACCAACGTTGTGTTTGCCACGCCGGGCTCCGTCATTTTTGGGGTGAAGGAGTTTGCCAAAACGCTGATGGAAATTATAGAGCGTAAGCAAATCATCCTCAAAACCTTCTATAACCCGGTCAAGATCGATCATCAAAATAATGAGATACATTTTAAGTGGGTGAAGCCCGGGGAGAACAAGTGTGTGCTGACAGAGGGGAACAACTTGCAAGAGCACACCGTGAGCGACGACACCATCGTGATGCCCTACGACATGCTGCACCTGGCCCCGCCCCACGTGGCTCCTGACCTGGTCCGTGAGTCTACGCTGGCAGTTCAGGAGGGCCCCAACAAAGGCTGGCTCGATGTGGACATACATACCCTGCAGCATAAGCGCTACACCAACATTTATGGTTTGGGCGATGTGGCAGCCTTGCCAACTGCTAAAACAGGAGCAGCCATCCGCAAGCAGGCACCGATAGTGGCAGCGCAGCTATTGGCAAGTATAAACAAGCAGCCAAAACCCGAACTGCTGTACCAGGGCTACTCCTCCTGCCCTTTGGTAACGGGCTACGGCAAAATGGTGCTTGCCGAGTTTAAGTACGATAACGTACGCGACAGCGACCCGCTTATCTCCAGGTTTGTAGATACCACCAAAGAGCAGTGGAGCATGTGGCTGCTGAAGAAGTATGGCCTGCCCTGGATGTACTGGAATCTGATGCTGAAAGGCATTATGTAACCGTTTTTGAAGTGTGACAAACATCACTGAAGAAGGCTATTTTATACTATACTTTTGTATCAACAAATAAGAGAGTATAACAGAGTAAAGCCCTCCGGGCTTAAAATAACCCGTAATTAACTAGTAAAGTATAAAAGTATAAAATAACTAACCATGAAGATAAAACAGTTCGAAGATAAAGGCCTGGCGCATTATTCTTACGCCATTCTAAGTGAGCAGACGAATGAGGTAGTGCTGGTAGACCCGGCCCGTAATCCGCAGCCATACTATGATTATGCAAAAGAAAACAACGCTAAAATTGTAGGTGTGATCGAAACCCACCCACATGCAGACTTTGTAAGCTCTCACCTCGAAATTCATCAGAAAACCGGTGCAACCATTTACGCCCATAGCCTGGTAGGCGCCGATTATCCGCACCAGGCTTTTGATGAGGGCGCAGAGTTGCAGATTGGTGAAGTAAAGCTAAAGTCTATTCATACTCCAGGCCATTCGCCGGATGGTATCAGCATTGTGCTGGAGCACGAGGGCAAAGACAAGGCTGTGTTTACTGGTGATACTTTGTTTATAGGTGATGTGGGCCGTCCGGATCTGCGTGAGAGTGCCGGTAACATTACCGCTAAGCGTGAGGAGCTGGCGCGCCAGATGTACCACAGCACCCGCGAAAAGCTGATGAAACTGGACGATGACGTACTGGTATACCCGGCGCACGGAGCCGGAACCCTTTGTGGTAAAGGCCTGAGCGAAGCCAATAGCAGCACCATAGGCGCTGAGAAACGTAGCAATTACGCCCTGCAGGAAATGAACGAAGACCAGTTTGTGAAGATCCTGACAGAAGACCAGCCATTTATACCAAAGTACTTTGGCTACGATGTAGGCCTTAACAAGCAGGGTGCTCCGGACTATCAGAAAAGTATAGACGGTGTGGCCAGGCTGGAGAAAAACTTTAAACCTGAGGCTGGTGCCGTAATAGTAGATGCCCGTAGCGAAAAAACCTTTAAGAAAGGGCACTACAAAGGTGCGATCAATGTGCAGAACGGCGGTAAGTTTGAAACCTGGCTTGGAAGTATAGTTAGCCCAAGCGAAAGTTATTACTTAATAGCTGAGAGTGAGGATGAGCTGAAAGACCTGATCAACAAAGCCTCCAAAATCGGTTATGAACTGCTGATAAAAGGCGCTTTTGTGATGGATGACGAAGCAGACGTAAAAACGCCGCAGCTGGACCTGGAAGACTTCAAGCAGCATAAGGATAACTATACCATCGTGGACATCCGCAACGAATCGGAGGTGAAGGGTGGCAAGTTCTTCGATAAAGCCATAAACATCCCGCTGCCTGAACTTCGCGAGCGCGCCAAGGAAATCCCTTCAGATAAGCCGGTTGTAGTACATTGTGCCGGCGGTTACCGCTCTGCAGCCGGAAGCAGCATCGTGGAAGCTGCCCTACCTGATGTAAAGGTACTTGACCTGAGCGAAGCGGTAAACGATTTCAAGAACGGCCAGAAATAATAGTAGGTAAAGTATAGCCGGTGCATGACTCCATGCACCGGCTAATTATTTGTAGGCCTCTCATCTGCACCTCCCGTAAGTGACTTCGTATAGTATAAAAACCAAACCAATATGCATAAAACTATGGATACATACGAAGGCCGGGTAAGAGAAAGCTCGAGTGATAAAGTAAACCAGGACATAGACGCACAAACGCTGGAAAACATACGACAGTACGGCTACAACAGCACGGAAGAGATTAACGAGAGAATGGAGGAGTTAGCAAGAGAATGGGATGTTGAACGGGTACTGGAAGTAAATGCCTCCACACTTGCCTTGAGCGGAGTGCTGCTTGGTACCTTTAAAGATAAGCGTTGGTTTATACTTTCTGGTGTAGTAACTTCATTCCTACTGCAGCATGGCTTGCAAGGCTGGTGCCCGCCGCTGCCTATACTTCGCAAATTAGGCCTCAGAACCCGGAAAGAGATACACGAAGAACGCGTTGCCCTGAAAGCTTTACGAGGCGATTTTAACAGGGTATTGGCCATTACCACACCGGAAGGAGTCCTGAAAGTTGTACGGGATTAGTGCATTGGGCAAACAGGTTTACGAGTGATGCACTTTTTTACCATATTCTAAATTTAAAATAGCGCCATCCACAAAGTATGGCCTGCAACGCACCTAAAAGATAAACATGGAAATTTTAGACAAAGAAGTTATACTAAAGCAATTCCCGCAACTGGAGCAGCCTCTGCTGGAGGAGCTGTTAAAGCAAAGCACGCTAAAAGAGGTAGAAGAAGGAGAAGAAGTAATGCGCACCGGCCAGTACATCAAATCCACTATCCTGCTGCTGAGTGGCCTGCTGAAAGTATACCGCGAGGACGACGAGGGAAATGAGTTCCTGATGTACTACCTGGAGCCGGGCAATGCCTGCGCTTTGTCTATGATGTGCACGGCACGCACCGAAAAGAGCCAGATCATGGCCAAAGCAGTCGCAAAATCGGAAGTGCTACTGGTGCCGTCTCACCTATCAGAAATGTGGCTGGGCAAGTATAAAAGCTGGCACAACTTTGTGATTGCCTCCTACCGCCAGCGCTTCGAAGAACTGCTGCAAACCCTAGACAGCATCGCCTTTAAAGGCCTGGACGAACGACTATTGTTTTACCTGAAGCGCCATGTAAAAGTAAGCGGCAAAGAGGTAAGGCTCTCGCACCAGCAAATTGCCGACGAACTAAACAGTTCCCGCGAAGTAATTTCCAGACTCCTGAAAAAGCTGGAGCAAACCGGCGCCATCACCCTGCACCGCAACTACATCGAGGTACACGACCTGGAGATAGTCTAGGGAGTTTAAGAGGTAGAGGGTTTGGGAGTTAGAGAAGTAAGAAATGTAGAGACGCAATGTTTTGCGTCTCTATACTTTGCTACAAGCGATAAAGTATAAAATTGCCGTGCCGCAAGATTAGCCCCAGCGTAACGTTTACCAGGCTTTGCTTGGGAAAAGCAAGAGATGTAATGGCAGAGGCTATACTTTGGCAAATAATGATTAACTCACCCCTATCCCTCCCAAGAGGGGAATTTCTCACAGAGTATAAGTTCCACAAAGTATACTTTTCTACTTGTGCAGAAAGCTAGTTATCTTAAAAGCTTTCGGGACGGCATGAGATTGTAAGTTATAACTCTCTAACTCGCAAACTCTCTAACTGCCCAACTCCCATCTGTGACTATTGTCACGGTACGCGCAGCAGCTAAACCTTACCTTTGTATTAGTTGAACTAAAACACTAAAATATCAATGGAAATTCTCGGATATATCGCAGCCATGTTAATTGGTCTTTCACTTGGACTGATTGGTGGGGGCGGCTCTATACTTACGGTGCCGGTGCTGGTTTACCTTATCGGCCTGAATCCTGTTATCTCAACAGCATACTCCTTGTTTATTGTAGGGCTCACCAGCCTGGTCGGCTCCTGGAAGTTCTATAAAAAGGGGCTGGTGAGTCTTAAAACCGCTTTGGTATTTGGTGTGCCTTCTATCGTAGCCGTTTATCTTACCCGCCGTTACATTGTGCCGGCCATCCCCGAAAATATCTTTACAGTTGGTGATTTTGTAGTTACGAAAGGCGTTTTGCTGATGCTGCTCTTTGCCGGGCTCATGGTGTTTGCCTCTATCTCGATGATCAAAAAGAAAAAAGAAGTGACCGCCGACCCAGCCGAGCCTGTTGACGAAAACATTGACACGGAGCTTGATGTGGAACACACCGACCCAACAGAGAAACATCCAAAGCCAAAGTTCAACTACGGCGGCATTCTGGCCGAGGGCCTGGTAGTGGGTACGCTTACCGGTTTGGTAGGTGCAGGCGGTGGTTTCCTGATCATTCCGGCGCTGGTACTTTTCAGTAAACTAGACATGAAAATGGCGGTGGGTACTTCCCTGCTTATCATCGCGGCCAAGTCGCTTTTCGGCTTCATCGGCGATATCTACAACTATGAGATCAACTGGACGTTCCTGGCCATCTTCTCCACCATTTCCATCGTGGGCATTTTCATCGGAACGTTCCTTTCCACCAAGATCCACGCCGATAAACTGAAGACCTCTTTTGGTTGGTTTGTGCTGGTGATGGGCATTTACATCATCGGTAAAGAATTATTTTTCTAATAAGTCTGCAGCGTGATATTAGTCACAGACTCAGGCTTATAATCTTCTGAAATTTGTAATATCATCAAGGTAAAAGGTGACAATCAGAACCAGAAAAACAAAAGTATAAAACCTTAAAAGTCAGCTACCATGAAAGTAGAACAGATCTATACCGGATGCCTTGCCCAAGGCGCTTATTACATCGAGAGCAACGGCGAGGCCGCCATCATCGACCCGCTTCGTGAGGTAAAACCATACATCGAGAAGGCCGACAAGGACGGTGCTAAAATCAAATACGTGCTGGAAACACACTTCCACGCAGACTTCGTTTCGGGCCACGTGGACCTGGCAAAGGCAACAGGTGCCACAATAGTTTTCGGGCCAAATGCACAGCCAAAGTTTGCTGCGCATATCGCGAAAGACGGTGAGGAACTAAAACTGGGTAATGTAACCATTAAGGTGCTGCACACCCCAGGCCATACCATGGAGTCTACTACCTATTTGCTCATCGACGAGAACGGCAAGGAGTATGGCATCTTCTCCGGCGACACCCTGTTTATCGGTGATGTGGGGCGTCCTGACCTGGCTGTAAAATCAGACCTGACAGAGGAGCAGCTGGCACAGCACCTGTATGATTCTTTGCGCACTAAGATTATGACACTACCGGATGATGTGGTGGTGTATCCGGCACACGGCGCCGGCTCTGCCTGCGGCAAGAACATGAGCAAGGAAACCACCGACCTGCTGGGTAACCAGAAGAAGACCAATTACGCCCTGCGTGCCGACATGACCAAAGAAGAGTTCGTGAAAGAGGTGACGGAGGGCTTACTGCCTCCTCCGGGATATTTCCCGATGAACGTGAAGATGAACAAGGAAGGCTATGCCAATATTGATGAAGTTATGGCACAGGGCCTGCACGAACTGTCTCCGGAAGCATTTGAGGCTGCCGCCAACGAAACTGCTGCTTTAGTGCTGGATACACGCGAGCCAGAGGAGTTTGCCCATGGTTTTATTCCGAATTCAATAAACATCGGCATTGACGGCAACTTTGCACCATGGGTGGGTGCGCTGATTCCTGATATTCAGCAAACGATCCTGATCGTGGCAGACGAAGGCCGTGAAGAAGAAGTAGTGACCAGGCTGGCACGCGTGGGATACGATAATGCCATCGGTTTCCTGAAAGGGGGCTTCCAGAGTTGGAGAACTTCAGGTAAGGAAACAGATACCATTTCTTCCATTTCTGCCGAAGAGTTTGCCAAGCGTTTTGAGCAGAATAACGCCATCAAGGTAGTGGATGTGCGTAAACCGGGCGAGTACCAAGCCGAGCACGTAGAAGCAGCCGCAAACACACCACTCGACTACCTGAACGAGCACCTAGCAGAGCTGCCAAAAGAGGAGGAAATGCACCTGCATTGTGCCGGTGGCTACCGCTCTATGATAGCAGCTTCTATCCTGAAGGCCAGAGGCTTTGACAATGTAGTGAACGTGGAAGGCGGCTTTAAGGCGATTGCCGAGACAAGCGTACCGAAAACAGCCTACGTTTGCCCAAGCACTTTGAAATAAGTGAGTGTAAATAATATTAAAAATCCATGGCGCGAGCGAGGACGCTCGCGCCATGTTCAAAGTATAAAATCCCGTTGCGTGACCTAAGTCACAGACTAAGCCCCTATAAATCCCGAACTTTGTATAGTAATCGGATCACAGTAAAAAATTTAAAGACAAGTATAAGCCATGTTTAATATATTCGGATCGAAACCAAAAAATTACGAGAACCTGGACGGAAACACTTTCAGAACAAAATACCAGGGTTCTCCAAAAGCTGAGTTGCTGGATGTTAGAACAGCCGGCGAGTATGCAGGTGGTTCTATCAAAGGAGCCAGAAACCTGGACGTGACGTCGGCACAGTTTCAGCAGGCCCTCCAAACCATGGACAAAGACAAAGAATACTTCGTGTTCTGCCGCAGCGGCAACCGTAGCGGTTCTGCCTGCGATTTGATGACAGCACAAGGTTTTAAAGCCTATAACCTGGCAGGAGGCATCGGTGCCTGGCCAAAATAATAAAAGTATAAAACTAAAACTAGAGCAGGAAAACAGAGGGGCCTGCGACCTGGCTCCTCTCCTGCTCCATACCATTAACTAAACTATACTATTAAGAGATGTTAGAATTTATTAGCCAGCCATGGCCGTGGTATACATCAGGTATTGTCATTGCTTTTGTAATGGTACTGCTGCTGTTCTTCGGGAAATCATTTGGCTTTTCGTCTAACCTGCGTACCATTTGCTCTGCCTGCGGTGCAGGTAAAACCGTGAAGTTTTTTGATTTTGACTGGCGCTCCCAGACCTGGAACCTGCTGTTCCTGGTGGGTGCTGTGTTGGGCGGTTTCATCGCTTCTGAGTTTTTGTCTAACGGCGAGGCTGTGCAGATATCGCAGGCTACAGTACAGGACCTGAGCCAGCTGGGTATTTCGGCCCCGGATGGCATTCAGCCAGAAGAGATTTTTAGCCTGGAGGCAGCCTTTACTTTAAAAGGATTCCTGATCCTGCTGCTGGGCGGGTTTGCCATCGGGTTTGGTGCCCGTTATGCCGGGGGCTGTACTTCGGGTCACGCCATCAGCGGGATTTCAAACCTGCAGCTTCCGTCGCTGATAGCCGTAATCGGCTTCTTTATCGGGGGCCTGATCACAACCTTTTTACTGCTGCCGCTGATATTTTAACAGCGAAAAGAACCCAAAATCAATAAGTACAAAAGCATGAATGACGCAGTTATAATCAAACATAATTCCTCATTCATACTTTCCAATTCATAATTAGAAGACCGTGAAAGGATTGAAATTTATACTTGCCGGCATTTTGTTCGGCATCGTGATGAGTAAGTCGGAGGCCATTTCGTGGTTCCGCATCCAGGAGATGTTCCGCTTCCAGTCGTTCCATATGTATGGCATCATCGGCACAGCGGTTGTACTTGGCACCATCGCGACTTTCATCATCAAAAAATACAAGCTGCGCGACTACCAGGGAAACCCGATCGTGTTCACGCCTAAAGAAATGTCCGTGCCGCGCTACCTGATCGGTGGTACCATTTTCGGATTGGGTTGGGCCTTGACAGGCGCTTGCCCGGGCCCAATGTTCGTAAATATTGGTTTTAGTTACTGGGCAATATTCATAGCCATATTTGGTGCGATAGCCGGCACTTATTTGTATGGCGCCATAAAAGACAGATTACCTCACTAAAAAGATATTGGCTAAAAGTTGAGTGTGTTGTCGGGAGCCATCTGCTTCATTGCGATGGCTTCCGGCATCCTGAACTGAAGGTATAAAAAGCTACATGACACAAGCATCAGGCACAAAACTAGGATTACAGGAGAATGCGGGTCAGTTCTGGCTGCTGGTGCTGGTAAACGGTTTTGTTGGTTCGATGGTAGGACTGGAGCGCTCTGTAATTCCGGAATTTGCCGAAACTGTTTTTGGCATAAACGGACACACGGCGCTCCTTTCTTTTATAGTTGCTTTTGGCCTGGCCAAGTCCGGTGCTAACCTGGCAATGGGGCGGCTGGCAACAAAGTATACCCGCAAGCAGCAGCTGCTGATAGGTTGGCTGTTTGCCCTGCCAGTGCCCTGGCTCCTGCTTTACGCCGGCAGTTGGTGGTGGGTAATTATTGCTAACCTGCTCTTGGGTATAAACCAGGGCCTGTCGTGGTCGGCTACCGTAGTGATGAAGATTGACCTGGTAGGCGAGAAAAATCGTGGCCTGGCTATGGGCATCAACGAGTTTGCCGGTTACCTGGCAGTTGGTGTGGTGGCTTTCCTGGCTGGTTATATTGCTTCTACAACCGGCGATGTTACTAAAGCTTTTGCTCCGGGTATCGGTTTCTCGATAGCTGGTTTACTGCTGACGGTGTTTCTGGTGCGCGACACGCATTCCCATGTACAGGCAGAAACGAAGCAGACCAGTATACCGCTGCTCCACAACATCTGGAAAGACACCACCTGGCGGCACGGCAACCTGGGTTCTGTTACGCTGAACGGCTTTGTAAATAACCTGAACGACGGTATACTTTGGGGACTGCTGCCGGTACTGCTCAGCACCAAAGGGTATACTTTAACCGAGACTGGCTTGCTGGCCGGCACCTACCCTGTGGTGTGGGGGTTGGGCCAACTGGTAACAGGCAAACTCGGCGATGTGCTTTGCAAAAAGCAGCTACTAAGTATAGGCATGTTGATACAGGGTGTTGCGATTGGTTTACTTATTTTTGCCGGCTCCTACCCTATTCTGGTTGCAGCGCTTGTTATACTTGGTGCCGGCACAGCCTTGGTCTACCCAAATTTCCTGTCGGTGGTGGCTGAGAACACGCACCCCAGCCAGCGGCCACAGAGTCTGGGCATCTTCCGGTTCTGGCGTGACTTTGGCTATGTGGCAGGGGCAGTAACTGCAGGTGTTTTCAGCGACTTGTTCGGTTTACAGACCGTTATACTTGGCACAGCCATACTTACTGTAGGTGCTGGTTTATTATCAGAGTATAGGATGTGCTGCACCCAAAAGTTGCTCTGGCATAGCCGGGAGTGCGGCACAAAGTTGGTTAAGGCTAACTGATTTTATACTTTTATAAAACCTGAGGCAGGAACACTTTATACTTTCAGACTTGTTGTAATGACTATCGCGCACACATAAGTGTTGCAAAAAGCTAAATATGAGAACGTACCTGTTGTTATTTCTGAGCACCCTGCTGCTGCTCTTCGCATTGCCGAAGAACAGCAACCTGCGCAGCTATGCACAGCAGGGCGAACTCCGGAAATCATGCAGCTACAGCAAGCGTTTTGTTAAAAAACCATGTACCAGAAAGTGTCTGAAACACCAGACGCCCTCAGAAAATCAAAATAATGCAGCAAACCTGGCTACCGACTGTCATCAGCAGGTGTATGCCCTTGTGCATTCGTTGCAAACCGAGCCATTTGTTTATCCATTAGCTAAACGCACCTATATACTTCCTCGCATCCGGAAACACCTTCCTCCTGACCTGGAGCACGACCCTGAACCGCCTCGGCTTTCTTAAAATAATCTTTACTTTTTAAAGCAACGAAGGCAGGATCCTGTTCCTGCTCTGTTGCCTGTGCTATACTTCCCATCAAATAGGTAAAGTATAGCTGCGTCCTATTTGAATATGTAATTTTAAGAAAACTGAATCATATGGAAATCACTCCAAAGCAAAAAATATCGTTCCTGGTGCTACGCGCTTTGGCAAGCCTTATCTTTGTCATGGCAGGCTTTAACCACTTGTTCCAGACTGCCGGTGCCGCAGCCAGGCTGGAGGCAGCACCTTTTGCACACCTGGTCACCTGGATTACCCCTGCCGAAACCCTGATCATACTTTCAGGCATAGGCTTGCTGCTGGGCGGCTTTATGCTGCTATTAGGTTTCAAAACCAAACTGGCTGCTGCTATACTTTTGGCCATACTTATCCCGATCACGCTTACTGTGCAAGTAGGCGCAGCAGGTAATGGGCCACTTTTCAAAAATGTAGCCCTTATCGGCATGCTGATTTTTTTTATCATAAACGGTGCCTTGCACTATGGCCTGGACCAGGTGCTTGCCCTTAAGAAGAAAACAAGTATGGCTGACAAGTATAGCAGAAAGTATGTAGCTGTTGTGGCCACTGCTTTAGTGGCACTGCTTGGGTCATTTACCGGTACAGCTGCTCAAAACACATCGCAACCAACTGCTGTAACTCCTGCTGTTGGCCAAAAGTATGCCGTACTTATCAGCCAACCCAACCACCTGAAAGCAGCTGTGAATACAGCAGAGACTATCACGAAAGACAGCAAATACAACCGCGAAACCTTTGTAGTAATGGCATGCGGTAAGTCTGTAGAGGCTTTTAAGAAAGACGGTGGAATGGCCGCTGAGATTGAGAAAGGCAGAGCAGCCGGCGTTACGTACATGCTCTGCGGTATGTCGTTAAAGCAGTTCAGCATTGACCCTGCCACGTTGGTAGATGGTATAGAAATTACACCAAACGGCCTTACTTATATGTTCGACCTGAAGCAAAAAGGCTTTACTACTGTGGAACTTTAGTCACATAGTATAACAAAAGTTTAAGCTATCTTAGCTACGTTTAAAAGAAGAACCAACATCATGAACAAGAATAAATTTTCGATAAAGAACATACCGGGTTGGGCAGTTATGCTTGGCATTTCCGGTGTTTTGTACTTAACAGGATTACACACCGAAGCCATTGGCCAGGTACAGCGCCTGTTACTGGCAACCGGTATCAAAAACGCCGATGTGCCGGAAACGCTGCAGAACCCAGACGCCAAAGCTGTGGTAGATGCGGCTGCGGCAGCCAACCCTGAAATGGCCGGGGCAGGCTTTAAGATGGTAGACCTGAACGGCAAACAGGTAAGCTTCGAAAGCCTGAAAGGCAAGGTGGTTTTCCTGAATATCTGGGCTACCTGGTGCCCGCCATGTATTGCCGAAATGCCTAATATTCAGAAGTTATACGACAAAGTAGGCTCTGACAAAATTGCATTTGTAATGTTATCGGTTGATGAGGGCGGCATGGCTAAAGTGAAGAAGTTCATCAACAAGAAAGGCTATACTTTCCCGGTGTATATGCCGGCCAGTCAGTTTCCGCAGGAGTTTTACTCGAATGCCATACCTACCACCTTCATTATCTCGCCTGAGGGTAAGATAGTAGCCAAACAGGAAGGCATGGCCGATTACGATACCAAAGAAGTGCGGGATTTCCTGCAGGGAATGGCGAAGTAAGCTAACCATAAAGCCAGCTGGTTCTGCTGTATCGGCTGGCTTTATACTTTACAGCTCTCGCATGAAACACAGCACCACCAAATAGTGTTTGAAGTATGGCTAAACTCTTCACTTATACTGTTGCAGCACCTATTAATTTTATACTTTAATTCAGCATCCATGAGAGCCAGACTGATCTTGATCTTAACGCTGTTTGCCTTTACTGCAGGCACTTCTTGGGCGCAGCAGGCAAAAACGTCTGCCAAACCGGCTGCCTCCCAAAAAGCAAAGGCTATAACGCACCGCATCGTGTACGATATGTCTGTTGCCGATACAGCGCAGCATGCTGGCCTGATGCGCCAGCTCAACAACATCAAGCGTGGGTGGCCTGATGCACAGATTGAAATAGTGGTACATGGCAAAGCGCTGAACCTGCTTGTAACAGACAAAACAACAAAAGCTACCGCTATTAAAGACCTGCAAGCAAAAGGTGTGGTTTTTGCAGCCTGTGAAAACACCATGCGTGTGCAAAAGGTTGTAAAAGAGCAATTGCTGCCACAAGTAACCACAGTACCCATGGGTATAGGCGAACTGGTACTAAAACAGGAAGAAGGCTGGAGCTATATTAAGTTCTGATTTTAATACATGGAGAAATACTGGAACATCTTTAAAACATCTTTTTCCGACTACGGCAACTACCTGTGGTACGAACTACTGAACCCCAGCTGGGGCAATTATTTCTACTGGCTGCTGGGCATTTCCCTATTCTTTTGGCTGCTGGAAGTTATACTTCCGTGGAGGAAAAATCAGGCCATTATCCGGCAGGATTTCTGGCTCGATGGCTTCTACATGTTCTTTAATTTCTTCCTGTTCTCGCTTGTAGGATTTAATGCCATTTCTAACATCGGCGTAGAGGCTTTTAATGATTTCCTGGCGCTGTTCGGGGTGAAGAATCTGGTAGCTTTCGAAGTGCAGTCCTGGCCGGTATGGGCGCAGTTACTTACGCTGTTTATAGTGCGCGATTTTATACAATGGAACGTGCACCGCCTGCTGCATAGGTCCGAATTTTTGTGGCGCTTTCATAAGGTGCATCACTCGGTTCAGCAGATGGGTTTTGCTGCGCACCTGCGCTTCCATTGGGGTGAGACTGTCGTGTATCGTACTTTGGAATACATTCCGCTGGCTATGATCGGCTTCGGTATACAGGACTTCTTCCTGGTGCACATATTTGCCACCTCTATCGGTCACTTTAACCACTCTAATATCCATTTGCCATTGGGTCCGTTGCGCTACCTGTTCAATAACCCTCAGATGCACATCTGGCACCACGCAAAGCACATACCGCATCGCCACGGCGCCAACTATGGCATCAGTTTAAGTATTTGGGATTATCTCTTCGGTACGGCCTACATGCCATCCGATGGCCGTGATATTGCGCTTGGCTTTGAGGAGGTAGAAAAGTATCCAACGTCTTTTGCAGAGCAGTTGTGGTATCCATTTAAGGAAGCACAGCCCCCCGTTCGTAATCCTCTGCCTGAAAAGAGACCTGAAGAAATGGTAGAAGCTGGAGGCACCTCAAGGTAAGCTATACTCTGTAGTATACTTGCCTTTACAGTTTAAGGCTGTCACGTCTTTTTTATAAAAAACAATCAACCGCATGTGACAAAAGTCACTGAGTATGATTTAATAATCAGGCTTATTTGTAAAAGCAAAACTTCTGCTTAGTAGCCTAAAGTAAATTTATTGAAGCACTATCTTAAAATATGGGCCCTGCTGATGTTATTCATACATCTTTCCACGCTGGCAGCAATTAGTTTTGTACCTGCCGAAGGTGGAAGTATGGCCTTTAAGAAAGTGTGCCCTCGTAAAGAGGGTAAAGCAAAGGTAGCTGCTACAGATACGTATACTTTCAGCATCCTCTTCCTGCAGAAGGATCGAACCGAGATTCCGGAAAGTGAAACAGAAATCAGGCTTTGCTCTGTTAAGCTTATTTCTACTGCAGCGTCGTATGCCGCTGTCTTTACCACGCCTTTGTTCCTTTACCAGGAGCCACCCTTTCTGCATCAGGATTACTTTTCTATAACCACACCCGCAGACCCTGATCCACCAAAAGTAGGCTGATTTATACTTTATTATTACCCGATTCCTGTCCTGCAAATAGGAAAATACAAGTTTAGCAGTGTTCCTGTATCATTTCTGGCAGGCAATCCGGTGGCATAATTGGCCAGGTTTACCTGTGCAGTTATGCACTGAAAAAAATCAATCAGTATCCTTTACAACTTATAAGTACCGCACCATGAAATCAGGTATCAAACGAATTATACTTGCAGCCATTCCATTTATTAGCTTGTCTGCCTTTGCCTCCTGCCAGCAATCTAATGTGCAGGAGCAATCCACAACAGAAAACAAATTTGAAACCATTACCATCTTGCAAACTGCCGACATACATGGTCAGCTGATGCCGCACAACGAGATGTTCATCGAGAACGGTGAATTTGTATTTAAAGAGCGTGGCGGCATGGCCAATATTCAAACCATCTTTAAGCAGGTAAAAGCCGAGAACCCGGGTGGCACCGTGATCGTGGACGGCGGCGACCTGATACAAGGCAGCGCGGTGGCGGCACTTTCAGAAGGTGCTGTTTTCGGACCCGTTATTAAGGTGATGGATTACGACTTCCTGATACCCGGAAACTGGGAAGTGATCTTTGGCAGTCAGAAAATGCGCGATGTGCTTAGATCTTACGGCAAGCCGGTGGTATGTGCCAACATCTACGATGAGGCTTCACAGGAAATGCTGTACGAGCCCTACATGGTGAAAGAAGTGAAAGGCGTTAAGTTGGGCTTTATCTCCTACAACGATCCTGAAGTGCCTGTGCGCCAGAACCCATCTTTTAGCAAAGGGCTTATATTTAAACAGCTGGAGGATAATATCCAACCCCTGATAAAAGAGCTGAAGGAAGAGCATGAAGTAGATATTTTGTTCCTGGTAACGCACCTGGGTATATCCAAGCAACTTTACCTGGCCGACCAGCCTGAGATTGAAGGCGTGGATTTTATACTTGGCAACGACACACACGAACGCATACGCAAACCGCTGAAGGGCAAGTATGCGCAGGTTGTGGAGCCGGGTGGCTTCGGCAGTTTTGTTGGCCGCCTGGACCTGGATGTAAAAGACGGTAAAATCGTGAGCCAGCGTTATGAACTGATCGATGTGGACCCTGCCAAATATGCCGCCGATCCTGCCGTGCAAAACGTAGTGGACGAGCAGATGGCACCGTACAAAAAGCAGATAGAGCGCGTGCTAGGTTATACTTCTACCCCGCTCTACCGTTACCTGGTGGTAGAAAATCCGCAGGATAACCTGATCACCGACGCTGTGCGCTGGAAAACCGGTGTAGATATTGCCATCTCCAATGGCTTCCGCTTCGGTACGCCTATTGTGCCCGATGCCTCTGGTAAAGCCGCCATTACCTACAGCGACCTCTGGAACATGCTGCCTGTGAACGAGAACGTAAAAACCGGTAAGGCTACAGGCAAGCAGATACAGGACTGGATGGAAAAGGAATTACACAATGTGTTTGCCCAGAAGCCGCTGGAGCGTTTCGGTGGCTGGGTGATTCGTTTTTCGGGCATGGAGATGACCTTTAACGCCAACGCCCCGAAAGGACAGCGCATACAGTCTATAACCGTAGGTGGAAAGCCGCTTGAACCAAATAAAGTATACACCATGGGAGCCTGTTTAAGAAGAGGTGAGCCAGAAGATATGCTCTGCCGCATGCCAGGTGCCAAAGACACTAAAGTGCTGGATTACACAATCCATGATGTGATCGAGGAGTACCTGAAAGTGCATGGTACTGTAGCACCAAAAACAGATGGCAGAGCCAGAGCCTTAGACTTACCATCACCGGTATTGTCGCAGTTGCCAAACGTAGATTATGTATTTAGATAAATAACAAGAGAGCAGGGAGCTTATACTTTCTGCTCTTTTCTCAGGTTCAGACATAAAGAAGTTGACATCTATCACTCTCATTAATAAAGACTTACTACGCAATATTTCGTTAAATAAAGAAACAGCCTGGCTATTTAGGCGCGGCCTCCCACAGCCTCTGTGACAATTGTCACATACTACTGAAAATCAAATTATTAGCTTATATACTTCTTATTACCCTTAAGTTGTGTAAGTATGAACTTGAATCAGGAAAAGGATGTCATCAGCTTTCTTCTGAAGATTTCCAATATAGTAGGACTGAGTGCCATTGCTGTAATACTGTTAGTTGGGCTAATTATCTATCTGGAGATCAGAGAGCCTAAAGATATAATGACCCAAATAGCAGTAAGCGAAACTATTAAAGCACCGGGTTCCGCACCAGTTGCAACTGCCGAAGCCGACCTGTGGCACGCTCCTGACATAACATCTCTGCCTGCGACACCAGAAGGCGACCAGATACGCTATGGAAGAGAGTTAGTAGCACACACGGCAAAGTATCTGGGTCCGCAGGGTAGCGTACTGCACATCTCGAATGGCATGAACTGCCAGAACTGCCACCTCGATGCAGGCACTAAACCTTTCGGTAACAATTACTCGCTTGTGTCCTCTACCTACCCTAAGTTCAGGGCCAGATCTGGCATAGAGGAGGATGTGGTAAAGCGCGTGAACGACTGCTTCGAACGTAGCCTTAACGGGAAACCACTCAAAGCAGATTCCAAAGAGATGCAGGCAATGGTAGCCTATATTAAATGGGTAGGAAAGGATGTGCAAAAGGATGAGAAACCAAAAGGCGCAGGATTAATAAATATTGAGATGCTGGACCGTGCAGCCAGCCCGGATTTAGGCAAAGCCATTTATGAGCAGAAGTGCCAGGTATGCCACGGAGCAGACGGAGAAGGAATGAGGCCTGAGGGTAACGCTGAGTATGTGTACCCGCCGCTGTGGGGCGAACACAGCTACAACGACGGTGCCGGACTTTACCGAATCTCCAACTTTGCCAAGTATGTAAAAGCCAACATGCCTTTAGGAGCAACGGATACCAACCCAATGCTGACAGACGAAGAAGCATGGGACCTGGCGGCCTACGTGAACTCAATGCCTCGTCCAAAAAGAGATATTTCCAAAGACTGGCCGGATATCTCTAAAAAGCCGTTTGATCATCCGTTTGGTCCGTTTGCTGATGGTATTAGCGAGGAGCAGCACAAGTATGGCCCGTTTAAACCTATTCAGGAAGCGTCTAAGAAAGTGCAGTAGTCTGAATATCTATATCTAAGAGCAATGCAAGTCATAGAGAGAAGGTGGGAAATTACTTGGAAACCATCGCCAAAGACATGTAAGGCACTATAACTGGTTAAGTTTATCACCTAAATTTCTATGTTGCACATTAGGCTGAAGCAATTCCTAAAACAAAGCTCAACCTTCACTTAAGTATGTGTTTATCGGATTAGTGTTATTGGACTGTCAGAAATGGACTACATGCTTAATTTAATCGCTGGCATAACCTTAGTCCCAACCAACACCATTAATTGTCATCTTCTATTCTTTGTTAAGATTTGATACTCAAGTCCTCTCCTTAAAGCATGAACCATTATTTTAATAAAATCAATAAATCGTCGCATCCAAAAGCCTGCTATTTCTCCTCTTCATCCACTTAACCCCTTCATACCACATCACGGAAATAAATCCGGAGGCAATAGAAAGCAGCAACTGATGTGCGGCCAAGGAGACAAAGCCAAAGAAGCCGGCCAGCGGGCACAGCATATAGCTGTAACAGGATTATAAGCCCCCTAAAGGGGCATCTGTAACCCTTAGCAAAAAAGTGTGCCGTACTGCAGTTTTGCAATACGGCACACTCAGTTTAAAACAACACTAGCTTACTGCCAACCGCCGCCCAAAGCACGGTAAACATTTACAAGCGCACTCATCTGCTCTTTTCTCGTTTCGATCAGCTCAAACTTCGATTCCAGCGCCTCCCGCTGGGTCAGGAGCACTTCCATGTAGTCAGCCCTGGCCGAGGCGAAAAGGTCTTTTGAAATCGTGACCGACTGCGTGAGCGCCTCCACTTCCCTGGATTTCAGATTATAACTTTTCTCCAGGTTATCCAGCTTCGACACTTGGTTCACTACCTCTATGTAAGCGTTCAGGATGGTACGCTCGTAGTTGAAGACAGCCTGCAATTGCTTGGCATTAGCACTGTAATAGCTGGCCTTTATCGCATTCCGGTTGATCAGCGGAGCCGCTAAATCGCCGGCAAGCGTGTAGAGCAGGGACTCAGGTTTCAGCAGAAAGATTGGGTTGAATGCCTGGTAGCCTATACCTGCGGTAATACCCACAGAGGGGTAAAACATAGCCTTGGCCGCCTTTACATCCAGTTTGGCTGCAGCCAGTTCCAGTTCAGCCTGCTTGATGTCCGGGCGGTTAGCCAGTAGTTGTGACGGTATACCTGCATTTATCGTCTCAGGCACCAGCTGTTCAAACGCCGCCACATCCCGGCGCACCGGTTGCGGATAGCTGCCGGTCAGAAAGTTGATCCGATTCTCCGTCTCCGTGATCTTCTGCTGAATATCGTACTGAAGCCGCTGCGTATGGAGTAACTGCGCCTCAAACCGGCGAACGGCCAACTCGGTCACCCGGGCGGCTTCCTTCTGCACTTTCACGATTTTCAGGGCGTTATCCTGCAGCTCGATGTTCTGTTTGATGATAGCCAGCTGACAGTCGAGCGACAGCAATTCGTAGTATGAATCGGCAATCTCAGCAATCAGGTTGGTCACCATAAAGTTTCTCCCTTCCACAGAAGCCAGGTACCTGGAAATCGCCGCCTTTTTACTGTTGCGCAGTTTGTGCCACACGTCCACCTCCCAGGTAGCATAGGCTCCTATCAGAAAATCCTGCAGGGGTTCCGGCATCTCTTTTTCCGGCTTGATCTCAGTGGTCGCTTCCATTGCCCCGATGTTGGTATAACGGGCTACTTTGTCCACACCGGCACCCGCTCGCAGGCCGACAGACGGCAGGTACTCCCCTTTTCTGACCCTTACCTCGTTTCTGGAAATCTCGATTTCCTGCAGGGTAATATTCAGTTCCTGGTTATGCTGCAGCGCCGTGTCGATCAGGGCCGCCAGGTATGGGTCAGCGAAATAGCTTTTCCACCCAACTGTGCCCGTGTTGGTGGTATCCTGCGAGTTGTTGTAACTCGCAGGCACCATTCTGTTTTCTGTTCTTTCAACTGCCGATGGGGTCACACAGGCCGTCAGACTGACGCCCAAGTAGGCGATTCCCAAGCCTTTATAAATGATTTTCTTAAGCATTGTACTCCACTTCTTCGGTTAAAAGTTCTTTTCTTCCAGCACGCCCAGTCCCTCTGTCAAAGGTGTTTCGTGCTCAAATCGGATCAGGTGACGCCCGTCGGCCAGGTGCGCAAAAATGTAGTATAGACCTGGCACAATGATGACACCGAAGATGGTACCGAATAGCATGCCCCCGAGCGCAGAGGCACCGATGGTGCGGTTACCAATGGCACCCGCACCCGTGGCAATGATCAGCGGAATCAGTCCTGCGATAAAGGCAAAGGAGGTCATCAGGATTGGGCGGAAACGGACTTTGGCGCCCTCTATGGCGGCGTCGAAAATCGTGGCGCCCTCCTGCCGCTTCTGCACAGCAAACTCCACAATCAGCACGGCGTTTTTACCCAGCAAGCCAATCAGCATAATCAGCCCCACCTGGGCGTAGATGTTGTTTTCAAGTCCCATTAGCTGTAGCACCAAGAACGAGCCGAACACCCCGACTGGCAGCGAGAACACCACGGCCAGCGGAATGATAAAGCTCTCGTACTGGGCCGCCAACACAAAGTACACGAACACCACCACGATCAGGAACACGTAAAGCGCCTCGTTGCCCCTACTCGCCTCGTCGTACGACAGGCCTTCCCAGGCAATGTCATAGCCTTTTGGCAGCGTCTCTTTGGCCACTTCCCGCACCGCCTGTATGGCATCAGCCGTAGTATAGCCCTTGGCAGGAAGGCCCTGAATAGCGGAAGAATTGTACAGGTTGAAACGCATTACTTCGTTCGGCCCCTGTGTTTTCTTCAGCTTCATGAAAGCAGAGTAAGGCACCATCTCCCCTTGGTCGTTTCGCACGTACAGCTTCATCACATCGGACGGCAGTCTTCTGTATTGGGGATCTGACTGAACATATACTTTGAAGAACTGACCAAACTTGATGAAGCCCTGTTCGTAGGTACTACCGATCAGAATGTTCAGATTCTCCATCGCACTTTCGATGGATACCCCTTTCTGCATGGCCAGCTTATTGTCAATCTCCAGTTCGTACTGCGGGTAGTTGGCCGCAAAGAACGTGAATAGGCCCGTGAGCTCTTTTCGATTGCGCAGGTTGTCCATGAACTGCTGGTTCACCCTGTCAAACTCATGGTAGTCGGTTTCGGAGTTTTTATCCAGCAAACGCATGGAGAAACCACCCGAAGAACCGAAACCTGGGATTGCTGGTGGCTCAAAGAACTCAACAACAGCGCCCAAACCATGTGATCTTTCTTCCAGTTCCTCCATGATCTCTTTCACGTTGTGATGGCGCTCTGACCAGGGCTTTAGGTTGATCAGGCAGGTACCTGCGTTAGATCCACGGCCCTCGGTCATAATCTCGTAACCAGCCAGAGAAGACACCGACTCCACGCCTTCAATCTCCTCGCAGATTTTCTGCAGTTTCTGCGATACCTGGTTTGTTTTCTCTAAGGTAGAGCCCGGAGGCGTCTGGATGATGGCGTAGATCGTGCCCTGGTCTTCGTTCGGGATAAAGCCAGACGGTAGCACCTGATTCTGCACGAAAATGGCAGCGCCAAATACCAGCAGGATCGCAAAGGTCAGCCACTTGCGGCTCACTATATGTCGCAGCAGGCCCACATACTTGCCCGTCAGTTTATCGAAGCCACGGTTAAAACTGTCGAGCGACCTGGTGAGGATGTTTTGCTTCTTCTGATGGCCGTGGTGGTTTTTGAGCAGCATGGCACATAACACGGGCGTAAGTGTGAGGGCCACCAGCGCTGAAATCACAATCGAACTGGCCATGGTAATAGAGAACTGGCGGTAAAAAGTCCCCACAGGACCCGACATGAACGAGATGGGCAGGAACACCGCTACCATCACAGCTGTGATGGCGATAATAGCCCCGCTGATTTCACCAAGCACTTTTCTAACGGCATTGTAAGGCGACAGGTGCGGCTCTTCCTCCATTTTGGCATGGACGGCCTCCACCACTACAATCGCATCATCCACCACAATACCGATGGCCAGTACAAGGGCAAAAAGTGTTACCAGGTTAATAGAAAGCCCGAAGAACTGAATCACAAAAAAGGCACCTATTAGGGATACTGGTACAGCCAGTATCGGGATAAGCGTAGAGCGCCAATCGCCCAGGAAAATGAAAACAACAATGGCGACAAGTATAAACGCGTCGCGCAAGGTATGGATGACCTGCTCGATGGAAGCGTCGAGGAACTGCGAAACGTCGTAGCTGATCTTATAGTCCATCCCTGGCGGAAAGTACGGCCGCATTTCCTCTAACTGGGCTTTCACGTCTGCAATCACATCGCTGGCGTTGCTGCCGTAGTTCTGCTTCAGCACAATCGCAGCAGATGGACGTCCGTCCAGATTGGAATAAATATCGAAGAACTCGCTGCCCAATTCCACAGTGGCGATATCCTTCAGGTGAATGATCTCTCCTTCGGCGTTGGCCCGTATGATGATGCCTTCGTATTCCTCTGGTTTATTATACCTGCCTTTGTAGGTAAGTACATACTCCATCGACTGCGCCGCTATACCTGAGCTTTGCCCTAAACGACCCGGACGACCGATGATACTCTGCTCTTCGAGCGCCTTCATTACCTCGCCTGACGAAATGTTATAGGCGCGCATGCGGTCAGGGTTGAGCCAAATACGCATGGCATAACGGCGGCTACCCAGGATCTGCGCCCGGGCAACTCCTTTGATTCGTTGTATCTCCGGGATCATCTTGACGGTGGCGTAGTTGAACAGGAATTTTTCATCCATGCTCTCATTTTTGGAGTAGAGGTTGACGTACATCAGCATACTCGGCTGCACGGGCGTGATCACCACGCCTTCACGCTGCACCAGTTCCGGCAGAAGCGGCATCACCTGGTCCACCCTGGTTTTTACCCGCACCACGGCATCGTTGGGGTCTGTGCCTGGCTCAAAAATGATGCGAAGCGTGGCCTCACCAGCACTGGTGGCATCAGTGGCGATGTAGCGCATGCCCTCCACACCATTGATGGCCTGCTCCAGCGTAATAAGCGTGGAGTTCACCAGCACATCGGCACTGGAGCCCGGATAGGCAATAAAGATGTTGACGGTGGTGGGCGCAATATCCGGGAATTGGGAGATAGGCAGCTTCTTAATGGCAAGCGTACCCACAAAAACAATCATGACCGATATTACAATTGCGAATACGGGCCTGTGTATGAATTTACTAAACATATCTTTTGCTTATTAGTATACCCGGCTACTCTGCATACAAGTCTAATTGCGTGAGCACAGTAGCAGGCGCTAAGAATTGGTATTGGATCTTTTCGTTTTCGCGTACCAAACGCAGCCCTTCCAGCAGTATCTTGTCAGATTCGGCCAATCCTTTCTGCACGACATAAATATGCGGGATTTCGGCCTCTATGGTGATTTCTCTGGACCGTATCACATTGTTCTTATCCACCACATACACATACTTCTTGTCCAGCACTTCGAAAGTAGCCTTCTGGGGGATGAGGAGTACGTTTTTAAAAGGTATCGCCATTCGGATATTGCCTGTCTCGCCGTGCCTTAACAGCCCCTTCGGGTTAGGAAAGGTCGCCCTGAAGGCGATGTTACCGGTTTCATGATTGAAGTCCGCCTGAATGGTTTCAACTTTGCCTGGGTGGCCAAAGAGTTTATTATTGGCCATCAGCAGGCTTACTTCCGCGGCATTGTCTTCTTTCGCCTTGGTCTTAAAATCCAGGTACTCCGCTTCGGGGACGTTGTAATACACCCACATCTTGCTGTTATCCGAGAGGGAAGAAAGCAGTTCCCCCTCTTCCAGAAGGCTTCCTTCTCTTACATGGAAGCGGTCGATGATACCATCGAAAGGCGCTCTGATTTCGGTAAACTGCAGATGCACCTGTGCCAGCGCCACCTCAGCCTTTGCCTTATCCCATCTGGCCTTAGCCATGGCCAGTTCGTTTGGCGATACAATGTTGCCGTCTGCCAGTTTTTTAGTGTTATCGTACTCAATCCGGGTAAAATTGGCCTCGGCCTGTGCTTTCTGCAGCTCCGCTTCGTATAGTCGGGGCATTATTTTGAACAAGAGCTGGCCTTCTTTCACAAACTGTCCCTCGTCTACATAGATCTTCTGCAGGTAGCCTCTTTCCTGAGCCCTCAGTTCTATGTGACGTATAGAGTGAACTTGGCTGACATAATCTTCCGTAATGGTCGTGTCCATTTTTATCGGACTTGTAACCAGGTGCTTCACATGGGGTTCTTTTACTTCTTCTCCTTTGGAGGATGTACAGCTGGCTTGGCACAACAAGGCGCACGATCCCATTAACATGAGAAAGCTCTTCATGATCTTCATGATGATTTTAATTAAATTGAAAAGTAATGACAGATGATAAGTTGAAAAGAAAAGTATAGATGGCATTGCGCCTGCTGCACCTCGTGCGCAACAAACACATGATTTGTTGGTGCTATACCCTTGGGTATAGCCGGCTTTCCTAGAGGGTCTTGCATAATATAGCTTTACAGAGGGCTCACTTACGAGAAGTATAAAGCTGTTGCAAAACCGCCTTTGCTTTATAAAAAATCAACGACGTATCAGGTACCTGCAAAAACACAGGCAAAAAATAATGCTAACAGCTTAACCTGCTGGAATAAGCGCCTCAGAAAAATGAATAAATTGAAGATAAAACACGCCAGGAATGGCATGAAGGGCGCCGCCTATACGCGGAATGAAAGGCAGCCTATTAAAAGAAGGGTACTATAGTCGGAATACGGAGTTCAGCAGGTATACAGCAGGAAGTCTGTCTTTGATCGCTGCTCCGTAGTGCACCAAGAAGTGCTTATTAACAAGTTCAAAGTCTAGTGTGTAAGCATAAAAAAGGCCAGTATCAGACAGCGGAAGCAAAGGAATAAGAGAGTAATCATCTTCCTCAGTTTCTTTGTTAACCTGCAGCAGCTGCACATCATAGGTAGTTTTCTTGAGGATATGCTGTTGCGGATGTTCCGGACTGAGATCTGTTGAAACGATGGAAGAGCTTAATATTGTTGCTGCAATAGCATATCCGCCTGCCAGGTTAAAGCAGGTAAGGCAAATAAGCAAGAGCAACAGAAATCGTTTCATGAATTGCTAAGTACGATCCGCAAAAGTAGGTATAAGAAAATTCCCACGCCAAACATCACGTGCGATTATTTTACTAAAGTATGTTTTTTGTGTAATTACGTCCCTATCGTACCCCTGTACTTCAAAAGACAAAATACTCACCAAATGAGAAAAACTAACTGAGTAACACTTATATTTTAAAGAACTTAAAAATTCAATTTATACTTTTTAAAGCAAGCCTATTGCACACACTGACGACCTACTATTTGAAGCACCAGGATGCAATCTTATATTTACTTTATTGATGTCACTTCTAAATCAACAATGTACAAGATAGCATTCTTGGCAAGTAAGTAGAAATAATGTCGGCGTATCCTGCTTGCGTTGCTCATGCAGAGACCAACTCCCTGTTCTTTTGGCTCTTATACTTCCTGTCAAAATACACCATGGAAAAAGCAGTAAGCAGCAGCCCGATCGCTGAGAGACCTATTACGCTGTTCGAAAAGAATGTCACCCAGTTTAACTGCACCTGAAAGATCTCCTTGCTCAGGAGTACCCCAACGCTGCCCACATAGCCGAACGAGTCAGCCAGGTAAATAAGAAAACCCACATTTCCTGTGTACTGAAAGGTAGAGATCAGCCGGTCGAAGAACACTGCGTTGAAAGGAATGTAAACCATGTACAGGCCAAGCCCGACAAGCATCATCCACCAGATCGGCTCGATAGACTTCGTGGTAAAAAGTAAGGTGGAAACACCGGCGATGGTAAATCCAATCAGGATAAAGGCATGTGCTGTTTGCAGAGCCCTGTAATTATTTTTTATGAGCACCATGCTGCCGATCAGCACCAGTATAATTAAGGTGATGGGTGTTTCGGTTTTAGAAAACAGGGCAGGCTGGTCAAAATACCCCAGTTCCTTCCACATCTCAGCACCAAAATTATCGCGGATGTCCCTGAAAATGGTCGCAAAGCAGTAAATCACCACACAGGCTACTATGCCGGCATAGAATTCTTTTACGAAGGCTTCCCGGTCTGCTTTGGTCATGGCGGAACGTTCTGTCCGGAGTCGGATGTCTTCCTGGCTGGGAGGCGGAATCTTCTCCATCAGGTAAACGAACACCACAAGTGGCAAGGCAAAGACCAGCCCGGTATAAAAGGGCATCCAGAACTCTGAAATACTGAACTGCACCATCAGCCAGGCACCAACCGACTTAACAAATCCGGAGGCGAAGATGAAACTTACCGCCAGTGTAGCTCCAATGAAGTCGGTACTTCGCCTACCCTCCACATAAGAGAAAACAACTCCCCAAAGCATTCCTAAAGGGAAACCGTTTATGAACAGGAAAACAATATTATAGGGAGCCGGCACAAGGGCAAATAGCAGCCAGCTTAGCCAGGCTATTCCTGTCAGCAGGAGAATCACCTTCCCCCTTCCTGTACGTTTAAGTTCTGCAATATACTTGATGCCGTAGAACTTGGCCAGCAGGTAACCTAATACCTGGCTGATGACCAGGAGTGTTTTATAGCTATAGCCGCCTATTGCCATTCCATCGAACGTGGCCACTGTAAAAGACTTTCGATAGCCAAAGATCATAGTATAGGCCAGAAATACCACAACAGCAGCGTAAAGCCCGACCTTAAACGGACTGCTTCTATTTTCCATTTTATTTAACAAGTCCATTTAATTTGATGATCAGAAACTTAATATTAACAATAGCCACAGGAATTTACTAATTTCCTGATAATTAACGCAAAAAACTCCTGTTACCTCAGGATGTCTATCGCCTAAGTGCTGCTCGCTTCTTTGATAGGGCACGTATAACCTCCACACCCTGCTTCAGGCTAGTTGTAAAACAGAGAAGCAGATACTTTCACACTAAGAGCTGCGCAGGATCTTCTCCATCTTGCGCCCCTTCGCCAACTCATCCACTAACTTATCCAGATACCTTACCTGTTGCGTTAGCGGGTTTGCGATTTCCTCCACACGGTAGCCACAGATCACACCGGTAATAAGGTGCGCATTGGGGTTTAATGTGGCGCTCTGAAAGAATTCTTCAAAAGTTACCTTTGCATCAATGAGTTCTTGCAGCCTTACTTCATTATAACCGGTCAGCCACGCAATTACCTGATGCAATTCTTCTTTCGTCCTGCCTTTCTTCTCAACTTTAGAAAGATAATGGGGATATACCGAGGCAAATGTCATTTTTGCCATACGTTCATCGTGCTTCTTTGCATCGTTCATAATAATGGTATCTTAGCCAATTCATTAAATTACTTCAAACTTTTAGATCGTACTTTTCTTACCACTGATTCTAAGGAGCTACGATATAATTCTTCGGTTTCTATAACCGCATCTGAAAGCCAACTGGTTTAAGCTGGCAAATGCTTAAAACCGCAGCGTAGCCACGATGGGCAGGTGGTCTGAGGCATAGCTCTCAGGTACTACTTTATGCGTCAGCACCTTTAAGGGAGAAGCCCGGCTGAAAGCGATGTAGTCGATAGTACGGTTTGGAATATCCTGCGGAAAGGTTGGCTCGCAAACAGACTGGCATGTAAGGGTAAACTCCTTCCCTAGCTCGGCCATCACAAGGCTTTCAGGCAGGTCGTTTAAGTCCCCGGCCAGGATAAAAGGCAGCTGACTGGAAGCAGCGATAGTATTGATCTTCTTTATCTGCTGCAGCCTGTTGGCCGCGCTCATCACATCAAGGTGCGTGCTCCCAAAGTAAATCACCCTTCCATCAGGTAATGTGATACTGGCTCTTGCCAACACCCGGTCTTCCGCTTCAGGATCTGCTTCTTCAGGTAAGGGTATTGCTTGGCTATCTAAAATTGGGTAACGCGACAGGATAGCCACACCATATTCCCCACCATCAAAGTCAATGGCTTTGGCAAAAAAGTAATGCATGCCCAGCATCTTGGCAAGCACCTTGGCCTGGTTCACCTTCCCGGACCGCACCGTATTCACATCTACCTCCTGCAGCGCCACTAGGTCTGGGTTTTCGCTTCGGATCACCCGCACAATGGCCTCCATGTCTATCACACCCTTTTTAGAAGGTGGATTGGCGTGCCGTATGTTATAGCTCATGATCCGAAGTTCTTGTGGCTCGGCAGTCGCAGAAGCAGTTAAATTACCTGTAGCAGACTTGCCGGCACAACCCGCCAGCATAGAGATGACGAACAACAGCAAGATACATGGTAAAGGCACCTTCTTTATATAAAGCATAGTATCAGGGCAAATAGTACAGGTATGACAAAACTTACAGCTACAACAAGATAGCGACAATTGTATATTTAGTGCAAGTCTAGAGGTAGGTTTTGGCTATGGCTGTTATCGCAACACTTCTTCATCTTCAACATGATACCGAAGACTGTGTTACAGGTGCTAGACCGCAACTTGGTGAAGATGAAGAGAACTACCTGGTGAGTTGAACGATACCAGGCAGTACGCTCTGTTTAAGGCATCGTTCAGGCACTTTTGAATAGTAACTTGAATATGACCTAATAAATAAAAAAGGCCTCTATATGGTATAGAGGCCTTTTTCTATGGGAATTGCAGAGAGCAAGGGATTCGAACCCTTGATACCCTTTTGAGGTATACACACTTTCCAGGCGTGCTCCTTCGACCACTCGGACAGCTCTCTTTTTGTAGTGCAAATATAGTCTAAAGTATAGCACATCTGCAAACCTAAAGGCGCTTTATACTTGTTGCGGATTACAAAGTAATTTCACCACGCAGGTTTTCGCAGAGCAGCATTCTTGATTCTTCGTGGCTGAGCTCCTGCCCCAGTACAAACATCAGTTTAGTGATAGCAGCCTCTGTCGTAATGTCGGCACCACCAATAACCCCCATACTTAGTAAATGGGTACTCGTTTCATACTGCCCTTGTATCACGCGGCCCTCATCGCACTGCGATACGTTCAGGATATGTACTCCGCTATCAAGTGCATTGTGAATTAACTCAAGAAACCAGGGAGCAGAGGGAGCATTTCCAGAGCCAAAAGTTTCAAGCACAACGCCTCTTAGTCCATCTGCCTGCAATATGGCTTTTACAGTAAGTGGCGTAATACCCGGAAAAAGCTTCAGAATTGCTACCTGGCTGCTTAACTGATGATGCACGCGCAGGTTCTGTTCCGGGTGCTGAAGTATATTATCTGTACTGTACTCAATGTCTATGCCTGTTTCAGCCAACGGTGGGTAGTTATCAGACTTAAAGGCATCGAAATGACTGCTTTCCACTTTTTTAGCGCGGTTGCCACGCAGCAGCAGGTCTCGGAAATAAATACATACTTCTGGCACCAGGCTTCTGCCGTTTTGCTTTGTTCCGGCTATTTGTAGTGCAGTAATCAGGTTTTCACGAGCATCCGTTCGGATGCGCCCTATAGGAACTTGGGCTCCTGTAAAAATAACCGGCTTTTGCAGGTTCTCTAGCAGGTAACTTAAAGCAGAGGCGCTGTACGCCATCGTATCTGTACCGTGCAATACTACAAAGCCGTCATACTTATCATAGTTTTCTTCGATCAGTCGGGCCAGCATCAGCCAATCGTCAATTGTTACATTAGACGAATCAATGGCTGGCTCAATGCTCATGACTGTAAGCAGGTAGTTAAACTGGCGCAGCTCTGGCACATGATCCAGTATCTGCGAAAAGTTAAACGGCACCAAATGCTGCTCTACCTTATCGTATACCATGCCTACTGTACCACCTGTATAAATAATAAGGATAGATGCTTCCGGGTGCTGCGGAGTGGCAGTATCTATATGAACTTGTACTACCTCCATGGCTACAGCTTGAACAAGTTTAAGGCATTGGCAGTTGTTTTCTCCGCCACCTCATCCAGCTCTTTGTTCATCAGTTCGGCTACACGTTTTGCCACCAGTGTTAAATATACCGGCTCGTTTCGCTTGCCACGGTGCGGCACCGGTGCCAGGTAAGGGCAATCAGTTTCGAGCACCAGTTGGTCCAACTCCACATGCGGCAGCACCTTATCCAGGCCACCATTTTTAAAAGTAGCCACGCCCCCGATACCCATTAAAAAGCCAAGTTCTTTTACCTTCTCAGCCTCCTCTACTGTACCCGAAAAGCAATGAAAAATACCTTTTAAGGAGCCGTCCTGGGCTGCGGCAATTATCTCATAGGTTTCGTTAAAAGAATCGCGGGTGTGCAACACGATGGGTAATTTATACTTTTTGGCTAGCGCTACTTGTACTTTAAGCGCCTCCTGCTGCTGTGGCAGAAAAGTTTTATCCCAGTACAGGTCGATGCCGCACTCTCCTACTGCTGCAAAAGAACGCTTGCTCAGCCAGTCTTCCACTAAATATAACTCACGCTCAAAATTCTTGTCTACAGAGGTTGGGTGCAGGCCCATCATCGGGATACATTGACTCGGAAATTGCGCTTCCGTCTCCAGCATCACATCAATGGAAGTATGGTCGATGTTGGGCATGTAGATCCTGCCTACTCCTTCTTCTGCTGCTCTTCTTACAGCTTCTGCCCTATCATCTTTAAACTGCTCTGCGTAAATGTGCGCGTGCGAATCAACTAAATTCATGTAATCTTTTATGTTTGACATTGGGCCATTGCCAATGTAGTGCTACAAAGTTTGCGGGTGCAAGTTAGGCATTAAAGTTAAGCTGTGCGAGGCAAGACACCCTTTGCGTATTTAGCGTCACCTTTGCATTCTTAGCGGTTCAGAAAATTTACCGCAAGGGCACAAAGAGAGCGCAAGGGGCGTAAAACACAAAGCCTCACCTATTTAAAAATAAGCTTCTTAATACTCCCGGCCCTTCCAAATAGTCTTTACTGGCAGGTAGTAAAACACCAGCAGAACGATAGAGGTTATCACAAGGTAAATCTCAAAGATAAAGTACTCCCACCAGGCTGCGGAACGACCAAGCCGGCGAAGGCATACGTGCAGGTATAAGCTCTGCATAAGCAATTTAACGATAAACACAGCGAACACTACCCCCGCCGAAGTATGGAAACCAAATGGCAGCAACACCGGGTAGTAAGCCGAGTGCAGTATCAGGATGATAACCATGTACACAGGTAGGTGCATAGAACCTTTCATCCAACGTTTGCGCTGGTGTATGAACTGGTTAAAGCCTATTGCCGGTGTAGAAAGTGCGAGAACTTCGCTGCTGTACACATTCCGGTAACTCCAACCTTTCTCCAATATTTTGTTAAAAATGGCGATATCTTCAGTGATCGAAAACGCTATACTTTCAAAACCTCCCACATCGTCGTAAGCTTTACGGCGCAGTAGCATGTTATTACCCATGGCGGTAACGGGCAGGTTCAGGTCCGATACCACCTGCATCAGCCCCAGCGCATACAGCCAGTCCAGGGCCTGCAGCCTTGCAAACAAGTTGTGTTCCTGCGTGGTGGTGATGCCTGTCACTACGCCCACACCCTCTTTTAAAGCACTCAGCATGCCCTTTAACCAAGTAGGCGGCACAGCAATGTCGGCATCGGTGTAAAAAAAGAAATCGCTTGTTGCCATTCTGGATAGCTGTGCCAGCACGTTCTGTTTGCCCTTTAGCTGACCAATAGTTTCGGTAATGGTAATGCAAGTATAGTTTGGCTTATCGTGTATGAAAGCCTCTATTGCTTCCAGCGTCCTGTCGGTGCTGCCGTCGTTTCCTATTAGTACTTCAATTTTATCTTTTGGATAATTGAGGGCGTTAATGGCGGTAAGGCAGCGGGTAATGGTGTGTTCCTCGTTTCGGGCAGCGATAAGTATGCTGATGTGGGGCAGTTGTTTGGGCTCGAAAGTATAGCGTTTACGGTTGATCAGCAGAAGAACCAACAGCGCCAGGAAAAGGGTAAAAAAAAGTATAAAATAGGCTACAGATACGATCATAGGGTTTTGAAGGTGTAGCCTAGCCTGGTAAAGTGCTCCAGGTACCGTGGCAGGGCATACACCATGTTTCGTTTTGCTTTCAGGCTGTCGTGGAATACGATGATACTGCCGTTTTGGGTGCTTTGGATTGATTTACGCAGGCACTTTTCCGGGGAAAGGCTGTTGTCGTAGTCGTTGGTAAGCACATCCCACATGATGATCTCATACTTACTCAGCAGCTGCTTAGCCTGGTTCTGGGTAATACGGCCATAAGGTGGCCTGTAAAGCGGCTTTGCGCTGCTCCCTGAAGTATACTTTTCCAGTTCCTGCTGGCACAGCGCCACATTCTCTAAGTATGGCTGCAACTCAGCGCGCCAACCGTTCAGATGGTTAAAAGTATGGTTTGCCAGCACATGCCCTTGCCGCAGTATCTGTGCTGCTATTTCCGGATACTTCTGCACATTATCGCCCACACAAAAGAAAGTAGCTTTGGCATTAAACTGCTGCAATTGCTCCAGCACCCAAGGCGTTGCCTCCGGTATTGGCCCATCATCAAATGTAAGGTATAAGATTTTATCCTGCACAACCTCTCGCTGCCAAGTATACTTAGGCAACAGCTTTTTAAGTAAGACAGGAGTCTTGTAAAGGCGGATCAAAACTTGATTGTTGGTCTTTAATTGTTAATTGCTAGACCTGCAAAGATAGTACACTTATGTACATTCACTTCAACAATGCAGCTATTAACAATCAGCAATTAAACTTACTTAAACCTGCACGAAAGCAACGTAATATCGTCGTTCAGGGCAGCTTCTTCGTTGTAGAGGTTTATTTCACGGAGCAGCTGCAGGTGCAGCATTTTGGAGCTCAGGAAGCGGTTGCGCTGCATAAATTCGATACAGCCCTCCACACCAAACTCTGCCTCGTCCTCGTCAAAAACTTCTGTAAGGCCGTCGGTATAGCAAAGCAGAACGGCATTACGAGGGATAGTAGTACGCGTTACATTCATAAAAGGCAACACATCAAATACTCCCAACATAGTACAGCCTTCATTTAACAAGCGGTGTGTATTGTCTTCGTATAGCAAGATTGGGGAATTATGACCGGCGTTAACGTAGCACATCTCCCTGGTTTTGCGGTTGTACAAGGCCAGGAACATGGTCACAAATTTCTCGGCAATAGCATTGCGGTAGATCAGGTTGTTCAGTTCGGCTACTACAGTATTCAGGTCTGAGGTTTGCCGAAGTATGGTTCGCAGGCCAGCTTGGAAATTAGACATCAGCAGTGACGCCGGCACGCCTTTACCCGACACATCGGCTACACAGAACACAAAGTTATCAGGATCTATTTCGATGAAATCGTAGTAATCGCCGCCAATGGAGGAATGCGGAATATAGCTGGCATAAATGGCTACGTCCTTATCGTTGGGCAGCGACTTCGGGAAAAGCATCGATTGTACTTCGCGGGCAATCTCTATCTCGCGGCGAATGGATTCCTGGGCCAAACGCTGGCGCGCCATTTTGTGATTCTCTATCGCCACCAGCATAATGTTGGAAACCGTCTGCACAAAGTTTAGCGCCTCCATATTGGTATGGTAAGGTTGCGTTTTACCGATCATCACAAAGGCCAGTACCTTTCCGTTGTGGAAGATAGGTATCACGATCTCAAAGGCACGCCACTTTTTCTCTACGCTTAGTTTAGAGGTACGCGTGATTTCTTTGATGTCTAATATGGCCTCCGGTATTTCCTGCTTTGTAAAGTCCTGCTCAGTACCAAAACATACTTTGCACTCCCATTTGTCGTCGTGCACGAACAGCACTAAGCGGCTGATTTGCAGCTGGGCAAGCAGCGTGAAACGGTAAATTTTATAGAGTGCCGGCTCTGGCAGGTTATCGTTAATGGCCTGCGTTATTTCAAGCAAAGCCGATAATTCCAGCTTCTTCAGGTTAAGTTCCTGCTGTATACTTGGTAAGGTTGCTTCAGCCATTTTAATTATCTGTAAATTAGATTAGTTGCGTTGACGGTACGTTGTTTAACAGGTGAAAGCCCGTGCCAGCAGACTAATGCTTATACTTGGTAAAATTAATAAAAAAAGAGCAGCCATTGCGCCAATCAGCCGAAAACCTTTGTCCCCTCATACCTTACCACAGTGCTGTTGGTTACAAGTTTGCACATTAAAACCATCTGCTGCAAACCTGGCTATTGCGGTAACACTGAACACCCTGAAATGTTTAGCAGCAGGAGCCAGAAAAAACTCTTCCCACCTAGTATTTCCAGCATATTTGCTATACTTCCTGAGAAATCAAACAGAGTTATGCACCACCAGACCGGCCTTTGTGGCCAGGTAAAAGTAATCGTGGCAGTGGCGCCCGAAAGATGCTTCGTCATACTCGTGCTCTGTGTCCTGGTCAGGGTACAGAATCTTTACATATCCCTTCTTAATAAGTGTCTGCAACGCAGCACATATCTCGCTATCAGTTAAGGACAAAGTTCTTTTAAGGTCAGGGTAAGAAACCACAAAGTATAGCTCGTCCAGTATATCGAATTCGTGTTCGCTCATGAGTTTCGGATTGATCGTCCTTTCCAACGGTACCTGCCAAACAGGCCGCCTATGCCGGTAAGCACCACGTAGGGTACATACACAAGTTGCAGGGGCAGCATATGCCAGATGTATCCACGTTTGTTCAGGAAACCTAGTATACGTTCTAAAAATAAGAAATCTATTACAAACTTGATAAAATATGCAGCTGCAAATACAAGCAGTGGCAAATGCCCGAAAAGCAGCAACGGGATGCTCAGGAAGAGCAAGAAATTAACTACAAAAACAGTCAAAGCCACTAGCTGCACATTTATACTCTGGTAGGCGCGCCACTTACTTGCCCACCTAACCCGCTGCGACAAAAAGGAAATTAGCGTTTTACGCACATCTGTATAAACTATAGCTTTAGTATTTTTTAGAAAGATGGCTTTACCCGGATACTGCTGATGAATCTTGTGCAGCAGGAATTCGTCGTCGCCGCTTGCTATGCCATCGTTACCGGCAAACCCTCCTACCTGCTCAAAAATAAACTTAGGATACGCCAGATTAGCGCCATTACACATATTTGGCCTGTTTAATGCAAGAGAGCCCCCTCCTATTCCTATCAAACTGGCAAACTCTACCAACTGCATCTTATCAAACATTGTGTGCGTATGCTGGAAAGAAACAGGCCCGCTGATAAAGTATGGCTGCTTTGTTTCATAAGTATAAGCATACTGTTTCAGCCATTCCGGGCCTACGCGGCAGTCACCGTCGGTTAGCACCAGCAACTCGCCTCCTGCCTGTTCCACGCCATACTTTACTGCCCCTTTCTTCATACTTATACCTGCCACCCTATCAAGCTCCAACACATTTAAACTCATTGTGGAACCTAACTTGTATTGATGTATTAGTTGAAGTGTCTCGTCGGTAGAATGATCATCAATTACCAACACCTCATATAGCTCTTTAGAATACGTTTGCGCCTCCAGGTCTTGTAGTAAGGCTACAATGTTGGCCGCCTCGTTGCGCACCGGCACAATAACTGATATAGCGGTTACAGGAGTATAGTTTTCGGGAACAGCAGTAGCAGCCATTCGTACCCAGGCCACCAGCCGGCGCAGCACCACCCAGGCATAGGCAAGCAGCGAAAGTGACAGTAGCCAGATCATGCGGGTACTCCTTTCCGGGCAAGGCGCAGGCGCAGCACAAAGTATAAACCCACCGCACTTGGCACCGCTATGTTTAGCAGCCATAAGCTAAGGCTGGCACTAAGCACATGCAGCCTCCCCTCCCCTAGCAGCCCAAACAGGTACATAGCCGATAGCTCCCGCACCCCCAGGTCAGAGAGCAGGCTAACTGAAGGCACCACCGACTTCAGAAAGAAAGTACCAGCCACGCCACTTACATACTCCAGCGGGTTTAGCCGCACGCCAAAAAGTATAAGCAAAAGTATAAACTGCATTAAAAACGCAAAGTACCTGCCCAGCGATAGCAGCAACAGCCGGGTAATCTCCGCAGAAGTATACTCCCCCATCACCGACACATACTGCACGAAGCGGCGCAACGGTTTAATGGCTGCCACCACGGCCACCATAGCTTTGGCATGGTACAGCAGCACCAGCATAGCGGTGCTAATGGCCAATAGCAGGAAAACAACGCTTAGCGACACTCCCGGATACTGTACCCAGTAAAACCGAAGTATAAAGTATAGCAGCCCCAGCGAGCCTACCAGCACCGTTGCCACCAGTTGGCAAAATCGGCCAATAAAAATTGCTCCGATGGCCTCTAACCTCTGCTTGCTTTTTAGCTCCAGCACACGGCCAGCATAATCGCCAAGGCGGTTGGGAGTGATAAAACCTAGCGTAAGCCCCACCATGACCGAACGGTAAGCCCGGGTGTAAGAGATCGGCTCAAGTTTACAGCCTAGCAGTTGCCACTTCTTTGCTTCAAAGCCCCAATTGATTGGTATTAGTATAGCCACTAGTATAAGCAAGCCGGTAAGCGAACTATTAATGGCTGTTTGCAGGATTTGCCTCCAGCTAAGAAAAGTATCGGGGGCGGTAAAAATAGTTTGGTATAGCAGAAAGAGCGTGAGCAGCAGCACCAGTATTTTACCGGTGAGCAAAAGGAACCTTCTGTTTGGATTAATGTTCAAGATATTATCTTAATTTTGTAGCCTTATGGTTTACTCTTCTGCACTTCCTCCTAATAAACTTATACTTGGCATCGACCCCGGCACGCAGGTGATGGGCTACGGCCTTATAGAAGTTACTGGTTCTAAAGTACAAGTGGTGCAGTACGGCGTAATTCACCTGAAAAGCTACAGCAACCACGCCATCAAGTTAAAGAAAATTTTTGACCGCATGATACAGCTCATCGACGAGTACCTGCCCGACGAGCTGGCCATCGAGTCGCCTTTCTTTGGAGTAAACGTGCAAAGTATGCTAAAGCTGGGGCGTGCCCAAGGGGTAGCCATTGCCGCTGCTCTCTCCCGCGACATCCCTTACGTGGAGTATGCGCCTAAAAAAGTAAAGCAATCGGTAACTGGCAACGGTAACGCCTCTAAAGAACAGGTGGCCAGCATGCTGGTGCAGATCCTGAAGATACAACCCGACCCTAAGATGTTTGATGCCACTGATGCCTTGAGTGTTGCCCTTTGCCACCATTACCAGAAAGGCAACAATGCCAAACAAGGCGGCAAATCCTGGAAAGTATTCCTAACAGACAACCCTGACAGGGTAGCTGGCCTGTAAAATTACCTAGCCATTGGCAAAAAGAAAGTCTTTGCTATAATAGCATTACACAACAACTTCATTTCTTGCAACTTCTGTAAGACAGCTTTCCTTTATAAAAACAAACTGATGTTTCAACAAGCATAAGCTTCTGAAAATATTTCGCTGTTTTGTAAAAATTCCTACCTTTCTTTCGTAAGGCTTAAGCAAGCCCTGTAAAATCTAGTCCGGCTTGTTAAAAAATAAAAGTACTTTTGTCTTTGTTCTTGTTAACACAAAAGCACGAATGGGCTCTAAATAGTATAAATGGATTTAGACGATAATAAAACGGGAAGTGTCCGTACCCGACGCAAATTCGTTACCACCCGCAGGCTCGACAAAATATTTGTAGAGCTGGCAAAGGTATACCGTTTCAATGCGCGGTTCTTCAAAGAAGTATGGTTCCCTCCTTACGAATTTAAAGAAATTATTAAGCAATGTTATGAAATTGGTGTGCGCTCGCTGCCACTTATCTCCTTAACAGGCTTTATTATTGGTATTGTATTTACAAACCAGTCGCGCCCCTCTCTTGCCGGCTTTGGTGCCACCTCTTTACTGCCTGCGCTTATTTCTGTAGCTATTATCAGGGCAATTGGGCCGCTGGTAACGGCACTTATCGCTGCAGGCAGGGTTGGTTCTGCCATTGGCGCCGAGTTGGGCTCTATGCGTGTTACCGAGCAGATTGACGCCATGGAGGTTTCGGCCACTAACCCATTTAAGTTTTTGGTGGTAAGCAGGGTGCTGGCATCCACGCTGATGATTCCGGCGTTAACCATGTACACTACACTTGTTTCGTTGCTAGGCGGTTACCTTAACGTGCACCAAAACGAGCTTACAACCCTTACCACTTTCTTTTACCAGGTGTTCGACGCCATTACCTTCCTGGATATTATTGCCTCCTCAGTAAAGTCGGTGATATTCGGTTTTACCATTGGTATGGTTGGCTGCTACAAAGGGTATCATTCGTCTAAGGGTACAGAGGGTGTGGGTAAGGCAGCTAACTCGTCGGTGGTAACGGCTATGTTCCTGATCTTTATCGAAGAACTGCTCATAATGCAGGTTGTTAACGCGATAAGAGCATTTTAATGGAGGCAAAAGAAGTAAATCCGAATATAGATAGAAACGAAAAAGTGATTTCTATCCGGGGCCTCAAAAAAGCATTCGACGATTTTGAGGTACTCAAAGGCGTGGACCTGGACCTGTTTAAAGGTGAGAACCTGGTGGTGTTAGGACGTTCAGGCACAGGCAAATCCGTATTAATAAAAATAATATCCGGACTGCTGCAAGCCGACGAGGGAACAGTAAACGTTTTAGGCCGGGAGGTGGGCAAACTTACCCCTAAGGAGCTGGACGCACTACGGCTTAAGATCGGGTTCTCTTTCCAGAACAGTGCCCTTTACGATAGTATGACGGTGCGGGAAAACCTGGAGTTTCCGTTGGTAAGGCATGCTAAAGAGATGACAGAAGCGGACCGCGACCGGATTATACGCTTTGTGCTGGAGGCAGTGGGGCTGTCGCAGGCTATTAACCAGATGCCGTCGGAGCTTTCTGGTGGTCAGCGTAAACGCATAGGCATTGCCCGTACCCTTATCCTGAAGCCGGATATTATGCTCTATGATGAGCCGACAGCCGGCCTTGACCCGATTACAAGTATAGAAATCAACAAGCTGATAAACGAAGTTCAGCGTAGGTTTAATACATCCTCCATCATCATCACCCACGACCTTACCTGTGCACGTGCCGTAGGAGACAGAGTAGTGATGCTACTAGATGGCCAGTTTCAGCGCCAGGGTACGTTTGAGGATGTGTTTGATACAAACGATGAACGCGTACAAGCTTTTTATAACTACAACTTTATAGACTAGATGAGTTCTGCAAATAATAAACGTACTGTTATAGTAGGCATTTTCACTTTTCTGGCGATCGTGATTCTGATAGCCGGCATTTTTACGCTGGCCGGTCAGCAGAAGCGCTTGATCAGCACCATAGCTGTTACTGCCATATTTGATGATGTAGCCGGTTTAAGAACTGGAAACAATGTGTGGTTTTCGGGTGTAAAGATTGGTACCATTAAATCCATTAACCTATATGGCGACTCCCAGGTAGAAGTTACCATGAGCATTGAGGAGAAAGTGCAGGAGTACATCCGGAAGAACGCCGTTGCCCGCATCAGCTCCGAAAGTTTTATCGGCAACAAAAACATTGTAATTGACGGCGGCACACAGTCAGCTGCCCCTATACAGGATGGCGACCGAATTACAGCCGTAAGCCCACTAAACACCGATGACTTGATGGAGAAACTGCAGCAGAACAACGAGAACCTGGTAGCCATCACCAGCGATTTTAAGCAGATCACATCCAGATTAGTACGCGGAGAAGGCACTATAGGCGCTATACTTACCGACTCAGTAATGGCTGACAACCTCCGTGCCATGGTAGCTAACCTGCAACAAACCTCCAGAAGAACCGTGGCCGCCTCTAACGAGTTATCAAGGTTTACTTCCAAGCTTAACAGTAAAGATGGACTAGCTAACCAAATTGCTACCGATACGGTGGTGTATAGCAGGCTCCGTTCTTCTATGGCTGAGCTGAATGAGGCAACTACTGCCGCAGCGGCCATGATGGAGACTTTAGAGAGCACAAGCAAGCAGCTAAATAACCAGAACAATGCGGTTGGGGTATTACTATCAGACCAGCAGTTTGCTCGCCAACTACAACGCACGATGCAAAACCTTGAAACCAGTTCACAGAAGTTTGACCAGAACATGGAGGCCCTGCAAAGCAATATCCTTTTTAGAGGCTTTTTCAGAAGGCAGGCAAAAGAGGAGGAGAAGTTAAAAGAGCAACAGCAGCAAGCACAACCTGATACTTTAAACCAGCAGTAAGTTCACAGTCTTACATTATTGTTGATAAGCAGCAATGGTAGGGATGCAGCATTTTTAGACTTACAATGCTATAATAACTCATATTGCAAACCTGATACTGAATTAGGTTAAACCAAGGCTAAGACGAATTATTAAAAGCTATAAAAAAGAGGCGGGGCAGATTACTTATCTGCCCCGCCTCTTTTTTATACTTAATGGGTAGCACTAAATGTGGTACTCTGCTCGAATTTTTTCGGCTACTTCTTCCATTTCTTCTTTACTGAACTCCTTCTTGTTGGCAAAGTTCATGTCTTGCATGCTGTTTAGCGGGATAAGGTGCACATGAGCGTGCGGAACCTCTAACCCTACAACAGCCACGCCTACCCTATTGCAGGGCACTGCTCTTTTCAAGGCCTTGGCCACTTCTTTAGAGAATGCCATTAGGCCAAGGTAAAGGTCATCGTTCAGGTCAAAAATATAGTCGATTTGCTCCTTCGGTATTACTAAAGTATGGCCTTTGGCTGTCGGAAAAACATCCAGAAAGGCAAGGAAACGCTCATTCTCTGCTATTTTATAAGCAGGAATCTCACCTTTCACAATTTTAGTAAATATCGAAGGTTCCATAGTTATCGGCTAATTTCTAAAATCTCAAACTCAATTTTACCGGCAGGAATTGTAATCTCGGCAACATCGCCAACTGATTTACCAAGCAAGCCCTTACCAATCGGTGACTTAACAGATAATTTGCCTGCTGCCAGGTCTGCTTCCTCCTCTGCCACTAAAGTATAGTCTACTACCATATTGTTCTTAAGGTTCTTTATTTTAACCTTAGAAAGTATAAGTGCCTTACTGGCATCCAGGTTAGACTCGTCTATCAGACGGGCATTGCCTACGATCTCCTCCATTTTGGCGATCTTGAGTTCCAGGTGGCCCTGGGCATCTTTAGCAGCGTCGTATTCTGCGTTCTCGCTAAGGTCACCTTTGTCGCGTGCCTCAGCCAGTTGGCGCGCAACCTCAGAGCGGCCTTTTGTCTTGAGCTCAGCCAGTTCGTCTTTCAGTTTCTGCAAACCTTCTGCTGTGTAATAAGAAATGTTGCTCATAGTTATGTTATCACGTTTAAAACACAAAAGCAAAAAGAACGGTTATGGCGTGCATAACCGTTCTTTTTGCCAAATATGTAAATTTATTTAATTCTTTTCCAGTGTGGCGGCAGGTATCGTTAAACCGGCTGCCAAAGTTTTTGCATAAGCACCAACTTCTGTTCTACATAAGGGCCACGAGCTACTCTCCTTGGCCTCGACTTAGGCAAATATACAAATTTTAATACACAAGAAACAATAGCTAGTATATGTATCTTTTTACGGTTTAAGTTAAACTATAGCCATAAATTATTGCAGAATTTATACTTGCTGCCGCAACAACAAGGTAGGCTGCGGATAGGCCTGCTGGCACCATTCCCACTTTTGAATTATCTCTTCAGGCACTTGATCAACACTAGCCACAGCAGCAAAGCCACGGGCAATATAAAAGCTTTGCAGGTGGGCAAATGGCAGGCAGTAAATTGTTTTGTTTTCTGTTTGCCGCAGTAAGTATAAAACCAGTTGTTTGGCTAGCCCCAGCCCTCTGTAGCCATCACTTACATACATTCCGCCTAACTCCAGGTTATCTTTATTTATAGTTACCAAACGGCCTACACCTGCACGTGCACCCTCTACTTCTGCTATCGCAATAACCTCCCGCTCATATACAGAGTGTTTAAACTGTATTTTATCGTATTGCTCGTTTACCCAAGTCAGTTCTTCTGGGGCTGCATTTCTGATGAGGATGTTCATAAGATTAGAGAAGCCAAAGTATAAACTTGTTACTACAAAGGTTGCGCTAACGTTTAGTTATACTTTCAGCAGACTTCTGATCTTCTCCACCAGCACCTCATTTATTTTTATATAAGATTCATGCGTCCAGCCTGCGATGTGTGGGGTTAGAATTACATTGCTGGCTTGAGCAAGATACTGGAAATTCTGTAGCTGCTTTTCTGTTAAAGTATTGAGTTTCTCGTTTTCCAGTACATCCAGGGCTGCACCTTTTATACTTTTAGCTTTTAGATGCTCTACTACGGCTGCCAGATCTGCCACATCGCCGCGCGAAGTGTTCAGAAACCAGATCGGCTTCTGGAAACCGGCAAAAAAGGCATCATCAGCGAAATTCAGGTTTTCGTGAATGTATGGGATATGCAGGCTTACGACATCGGCCTTCTGCTGTAGTTCCTCCAGCATTACAGCCTCAGCCGGTGCAGCAACCTTTTCTGGTGCATACCGATCGTAGGCAAGAATGCGGCAGCCAAAACTACTTAGCACTTTGGCAAAGCTTTGCCCCATGTTTCCGTAGCCGATAATGCCCACTGTTTTGCCGCTTAGCTCTTCCCCCCTGTTTTCTTCACGCAGCCATACTTTATTACGTACTTCTATATCGCCACGCACAACATTGCGCATTAGGGATATAAGCAATCCTAATGCAAACTCCCCTACTGCCTGTCGGTTTCCTTCGTTGGCCCCGATCAAGGCTATATTTCTCTCCTGCAGTGCATCTGCATCAATGTTATCAACGCCGGCACCAGCCCGGGCCACAAATTTAAGTTTATCAGCATGCTTCAGTGTATCAGCCGTGATTCGCATCTTGCTACGCACTATTAAGCCATCAAAACTTGCCAGTGCCTCACATACATCAGCAGGGGTAATTTTTGGTCTGTAATCAGCCTCCATCCCTATACTTTCCAGCATCGGAAATATACTAGGGTGAATCTCGTCGATGATAAGAATACGCATGCTTAATCAAACTTAGCTTTATGAATTGTCAGGAAACTGTTGAACGAGCATTTTTAAAGTAAACTTTCATGTTTACTCCATGGTCCATAAGCTCATTAAGAACAGTTTTTAGGGCATTTTGATGTTGCTCCGACTCAATGTAAAAGGGAAATTCATATGCTTTACCTCTCTGCCTAAATCGAACATGATTGTTCACTCCTCTCACTGTAGAAACTGTGTAAGCAGTTACCTTTTTCTCTCCGTCATAGTCTCTAACCTCTATGAGCAAGTCCTCTATCTCTCTAAAAGGATATTCTCTTCCGCAAACTAAAATACTGTCGGTTTTTATAATCAGATATCTTCCTAAATATCCATTAAGCTCTTGCCTACCACTATCGTAATAATACCTTTGAAAATTAAATAATGCTGCGGAAGCCAAAAGAAATGGGATTGAGTACCACTCATCTGTATTAAGTAGATATACTATCAAACCACATAAAAGTAATATTAGGCTGTAACCGGATAGGTCAGGCTTTCCACGCCTAGCTACATACACTCTCGTTTGAAAAAGAGCATTTGCCATTTTCTACAAACTATACAGCAAATGTGCTACACCAAAGTAGATAGTTAAGCCCAGTAAATCGTTGGCTGTGGTGATAAAAGGACCAGCGGCCACGGCGGGGTTTATTCCAAATTTATCAAGAACCATAGGAGTGATGGTGCCCATTAGTGATGCTAGCATAACTACAGAGAAAAGCGCCACCGAAACCACTATAGACAAAGTGAAGTCGTTTCTGAAGAGGTAAGTAAAGCTGAACACCAGTATCGAAATGATCAGGGCGTTGAGCAGGGCTACCAGCACCATCTTAAAAATACGCTGGGCAAAGTTCTCGAACATCACCGCATTAGATGATAATGTCTGGATGATGATGGATGAAGACTGTATACCAACGTTACCGCCTGTTGCCGTGATAAGCGGTACAAAAAGCGCCAGGGCCGGAAGTATGGCAATGTCTTTTTCGAAGAAGCCCATAAATTGTGCAGCCAGCAAACCTCCCACCATACCAATGATCAGCCAGGGCAAACGTGAACGGGAGATACGGAACACGCTATCGTCCTCTTCCACATTTTCGGAGATACCCGTCATCAACTGGCGGCTCAACTCGGCTTGTTCCTGCATTACGTCTACCACGTCGTCGATGGTGATGCGGCCCAGCAGCCTGCCCTGTATGTTTACCACGGGTATAGCCTCCAGGTCATACTTCTGCATCACGCTTACCACTTCGTTCTCATCCCTGAACGATTCGATAGAAATTACATCTTCGCTGTAAATATCTTTTACCAGCTTATCGTCTTTAGAAAGAAGTAACGCTTTCACACTCACGCGGCCTACCAGTATATCGCGGTTATCCACCACATACACAGTATAAATGCGTGATACGTCTTCAGCCTGTCTCCTGATCTCCTCAATACACTGCCTTACGCGCCAGTTCAGGTTTACTTTGATAAGCTCTTTTGCCATCAGACCACCTGCACAGTCTTCTTCGTAGTGCAGCAGGTCCAGGATGTCTTTGGCCTTCTCCTCGTTCTCAATTAAAGCGATTACCTCCTCCCGTGTCTGCACCGATTGCTCGTTCAGAATATCCACGGCATCATCCGAGTGCATCAAGTTGATGTAGCGGGCAATTTCAGCACTTGTAAAATAATCGAGGAAGTCTTCGCGGATGTCATAATCTAAGTCGCTAAGTATCTCAGCTCCCACCTCCGGCGGCAGCAGGTCCATCACATACTTCGACTCGTTGGCATCCAGTTCGTAGAGCACCGTGGTAATATCGGCCGGGTGCATGTCGCTCATTGTACTTAGGATAAAGTCATTATCCTTACGTTCAATGGCCTCCTCTACCTGCTCAATAAAATCACGTGTAATCTCTAGCTGCTGCATACTATGGCTGTATATTCTGCTCTATTAGTTGGGTCAATTGTACAAAGTCCTGCACCGAAAGCTGCTCGGCGCGTTTGTCGAAAACGGGCTGTACCGTTACTTCTGGCGGCAAGTTATAACTTCGGAGTGAGTTACGAAGCGTTTTGCGTCTTGTTCCGAAACTTAATTTAACTACCTGAAAAAACAGTTTCTCGTTACAAGCCAGCTTTTCTACCTCGTTTCGCACCAGGCTAATTACAGCAGACTTTACCTTAGGCGGCGGGTTAAACACCTTCTCTCCTACGGTAAACTTATAATCTATCTTATAAAATGCCTGCAGCAATACGCTAAGTATACCATAGGTTTTAGAACCCGGAGGCGCGGCTATGCGCTCTGCTACTTCCTTCTGTATCATACACACTACCTCCGGCACAACATCGCGCTGCTCCAGCACTTTAAAAAATATCTGGCTCGAGATGTTATAAGGGAAGTTACCGATAATGGCAAAAGGACCGGGAAAAAGCGTGCTCAGATCGGTCTTCAGAAAGTCGGCAGAGATGATGCGGTCCCCCAATGTCGTAAAATGCTCCTGCAGGTACGCAATGGATTCCCTGTCGATGTCTACCACGGTAGTTCTGTACTCCGGGTGTTTAATAAGGTACTGCGTGAGCACCCCCATGCCCGGGCCTATTTCCAATACATCCTTCACGCCGCGGTGCAGGGTAAGCTGCTCCACAATTTTTATGGCGATGTTCTGGTCTACCAGAAAGTGCTGGCCCAAGTGCTTTTTTGGTCTTACGTTACCCACGTTATACTATTTAGGAGCCTGAATCTCAAAAAGTATACTTTTTGGCTCAATCTCGTTATACCTTACATTGTAAAGCCAGCAAAGCTTTAGCAGCATTGCCTGGCTTTTCGCATTACGTATTATACTTACTATATTGCGCACTCAAAGATACGAACGACAAATGCCAACACAACTTAAATACGACACAAGCTTAGCTAAAAATACCGACCTGGCTATAATAATAGCCAAAGATGCGGTTAGCCAGGTGCAGGAATTGCAGCCGGAAGAGCAAAACTATGTGCAGCAGCAGGTAGACCAGGACGCAAAGTTCATAAACCTGAACCGCTACTCGCACCGCGTATACGTGCTGGTAACACCAGAGGCTAAAACCGAAAACCTGAAAAAAGAAGCATTGCGCCAGGCAGGCCATGCATTGTTAAAGCAACTCAAAACTGACAAGGCAGCTCAGGTAACCATACTTGATAAGACCAACTCGCAGGCAAGTTTATACTTGGCCGAGGGTCTATACTTAAGCAACTATCAGCACCTGAAGTATAAAACCAAAGACCCTAAACCGAGCACCTTGCAAACCATCACCATTGCCGACGAAAGTATAAACGCTGAGCAGGTACAGGAACTGGCCAATGTGCTGGAGGCAGTCTATAAAGTACGCGACCTGATAAACGAACCGCACAGCCACCAATCGGCACCGCAGTTTAGCGAGCAGTTGGAGGAAGTGGCAAAGGAAGGCGGCTTTGATATTGAGATACTTGATGAGCTTAGAATACAAAGCCTGAAGATGGGAGGCTTACTGGCTGTAAACCAAGGCAGCGAAGAACCGGCCACCTTTAATATATTAGAGTGGAAACCTGAGAACGCCAAAAACTCAAAGCCCTACGTGCTGGTGGGTAAAGGCGTGGTATACGATACAGGTGGCCTAAGCTTAAAGCCAACGCCGCAGTCAATGGACTACATGAAATCTGATATGGCCGGAGCTGCTGCTGTAACAGGCGTGATCTATGCCGCTGCTAAAAACAAACTGCCTTTACATATTATAGCCTTGATTCCGGCAACAGACAACCGCCCTGGCGGACAGGCAGTAGCTCCAGGCGATGTGATCACGATGCACAACGGCATGACCGTGGAAGTACTCAACACCGATGCCGAAGGCCGTCTTATACTTGCCGATGCTCTTAGCTTTGCCAAAAAGTATAACCCGGAACTAGTAATTGATATGGCTACCCTGACAGGCTCTGCCATGCGCGCCGTGGGTAAAGAGGGCCTGGTAGTAATGGGTACTGCCGGCGAAGAAGTAATGGCTGGACTTAAAGCAGCCGGTGACAATGTGCACGAACGCACCGTGGAATTTCCGTTATGGGATGAGTACAGAAAGCAGCTTGATTCTGACATTGCCGACCTGAAGAACTTAGGTGGCGCAGACGCAGGCCATATCACAGCAGGCAAGTTTTTAGAAGAATTTACAGATTACCCTTGGGTGCACTTTGATATTGCCGGTACGGCCTACCTGCACGCCGAAGACTCTTACAGAGGCAAATTAGCAACAGGCTCAGGCGTACGCTTGGTTTACAATTACCTAAGCGCCCAGGCACGATAAGTATAAAATGGATACAAAGTATAAAGTAAGATTAGGCATTAGTATTGGCGACACCAACGGCATTGGCCCTGAGGTGATCGTGAAGACCCTTAGCGACCAGCGAGTACTTAATTACTGCACGCCGGTTATTTATGCAGCGCCTGGCGTGCTTAACAGAATAAGAAAGGTGCTTAGCGCAGAGCACTTCTTTTATCAGCCGGTTAACTCTGCCGATGCGCTGGTGCCTCGCAAAATAAACCTGGTAACCTGCTGGGATGGAGAGCTGGAAGTTACACCTGGCACGCCAACACCGGAATCTGGCAAGGCGTCCCTTGATTCATTGCTAGCCGCCAGCCGCGACCTGAAAGCCGGAAAGCTGGATGGTTTGGTTACCGCACCTATTAATAAAGACAACATACAGGCAGAGGAGTTTAATTTCCCGGGCCATACCGAGTTCCTTACCTCTTACTTCGACGCACCGGAAAGCCTGATGCTTTTAGTAAGCGGAGATTTAAGAGTGGCTACAGTTACAGGGCACATGCCTGTTAAAGATGTAGCTTCTAAACTGACGCCAGAGTTGCTTATCCGTAAGATGACCATACTGCTGGAATCGCTGCGAAAGGACTTTGGCATACTGAAGCCACGTATTGCCGTGCTGGGCCTTAATCCGCATGCTGGCGAAGAAGGTTTGCTGGGTACTGAGGAAATGGAGATCATACGCCCGGCCATCATGCAAATGAAAGAGCGAGGCCACCTGGTGTTTGGTCCCTTCCCGGCAGATGGCTTTTTTGGCATGCAGCAGTACAAGCATGTAGATGCCGTATTGGCCATGTACCATGACCAGGGATTGATTCCTTTTAAAACTTTGGCCTTTGAGAGCGGGGTGAATTATACGGCGGGCTTGCCTATCGTGCGCACCTCACCAGACCATGGCACTGCCTATGATATTGCAGCTAAGCACATTGCAAATGAAACCTCTTTCCGGGAAGCGTTGTTCTTGGCCTGCGACATTATAAAAATGCGTAAGGAAGAACAAATGCCTGCTGTTTAATAGCGTCAGGTATTTTTTTTCTCAGATATATATCCTAATTTTGCGTCTTGCAATAAAAAGTCGGTTGTGAAAAAGTTAAAAGATTATGAAATCGGCATTGCCAAACTCAGCAACAAGGTGCATACCTATGAGTTTGAGATGGATGATTCTTTCTTTGACCTTTTTGGGAAGGAAATAATTTCAGGAGGAAAACTACTGGCTAACGTGGAGCTCGATAAAACAGAGTCGTTGCTTACGTTTAAAATTGACATAAAAGGGCATGTGCGCCTTACCTGCGACAGAAGCCTGGATGAATTTGATCATCCGGTAGATGTACAGGACGTTTTCAGAGTGAAGTATGGCGATGAAAACATGGAGTTGGCCGATGACCTGTGGCAGATCACAAGCGGTACACAGGCTATCAACATTGCGCAGCACCTGTATGATTACATCAGCCTGTCATTGCCTATGAAAAAGCTGCATCCGCGGTTTATAGAGGAGATAGACGAGGAGGATGAAGAAAGTGAGGAGGATATCCTGATTTATTCTTCGCGCGGCGAAAGCGACAGCGAAGATGAGGACGACGATGACGAGGACACTGATCCGCGTTGGGACGCTCTCAAAAACCTTAACTAAAAGAGTTTCAGAAGTATAAAAAGTATAAACTAGTAAGTAATTTCAACTAAAAAATGGCACATCCTAAACGTAAGATTTCGAAGACCAGAAGAGATAAGAGAAGAACTCATTATAAACTTTCTGAGAAAGCCATCGCAACTTGCCCTACTACAGATACGCCTCACCTTTTCCACCACGCTTATGTGGTTGATGGTGACCTGTTCCACAAAGGCAAGCTGGCTATCAAAAATTATACAGCTAACGCACAGTAAGCACTAACCCTGCTTTAGTTTTAGTTCTGTATAATTAACAACATCCATCATACATGAGGATCGCCTTAGACGCTATGGGCGGCGACTATGCACCAGAGGCTGTCGTTAAAGGTGCTATACTTGCCGCAGAGCAACTGGAAAAAGATGATGCTATTTTGCTGATTGGCAAAGAAGACGTTATCAAACCGCTGCTTGAGGAATACAATTACGCTGGGAACAACATAAAAATTGTTCATGCTAGCCAGGTTATCGAAATGGGCGAGCACCCTACAAAGGCGCTTTCCCAGAAAACCGACTCTAGCATAGCCGTAGGTTATGGCCTGCTTAAAATGCAGAAAGCAGATGCTTTTTGTAGTGCAGGCAATACCGGCGCTATGCTGGTAGGTGCTATGTTTAGTGTAAAAGCGGTAGAAGGTATTTTAAGGCCCTCTATTGGAGGATTAGTTCCGAAGCTTAACGGTGGCTTCGGCATCATGCTCGACGTAGGCGCTAATGCCGACTGCAAACCGGAAGTACTGGAGCAGTTTGGCGAGATTGGTTCTATTTACGCCAAGTATGTGCTGGAGATTCCAAACCCTAAAGTTGGTTTAATGAACCTGGGTGAGGAAGAAGGCAAAGGCACCGTTGTTACACAGGCAGCTCACCAGCGCCTAAAAGCAAACAGCAATATCAACTTTATCGGCAACATAGAAGGTCGCGACCTTTTTAACGATAAGGCAGATGTGATTGTATGCGACGGTTATACCGGTAATATCATTCTTAAGATGGCGGAGAATATCTACGACATCCTGAATGAAAAGAACATGCACGATCCGTTCTTCGATAAGTTTAATTACGAAGCAGTTGGCGGAAGTCCTATTCTGGGTATTAATGGTAACGCAGTAATCGGCCATGGCGTGTCTAGTCCTAAAGCTATATGCAACATGGTGCTGCAGGCCCAGAAAATGGTTTCATCTAAACTATCGGATCGGTTTCAGAAAAAATACAGCATTTAACCGGTTTCCCCTTAGGGGTAACTGATTAATATCTAATTGGCTTAATCTGCTCCAGCAATTCTTTTTACAGAATCTGGCAGGTTATGCCAATTTTTTTTTAGTAACTTGCCCCACTTACTTAATTCTAACCGAAATATCATTACCATGAGTAAAATCACTGCCGCTATAACAGGTGTAAGTGGCTATGTTCCAGAATACGTGCTCACAAACAAAGAACTTGAGACACTGGTTGAGACCAATGACGAATGGATAACATCGCGCACGGGTATCAAAGAGAGGCGTATTCTGAAAGGTGAAGGCCTTGGCACGTCGCACATTGCAGTGCCTGCGGTTAGAGAGTTGCTTAAAAAAACAAATACAAAGCCGGAAGAAGTAGACCTGCTTATATGCGCCACTACTACCCCTGACATGGTTTTTCCGGCAACAGCCAACCTGATAACAGCAGAGGTAGGAGCCGTTAATGCATTTGGTTATGACCTACAGGCAGCCTGCTCAGGTTTTCTTTATGCTTTGGTAACAGGTTCTAAATTCATAGAGTCTGGTCAGTATAAAAAAGTAGTTGTGGTGGGTGCAGATAAAATGTCATCAATCATTGACTATACAGATAGAGCTACCTGCATTATTTTTGGCGACGGAGGCGGTGCCGTAATGCTTGAGCCAAACACAGAAGGATATGGCATTATTGATTCTGTATTAAAATCAGACGGTACTGGTGCTCAGTACCTGCACATGAAAGCGGGTGGAAGCCGCAAACCAGCAACTATCGAAACGGTTCAAGCCAGGGAGCATTATGCATTCCAGGAGGGTCAGCAGGTCTTTAAGTTTGCTGTTAAAGGTATGGCCGACGTATCTGCTGAGGTTATGGAGCGTAATCAATTGTCTGGCGATGATGTTGCCTGGCTAGTACCGCACCAGGCAAACAAACGCATTATCGAGGCTACAGCAAACCGCATGGGCCTTAGCAACGAAAAAGTAATGCTCAACATCCATAAGTATGGTAACACCACCAGCGGCACCATTCCGCTTTGCCTGTGGGAGTATGAAAGTCAACTAAAGAAAGGCGATAACCTGGTACTGGCTGCCTTTGGAGGTGGTTTTACATGGGGAGCTATTTACCTGAAGTGGGCTTATGACCCCCAATAATATAATGTAATCATTTAAAAGCGGCTGATGGCCGCTTTTTTTATTGTATACCTACAAAGCCTTTTCTTTACAGGGTTTAAATTTCGAAAATACTGGCGCTGTTACCTATATTTACCTTGGCAAACAATGTTGCCTTCAGAAGAATGCTTTTGTGTAAGTAATAAAAGGTTATACAATTTATTAGAGATGAAGAAACTCTTCTATAAGCCAAATCTGTGGCTGTATTATATACTTTTTGCCAGCTTGGTGTTGTTAATTGGCGAGGTTGTAAATGACCGCTTTACAATGCACGACCTGGAAGTATACCATCGCACTGCAGAACGAATGCTACAAACCAAGCAACTTTACCGTATTGCCTCCGACGGGCATTATGTATACAAATACTCCCCTACTGCTGCGCTGTACTTTGTTCCTTTTGCCTTACTACCCTTTGGAGTTGCAAAAATTATGTTCTGGGCATTACTTACCATCCTCACTATTGTTGTGCTCAAGGTGCTATATAAGCAAACCGCCATCGAATCAGAAGTAGTAAAAGAACGAAACCAAAACATCCTTCTGCTAGCTTTCCTGGCAGTGGGTGCTCATGTACACAGAGAGTGGCACCTGGGGCAGGTTAATTTCGTGTTGCTAATGCTGTACGTTTTTGTGCTAACAGCACTCTCCAACAAGAAACAGCTTTTAGCAGGTATTCTGTTGGCAATAAGTCTGTTCTTAAAACCTTTCGGATTAATTTTCTACCCTTACCTCCTGATTAAAGGAAAATATAAAGCCGTTCTTGCCTCCTTCGCAGGTTTACTAGTAATGGGTATACTACCTATGCTGTTTTACCCTTCCTGGGACCAGTTTATGCAGCTAAACAGAAGTTGGATATCAGAACTTACCATAGAATTAAGTGCGAAGCAGGACCTGTTGGCAGATGCCAATCACACTATTTTTTCCGTACTAGCCAGATACACTCCTTTGCAATATCTTGTAAATACGGGCGTAGCATCTAAAATTTATCAATTGCTGTTACTTTTAGTTATTGGGGTTAGCTTCTTATACTTTATATGGATGGGCCGAAAAAGGCAGAGGAGCATGATGGCAGAAGGGGCCTTTCTTATAACCTTAATTCCGTTATTTGCCTTTACAAGCCAAAATGCTTTCTTATTTACACTTCCTGCAATTATAGTAGTACTGTATAATTATACTGCCCTAAATGCAACAGGCAAGGTAATGGCAGTGTCAGCTTGTATTCTAATTGGAGCAAACATCAGGGATTTGATGGGATCAAGGTTTTACAACATCTTTGAGAATGCATCTGTTTATACTTTCGGAGCAGTACTGTTGCTGGCTCTTCTTTTCATGATCAGAAGCAAATATAACAGTCAAATAACTAGCGTTAAACACGCTGAAAAAAGTATTATGCGTGCATAACATCTTGAATAAATGGAAGAAAAGCAACTTAAATTCTTACCTTTTTCGGGACAAATGCGGCAGATTAGCTAACTTTGCTTGCAATAGATAGTTTTGCGCTATACTTTTAACGTTTCAATTAAGTACAACACGATTCAGAAAATAACATGGCAACCACAGCTGATATCAAAAACGGCGTTGTGATTGAGTACAACAACGACCTTTACCAGGTAATCGACTTCCAGCACGTAAAGCCAGGCAAAGGTCCTGCGTTTGTTAGAACGAAGCTGAGAAATATCAGATCTGGTAAAGTATTGGACAATACCTTCTCAGCTGGTCACAAGATCGTTACTGCCCGTGTAGAGCAGCGCCCTCACCAGTTTATCTACAAAGATGACATGGGCTATAATTTTATGGACATGAATAACTTTGAACAGGTAACACTGAACGAGGCTATGGTGCCATTTGCAGATTTAATGAAAGAAGGCCAGGAAGTAACTATACTTTTCCATGCTGAAACGGAGACTCCGCTAACGTGCGAAATCCCTCCTTTTGTGGAACTGACTATCACTTATACTGAGCCTGGCATCAAAGGCGATACCGCCACAAACGCCTCTAAACCAGCTATCGTAGAGACAGGTGCCACTATACAGGTGCCACTTTTCATCGGGCAGGACGAAAAAATAAAAGTAGACACTCGTACTTATTCATACGCAGAAAGAGTTAAATAACACATGAAAGCTAAAGAAATCCAGGACCTTATCGACTTTATTGCCAAATCTGGCCTGAATAAAGTTAACATCGAGACAGAAGAATTCAAGATTGCTGTACAGCGTGAGCCAAACCAAAAGGTGAAGTATGTAAGCGAGCCGGCACCGGTTGCTGCTCCTGCACCACATATGGCACCTGTTCAGGCAGCTGCTCCAGCTACACCGGCACCAGCTGCCGCCCCTGCTCCAGCAGCCGCTTCTGACGATAGCAAGTACATTGCCATTAAAGCTCCAATGATTGGTACTTTCTACCGTTCTGCAAGCCCAGAAAAGCCTGCTTTTGTTAACGTAGGCGACGAGGTAAAAAAAGGACAGGTAATTTGTATTATTGAGGCTATGAAGCTGTTCAACGAGATTGAGTCTGAAGTATCAGGTAAAATCGTGAAAGTGTTGGTAGACAACTCTTCTCCAGTTGAGTATGATCAGCCACTGTTCCTGGTAGATCCAAGCTAATTTTTCAAATTTGAAAATTTGAAAATGAGAAAATTTAAAATGGAGATGGTGTGATAAACGTCTCCATTTTCATTGTCTACAGTTCTCAAGCCTACAAATCTTCAAATCCCCTAATTTGATTATATGTTTAAGAAAATACTAATTGCTAACCGTGGCGAGATTGCACTCCGCATCATCCGTACCTGCAAAGAGATGGGTGTTAAAACGGTAGCCGTATACTCTACTGCCGACAAGGAAAGCCTTCACGTGCGTTTTGCCGACGAAGCTGTATGTATCGGCCCTGCACCAAGTGCACAATCTTACCTGAACATACCAAACATTATCGCAGCTGCCGAAATCACCAATGCCGATGCCATTCATCCAGGCTATGGTTTCTTGTCTGAGAATGCTGAGTTCTCTCGCATCTGTGCTGAAAATAACATTAAATTTATTGGTGCCTCTCCAGAGATGATCAACCAAATGGGTGATAAAGCCTCTGCAAAAGATACCATGAAAAAAGCAGGTGTTCCTACTATTCCGGGATCCGAAGGTCTACTGAAAAACCTGGAAGAAGGTATAAAGCTTGCTAAAAAGATAAAGTACCCTGTAATTATCAAAGCAACTGCCGGTGGTGGTGGCCGTGGTATGCGTATTATTAAGCGTGAGGAGGATTTTGAAAAAGCATGGAATGATGCTCGCACAGAGTCTAAGGCTGCTTTCGGTAATGATGGCATTTATCTGGAGAAATTTGTGGAGGAGCCACGCCATATCGAAATCCAGTTGATAGGCGATCAGCATGGCCAGGTAGCGCACCTTTCAGAGCGTGACTGCTCTATCCAGCGCCGTCACCAGAAACTGGTAGAGGAAACTCCGTCTCCATTCATTACAGACGATCTTCGTGAGCGTATGGGCCAGGCTGCCATTGCCGGTGCCAAAGCCATCAACTACGAAGGTGTTGGTACAATTGAGTTCCTGGTAGACAAGAACCGTGACTTCTACTTCATGGAGATGAACACACGTATCCAGGTGGAGCACCCTATTACAGAAGAGGTAATTGATTACGATCTGATTAAAGAGCAAATAAAGGTAGCCGCCGGTGAGAAAATTACAGGCAAGAACTATTACCCTAAAATGCATGCAATCGAGTGTCGTATCAATGCTGAAGACCCTAAGAACGGTTTCCGTCCTAGCCCAGGCAAGATCACTACACTACATACACCAGGTGGACACGGCGTGCGTGTAGATTCTCATGTTTACTCTGGCTATACTATTCCTCCTAACTACGACTCTATGATCGCAAAACTGATCGTGAGTGCGCAGACACGTGAAGAAGCACTTGTGAAGATGAAGCGTGCTCTGAGTGAGTTTGTGATTGAAGGTATTAATACAACAGTTCCTTTCCACCTGAAACTAATGGATGACCCTGGTTTTAAAGAAGGTAACTTTACTACTGCGTATCTAGATAATTTCGATTTCAGCAGCATTTAATTGCTACCACTATACTTTAAAAACCTCGGCTAAACAAGCCGAGGTTTTTTTGTAGGTATATGCAACCCGCAAACAAATTCTATACTCCAACAGGTATGAACTTCTTCAGTAAACTTTCAGCCTACTGCCTGGTCCTCCTGATGCTGCAAAGCTGCACATCCATACTTTACATCAACACTACACTGCCTCCGGAAGTAGCAGTAGCCAACGAGCAATGGAAGGTAGTAGCCATTAACAGGTTTAACCCGGAGCTGTTACCTATTAACCGCGACAAAAAGATTGAGGTGTTTAAGGTTGGTGCCAGTGAAGCATTTTACAGCGCCACTGATGCTATTGTAGCAGACGAAACATTTAGCTTGGCGGCCATTGATACAACTGCACAGTATAGGCAGGCTACCCCTAACCAACGGCTAACTGCAGAGCAGGTGCAAAGTATTTATCGGCAGCACCCACACCACCTGATCCTGGCACTAGAAAATTTTGAGGCTTTTCTTGACCAGGAGACTGTACGCGAGAAAGACAGTGAAGGATCTGTTTCTAAAACTGCTCATTATACTTTGTTTACCCGCACCACTTGGGTACTTTATGACAGTACCGGAACTGTTCTGGATAGTGAAAAACTCTCCAGAAACGAGTTATATGACTCTAGGGGTGTACTAAGTGGCTTGCTTGCTATTGGTCCATCTATGGCAAACGCCGGACCTGTTGTAAATAAGCTTGCCTGGCAAACCGGGCAGGATTACTGGCAGCGCCTGCACCCCAAGCATGTTAACTACGAACGCATATACTACTCCAATAAAGAGTTTACGCCTGCCGCCTATAGTATGGCCGCCAGTGACTGGGATAAGGCTACAGCCTTGCTTGCACCCATAGCCGCAGGCAGGAAACGTAAAGATGCCGCCAGAGCAGCTTATAATTTGGCCGTTATACATGAAGCAAAAGGAGATATTGCCGAAGCTAAAAGATGGGCCAAGCAGGCAGCGGACAAGGGAAACAAGCTGGCTTTGCTATTACTCCCAGATCTAGAAAAGTATGCGGAGAGATAACCACCATTTTGAGTAAAGTATAAAAAGCGAGGCCCGGTTGTATTGTACAACCGGGCCTCGCTTTTTATACTTTATACTTAAGCTATGCTTTCTGCTCTTCTTCCTGCATTATTTGCTCCAGTTCGCTGTACCAACCTTCGCCATACTTACGAATAAGCGGCTCTTTCAGAAACTGGTATACCCGCACGCCAAGGTCTTGGCCGAAGCTGCAGGCCGCGCTACAGATGCCCCAACGGTCATAGTTCAAGGCTTCAAAATCGTCATACTTTGTAATACGGATTGGGTACAGATGACAGGAGATCGGTTTTTTCCAGCTGATTTTGCCATCGTAGTAGGCTTGCTCTATCGCACACTTAAGGGTATTATTTTCGTCATAAATAGCGTAGGCACATTCTCTGTTATCAATGGTTGGCGTAGAGTAATCACCCTCCCAATCCTCAATGTAAAGCCCTTGATCCTCAACTGCCTGTTTGCCAGCACCGGTCATATAGGGTTTTATATGCTCATAGTTCTCCTGCAGTATGGCCAGTTCATCCTTATCTAAAGGCGCACCCAAGTCGCCTTCAACGCAGCAGGCACCTTTGCACTTCTCTAGGTTACACACAAAAAACTGATCACGTATGTCGTCGCTAATGACGGTATTCTGAAGAACTATCATGAGTGGTAATTTATTAGGAAGACAAAGGTAAGCAGAAATTAGTTTACTTATCTGATGCTGGCTACGGGTTGAAGTATAGTCTTACCTCTGTTATCTATCGAGCTACAGTTACTTCTCCGCCTTATTAGCTTAAAGTTTCACCTCTGGCTTTGGTAACCTTCCAGTTCGGGAGGCTTCGTCCTCATGTCTCGCGCGTCCTCGCATTGCTCGTCATCGACACCTCTCGAAACCTTCTTTATCGAGGGTACTTCCCCCCGATTGACACTTCTTCATTACGGTTTCATCAATTGGCAAAATCTCCTCCTCGGAGGGGCCTGGGTGGGTTGACACCTTCGCGAGGACAAGTTTGAACCTGAGTCAGAAACAGCAAAGCCAAATAATTAAGCTTCCCCCTGCACCTTCTCCCAGAAATCTTCATCCAGGTCTTCAATGTAATCTACGTCCGAAAGCTCGGGCAGTACCTTGTGCGTTAGGTGCAGGCGTTCTATATCGTGAATTGTATCTGGAAAAACATGTTCGGTACTCCAGCGCTTGTTCTGGAACAGCTCGTGGTGCATTTGGTTCATGCCGAGCAGGTAATAGCCTCCATCCAATGCAGGACCTATCACAATTTCATACTTTTTAAGCTCCTCAAAAGCTTTTTGGATGATGGCTGGTGTAAGCTGGTGGCAATCGCTGCCGATGATTACAACAGAAGTATACCCCTGGGCAAAAGCACTTTTAAAGGCTGACTGCATTTTAGCTCCCAAATCACCGGAGGGTTGCACCTGCTTCTTATACTTGTCGTTTGGCCACAGGTCGTGCTCGTCTATCTCGTTGGAGTAGTGTACCATCTTATCCATAGGTAAATGCTCTGTGATTTGCTTCGTGTGCTGCAGCAAGTGCATATAAATAGCAAGTGCTTCTTCTGGACCAACAGAGGCTGCCAACCGGGTTTTAACTTTACCCAATTCTGGGTTGCGCACAAACAGCATCAGCAGGTTCTTATCACTCATATACTTTTTCTCCTTTTGCTAACCACACTCCCCATGCTGGAGAGTATGCATGCACTTTGCTTGTAATGCCTTTGGCATCATAAACGGTAAATCCTTTATTTACCCATTCAAAAATGCCACCATACAGGTTGTATACGTTTCGGTAGCCTGCATTCTTTAACTTCTCACCTATTTTTTCGCTGCGGTAGCCAACAGAGCAGTAAACAACTATAGAAGCATCTTTAGGCAGATCCTGAATTTGCTCGATGCTGAATGAATCATAATCTACAAACCGGGATCCTTTCAGATGGCTTACTTCAAACTCTATTTTGGTTCTAGTATCCAGGAGTACAACACCAGCCTTTTGTTTACTTAGCTTTTGATGCAAAGCCTCTGCAGCTATTACAGGCACAGCATCTGTATAAAGCCCTTTGAGCATTACATGGTATGCACCTTCTCGTGTTTGCGCAAAAGAGCTTACCACCAACAGGCAGGCAAGAGCAATAAGTATAGATAGTTTAGGGAACATGCAAAATTCTATTTTATAGTTTCGCCGCCGCAGCTAGAGCCGGCACCGGCAGTACAGCCGTAGCAATGCTGGTTAAGAATAATGTTACGCTCATCTAATACCTGTAAGTTAAAGTCCCGGATGTGCTGTGGTGCAGTTTGAGCAACTTTAAGGTCGAGCATCTGGTTAAAGTCGCAGTCGTAGAGGTAGCCGTCCCAGCCTATCGAAATAGTGTTGCGGCACATTACTCCGCCAGCTGCTTCCGGATTAAAATTATCTACTAGTTTCTGCATATAGCCTTCGTAGTTACCGCTCTGCACCAGGTAGTCCAGATAACGGCTGATGGGTAGGTTTGTGATACAGAACAGGCTGTTAAATTCAATGTTATAGCTGCTCTTGAGTCTGCGCTTGAACTCTGCTTCCATGGCCTTCTGGCCACTTGGCAGAAATGCTCCTGACGGGTTATAAACCAAGTCGAGAAGCAAATTGCTACCTTCCTTTCCATACCCTACCGCATTTAGCATTTGTAATGCTTTAACTGATTTTTCAAATACGCCGTCGCCGCGTTGCGCATCGGTGCGGGAGGCCATAAAGTATGGTAAAGACGAAACAACATGCACCTGGTGTTGCCTGAAAAACTCTGGCAGGTCGTTATACTTTTTGTTAGCAAGTATGATAGTAAGGTTGCAACGCACTAATACCTGCCGTCCCAACCTGGAAAGCTCCTCTACAAACCATCTAAAATCAGGATTCATTTCGGGAGCACCTCCGGTTAAGTCTATTGTGGCAATTTGAGGTGCGTGCTGCAGTGCGTCCAGGCAAAGCTGTATGGTTTCGCGGGTCATTATCTCTTTGCGATCGGGGCCGGCATCTACGTGGCAATGGCGGCAAGTTTGGTTGCACATTTTACCTACGTTTATTTGCAGGATGGTTGTGCCTGTAGGTTTAAGCGGAAACAGCCCATGCTCGCGCAGCCTGGCAGTAAAAGCAGGGAATTGCTCTCCGTGGCTACCAGCCTGCTGCAATACATTTAGCTGATAAAACGGATCAGAGAAGTTGTGGTGTTGACTTTTTAAAGACTTTGTGGTAGAACCCATTCCTTACATGCTCACTTCTTTCACTTTATTCATCATCTGCACACCGTGTACCAAGGCAGCTCCACCTTTTATCGCAGCGGCTACATGCAGGGCCTCCATCATCTGCGCCTCATCTACACCTTTCTGCAGGCAATCAGTACTGTAGGCATCAATGCAGTAAGGGCATTGCACGGCATGAGCCACTGCCAGCGCAATCAAAGATTTTTCACGCTCTGTTAAGGCGCCTTCTTTAAACACCTCACCGTAATAGTCAAAAAACTTACGGCCCAACTCAGGTTGCCACTCACTAATGTTTCCGAATTTAGATAAATCGGCGGGGTTGTAATAGGTCTTTTCCATGGTTTTAGGATTTAGATTTGAGTTAGAATGTTAATATACGACAATTGTTAAACTCTCAGATTCCTTTATGCTTAAAAGCACAAGACTCAGTTAAACTTAATTGCAAAGCTAAAACCCAAGTCTTAGAACCTATAACTCAAATCTGATAGAACTGTTTAGATAAACTAGGAACCACTTACAGATACTGATAAAAAAACCATTACAGCACAAAACTGTATATTTACATCACAAGCATACTACACAAAACTATGGCCATACAAAGTATAAATCCTGCTACCGGAGAGGTTATCAAAACATACGAAGCCGACAATCCGGAAGAAGTAAACAGAAAGATAGAAGCCGCAGAAAAAGCTTTTGAGAGCTGGCGTGAAGTTAGTTTCAAAGAGCGTGCAAAATACATGCACAGGCAAGCTGACATCTTGGAGCAGGAGGCAGAAAAGTATGGCAAGATTATCACACTGGAGATGGGTAAGCCTCTGAAAGATGCCATCGCTGAAGTTAAGAAGTGTGCTAAAGCCTGCCGCTACTATGCCGATAACGCTGCTGATTTCCTGAAAGATGAAATCATTGAAACAGATGCCTCTAAAAGTATGATCGCTTATGAACCACTGGGCGTGGTGTTGGCTGTAATGCCTTGGAATTTTCCTTTTTGGCAAGCATACCGCTTTCTGGCTCCTGCCCTGATGGCTGGTAATATTGGCTTACTTAAACATGCTTCTAACGTACCGCAATGCGCATTGGCAATCGAGGAAATAGTTCGAAACTCCGGCTTCCCAGATAATGTATTCCAGACGCTGCTGATTAGCTCTAAAGACGTAGAGGCAGTGATAAAAAATCCGGTGGTTAAGGCTGTAACTTTAACAGGCAGTGAGGGAGCTGGCGCACAGGTAGCGGAGATTGCCGGCCGCGAAATAAAGAAAACTGTGCTGGAACTGGGCGGCAGCGATGCCTTTATTGTATTGGATGACGCTGACTTAGACAAAGCAGCAGAGGTAGCTGTAAAATCAAGAATGGTGAACACTGGGCAGAGTTGTATTGCCGCCAAGCGTTTTATTGTAGTAGAAAGTATAGCCGATGCTTTTATAGAGAAGATGAAAGCAAAAATGGCTAACCTTATAACCGGTAACCCTTTAACAGACGAAACAGATTATGGCCCGCTGGCTCGCAAAGACCTAGCCGAGGACCTGGAAAAACAGGTGAAGGCATCAGTAGAAAAAGGGGCAGAAGTAGTATTGGACGGTGGCCGTAACGGTAACGATAATGCCTATTTTAATCCGATGATTCTGAAAAATGTGAAGCCCGGAATGCCAGCCTACGAAGAAGAAATGTTTGGCCCCGTGGCAGCAGTTATGGTAGCAAAAGACGAAAACGAAGCAGTTAAAATTGCAAACGACTCCCGCTTCGGACTTGGCGGCGCCGTCTGGACCCAAGACAAGGAAAGAGGGTTGCGTGTAGCCCGTAAGGTAGAAACTGGTGCTATGTTCGTTAACGCTTTAGTGGCCTCTACTCCCGAAATGCCTTTTGGTGGCGTTAAGAAATCAGGCTACGGTCGTGAATTGTCTTACTTAGGAATAAGAGAGTTTGTGAACCAGAAGAGTATCTGGGTAGCCTAAAAAATTTATAGAAGCACCATCTAAATCACTGGTCTAGCAATATCCCAGCAGCTTGTAAACAATAAAGCCTGTAATTTCGTGAATCAGTAGATGCCAGCGGCTAAAAACATCTGCGCTAGGTATAAATAGCTCATCAGGTGTAAAGCGGCGCTCACTGCTATAAAAGTCAGTAGCAAAGCCATCTGCGTTTACACCTGCTTTTTCGAAGCAGCCTGCTGCCCGGCGCATGTGAAATGCTGAAGTGACCAGCAATATGTTTTTATACTGTGTTTGCTGCATTAAATAGTCTGCTGTATTAATAGCGTTTTCGCGGGTGTTGCGGCTGTTGCTTTCCGTTAAAATGTCTTCTTCGGCTACGCCTGCCATTAACAGTATTTTCTCAATCTGCTCTGCCTCCGGTATCCCCTCCTTTAACACAAAACCACTGCCGCCTGTAATCAAAAACTTATCTATTTTATCCATCCGGTAAAGCTGCAGGGGGTGCAGAAAACGGTCAGCTCCCTTTGTCGTGTGGATGCGGTCCGGAATATTCTCCCGGAACGACGTAACACCTGTAAGTATAACGGCTATATCATACTGCCCAACATCTTTAACTGGCGTTGCCTCCACTTCCCATGCTCGCCAGGCTTCGCTTGCTATAAATGGATTTGAAAATAAAAGCAGCAGACCAAGAGCACCAAGAAGCGTAATGCGCCTCCATTTTATAGATTTAAGAAATACTGCCAGTAATAACAATACAATAACCCAAATGATGGGCATCAGCAGAAAGTGAAGGGTTTTAGAAAGTATAAAAAACATGCAGTATAGTAATGATCACACCTTTTGCAGCTACAAAATGCAGCTGATAATGCAAGAGTGCCAAATATACTTAAAAGTGTAATTACTGCCTTAGAAGAATTTCCGGATAACCCACAATAGCAACGACAGCAGTATACTTAACAGGATCATACTTGTAATAGGTGCGTAAAATCGCATGTTCTTTCGTTCTACCCGAATATCTCCAGGCAAATTACCAAACCAACTGAACTTATCTCCGGCCAGCCACACAACAAGGCCAATAACAATAATTACTGCCCCAACAATTACAAGTATTTTTCCTGCCTGCATATGCTGTATTTAGATGAACACGCTAAGGTAGTAAATGTATACTACGGTACCTCCCCTAGTTATACTTTATACTTCAAGATACGATTTCGGTCGGTTAAGAACCGCTAAAAGCTCACCTTCCACAAGTATAAATCCTTCGGAAATGCCGTCAAAAAAGGTTAAATTTGACTTCTGTTTACGTCACTATAATTCCTAATAGCTTGAAAGTTTGCATTGCTGAGAAACCAAGTGTAGCCCGTGAAATTGCCATGGTAATTGGTGCCAAGACCAAGAAAGACGGTTACTTTGAGGGCAACGGCTATCAGGTTACCTGGACATTCGGGCACTTTTGTACCCTGCGCGAGCCCGACGATTACCGCCCTGAGTGGAAACGCTGGAGCCTCTACGATTTGCCAATGCTGCCAGAGCGTTACGGCATAAAACTGATGAATGATGCAGGGGTAAAGAAACAATTTAACATAATAAAACAACTTTTAGAAAAAGCAGAGGAAGTTATAAATTGTGGTGACGCCGGACAGGAAGGTGAAGTAATTCAACGGTGGGTGTTAACGGAGGCAAAGTATAGAAAACCATTCAAACGGCTTTGGATATCATCCCTAACTGAAGATGCCATACGTCAAGGGTTCTCACAGCTAAAGCCGGGTTCAGATTTCGACTCGCTTTACCAGGCAGGCAAGAGCCGCGCCATCGGCGATTGGTTGCTGGGCCTGAACGCTACACGCCTATTTACTTTAAAGTATGCCAACGGCAGCCGCCAGACACTCTCTATTGGCAGGGTGCAAACTCCTACCCTGGCCATGATCGTGAACCGCCACCACGAAATTGCCAATTTTGTGCCGCAACCTTTTTGGGAGCTAAAAACCCTCTACCGCGAAACTATCTTCTCAAGCACCAACGGCCGCTTCCAAAAGGAAGAAGACGCCCAAAAGATAATGGAGGCAATAAAGGAGGCGGAGCTGACCATTACAGATGTTGAGACAAAAAAGGGTACTGAATCTGCGCCAAAGCTATTTGACCTTACTTCGCTGCAGATTGAGTGCAACAACAAGCACGGCATGTCTGCAGACGAGACCCTGAAAACAGTGCAGAGCCTGTACGAAAAGAAGGTAGTTTCCTACCCCCGCGTAGACACTACCTTTCTACCGGATGATATTTACCCCAAGATAGCAGGTATACTTAAGGGGCTAAACAACTATAAGAATGAAGTGGAGCCGCTGCTGCAGAGTAAGATCCGGAAAACGAAGAAAGTCTTTAACAACAACAAAGTAACCGACCACCACGCTATCATACCTACAGGAGCATCGGCAGGTAACCTGTATGGACGCGAGGCAGATGTATATGATATTATTACCCGCCGCTTTATAGCTGCTTTTTACCCGGATTGTATTGTAAGCAATACTACTATTATGGCAGAATCGGCTGGTTATACTTTTAGAGTAAAGGGTAAACAGATACTGGAACCGGGATGGCGTGTGATCTATGGTGCAGAAGATGTAAAATCATCAGATGCGGCTACCAGTAAGGATGGAAAGGATGAGGAGGAAGCAGCTGGTGTACTGCCTCATTTCGAAAAGGGTGAGCATGGCCCACATGAGCCAATGCTGGACAAGAAGATGACCAACCCGCCTAAAGAGTTTACCGAGGCTACCTTACTCCGTGCCATGGAAACAGCAGGAAAGCAGGTTGATAACGACGAGCTAAAAGAAGCGTTGAAAGAAAACGGCATCGGAAGGCCTTCTACCAGAGCCGCCATCATCGAAACGCTTTTTAAACGCCAGTACATCCGCAAAGACAAAAAGAAAATCATTCCTACCCAGATGGGCATCGACCTGATCGGCGTGATCCGTAACCAGACGCTAAAATCTGCGGAGATGACAGGGCAATGGGAACGCAAGCTGCGCCAGATAGAAGGCGGCGAGTTTAAAGCAGAGGATTTTCTTAAAGAACTGCAGGACTTTGTGATAAGCCTGGTACAGGAAGTAAAGTATGACAAAGCTACTGTAACGCTGGAGCCGGTACAGGAAGAAGCAAAACCGGCAGCTGCCAAGAAAAAAACAGCGACAAGCACTGCTAAAAAAGAGCAGGCGCCGGTAAAAGGCCTCGGCTCATGCCCAGCCTGTAAAGAAGGACATATTTTAAAAGGCTCAAAAGCCTATGGTTGCATCCGATTTAAAGAAGGTTGCCGCTTCCTGATTTCGATAGAGCAGCAGGGTAAGGAATTAACTGAGAAGCAAGTACAGGCACTGTTGGGCAAGGGAAAAACTCCTGTCATCAAAGGTTTCAAAAATGAGCAAGGCGAAAGCTATGATGCTATACTTAAGTTGGATGCGAATAAGCAGCTGGTTATGGAGAGGGCAGAGAAGGCACCAGAGGCTGATCCATTTGCGCAATGCCCTAGATGTAAGCAAGGCCAATTACTTAAAGGAAAGGCAGCTTATGGGTGCAGCAGGTTTAGAGAAGGCTGCCAGTTAATAGTACCTTTCGAGAAGGGTGGCAAACAACTAAGCGAAAAGCAGATTGGAGCACTATTGTTAAAAGGCAAGACCCCAAAGATAAAGGGCTTTATATCAGAAAAAACTGGCGAGCCGTTTGATGCCGCCCTGAGCTTTAATGAGCACTGGCAGGTAGTATATCAGTTCTAAAGTATAAATTAACATCAAAACAGAAGAGGGACACTTGGCAGTGTCCCTCTTCTGTTCCATCTATAAACTGATTTACTTTAAAGTAAAGTTAATCTCCTTTTGTTCCAGGTTAGTACGTTTGTCAGTAGCTAAAACCTGTAATTTATACTCGCCCGGAGAAATACCATTCAAAGCAACGGTAGTATCAAACGAAACCACGTTTCTTGCAGGAAACTTTTTAAACTTGACAATATTTGTTTCTGCATTTACAGCCTTAACTATAAACTCCAGATCTTTAACCTCATCTTTATCTACTACAGTCACATTCAGGCGCAGGCCTTGAGCGGCTGTTACCGATTGATTTTTAGTAGGATTATTAATGGTAAGGCTAGGCTTAGAACCATCTGGTTGCATACTTCCATCTTCAAAAAGGTCTTCACAAGCCGTAAGCAAACTAACGGCTAACACAGAAGCAAGCATTGTTTTCAACTTCATGGGTAATTGGGCTAAAAGTCGTTTCCTTTGGCGGTAGCATAAGCTGCGTATCTCAGCTAATTTCACTACCTGGCAATAAGCTACTATTGCTCGGGTAAACTTACAATAAAATTATCGATTACAAAAAACTCATGCTGTCAATCCTTCCATTTCAGCATATAAGCTAATCAAAAAAAGTACAACAAAAGTTCACTCAATTTTCCTTAAGCATAGTAAATAAACCGAACCTCCCTTAGCGCAAGTATATATCAGTCATATTAATCAGTGCGAAACACTTTTTAATCATACTACTAAAAGCCACAGCTACAGGCTCCACTTCATTTTGCATCTTCTTCTAAAATAGGCTAAGGCAGCTTTTGTTATACCTTCTTTCTGGCAGATACTCTGATACTTTGATAACTAAACAGCATTACCTCCGTAAAAAAACACGACTCACCAAGAAAATTTTCCCTTGTTGGGTCGGATTGATTTTTCACATTAAACCATAAAGTAACAACTATGAGAAGCTATGAGAACTCGGGTTACAACCCGTACAACGACAATTACAGATCTGAAAGCAGAAGAGCAGGCAGTAGCTATTCTTCAAGCGACTTAGGAAGTTCTTCACGTAACCGATCCTATGGTAATTCAGACTACAGAACTGGTGAGTTAGGATCTGGAAGAGATGTTTACTCAAACTCAGGCTATGGTAACACTTCAAACTATGGCCGCTCTGCAGGCTCATCTAACTACGGTTCGGGTTACGGATCATCTTCAGGCGGATACGGTTCTTCATCATCTTACGATAGAGATCGTTCTTCCGGACGCGATACTTGGGATCGTGCCGGTGATGAAGTAAAATCATGGTTCGGAGACGACGATGCAGAACGCAGAAGAAGAAGAGACGACATGAGAGATCGTGACAACGACCGCAGCTATGGCTCATCCAACCGTAATTATGGAAGCGGCTCTTCTAACTACGGATCCTCTGGCTCAAGCTATGGTTCTGGCTACGGCTCTGGTTCAAGATACGGATCATCTGGCTATGGCAGTTCAGGTGTAGGCTACGGAAACTCAGGATCTGGTTCAAGATATGGTTCATCCTCTAACTACGGTTCGGGTTACGGATCATCTTCAGGCGGATACGGTTCTTCATCAAACTACGGTTCATCTGGATACGGATCTTCTGGTTACGGCTCTTCATCGTCTTACGATAGAGACCGCTACAGCTCAGACTATGACAGAGATAGAGACAGAGACGATCGTGGATTCTTTGACAGAGCCGGCGACGAAATAAAATCATGGTTCGGTGATGATGAAGCCGAGCGCAGAAGAAGAAGGGACGAAATGCGCGATCGTGAGCATGACAACGATTATAACAGATATGGGAGAAGCTCCTCTTCGTACGGAAACACCTATAGCGGACCTCCCTACTCTTACGGATCATCTTCGAGAAGAGACTATGAATGGTAGAAACACCAATAGGAAGCCGGTTTCGTACGGTTACCGATGGTAATTCTAACCAAGTAAAGTGGATGTAACTCCACAGAGAAACCCCGCTGCAAAAGCAGCGGGGTTTTTTATGTATAAATTATTCTGAACCGGTCAGCTTTTTTTACATTTGTACTTTAACAAATCCCTAAAAGCTATTAAACCCGTTTATGAAGAAACTATTATTCTTAGTTGCTTTCGCATTAGTAAGCTACACTGGCTTTGGCCAGCAGCTTGGTGTGAAGGCAGGCGCCACTTACGCTACTTTTAAAGGCGAAGATGCAAAGAACTACGACTACAGATTAGGCTATACAGCAGGTGTGATGCTGCAGCAGCATATCACTGATCTGGTTGGTGTACAGGTAGAGGCACTTTATACTTCTAAAGGCGCAAAGATCGAGAGCAAAGCTGGAAACACAGAAATAAACAGCATTTACAGACTTAATTATGTAGATGTGCCGGTAATGCTGCACATCTCAGCTGGCGGTATGTTTATCGACCTTGGCCCGCAGGCTTCTTTTATTGCAAAAGCGAAACGCATTAGCGAGACAAATACCAGCAGCACTACCACAACCGTAGAAACCGACATAACAGATCATCCTTACACAGTGGATTTCAGTTATGTGGCAGGTATTGGTTTCAGGGCGGCCAACAACATTGGCATTGAATTGCGCTATAACGGCGGCTTCAAAAAAATTGATGATGAGGGCCCTCTGGTAAATGCACAGCGTCGCAATTCTTCGTTTAATTTAATGCTGAGCTACCTTTTCTGGTAAACGAAGCACATATCACAATTAAAAAAAGCCCCTGCAAGCAGGGGCTTTTTTAGTAAATAGCTCTAATAAAATGTAATCTTTATACAGTTGCGTCTTCGGTTCGTAAACTATAAATATGCTCGTACCGGTTCAGCATCTTAGTATCTACCTGCAGGTCTTTTAGCAAGCCTTCACTTAAATCGTAAACCAAGCCGTATAGTTTAGGAGGATTATCTGATGCCATGGCATTCTGTATAATAGAGGTCTTAGACAAGTTTCTAACCTGCTCTATTATATTCAGTTCCACCAAACGGCGCAGGCGCTGCTCTTCATCCTCTATTGCTCCCAGCTCGTCGTCATGCAGGCGAATTACATCTTTTATATTGCGCAGCCAATTATCGATAAGTCCATACTGGTTGTTGCCGGCAGCTGCTGCCACACCTCCACATCCATAGTGGCCACATACAATAATGTCTTTCACTTTAAGCACCTCCACTGCGTACTGCAGAACTGATAACAGGTTCATATCGGTATGCACTACCATATTGGCAATGTTGCGGTGTACGAATATTTCACCTGGCCCTGTACCAGTTACTTCGTTTACAGGAATACGACTGTCTGAGCAACCAATGTACAGGTAACGCGGGGTCTGCCCCATGGCCAGTTTCTTAAAGTAGTTACTGTCCTCAGCCAGTTTATCAGCTACCCATTTTCTGTTATTCTCAAATATCTTCTCCATTTAGCTGTGCGCCTTAAGGTATTAATTAGTTTTATTTTGAATAGATTATAAGGTGTACCTCAAATTATGTACACCATAAAACCTTAATGCATATCCATTACAGATACTTCAGGCACGTTTAGCACCTCTACTGTGATGTTTCTTTCGTGTGCCGTTTTCTTAAACGCCTGTATAGCTTCCAGCACATCATAGTCAATGTACTCAGAGTTTTCGCCATCGATAATCACATGACTGTTTTTAGGCATATGGTCCAACGTTAGTACAATGCTAGCCTTGTTCAGGAAAGATACGTGCTCACTTAGTTTAATGCGGATAACCTCTCTGTCTTGCTTCTCTTCTTTATGATAAAAGTATGGAGATTTATAATTCGCTTTTAAGATATAGAATACACCAACAGCCAGACCAATACAGATACCTATTAAAAGGTCGGTGAAAAGGATAGCCAATATTGTTACAATAAAAGGAATAAACTGCTCAGAACCAATCTTTAGCTGCGACTTGTACAGGCTTGGCTTCGTTAACTTAAAGCCTACTACCAACAGCACAGCAGCTAGTGCAGAAAGCGGGATCAGGTTAAGGAAGTTTGCAAGGAACAGCACCGATAACAACAGGAAAATACCATGTATAAAAGCCGACATTTTGGTTGCACCACCTGCGGCAATGTTTGCAGAACTGCGCACAATAACAGCCGTCATTGGCAAGCCACCTATCATACCACTTAAAATGTTACCTACACCCTGTGCCTTTAGCTCACGGTTGTTTGGCGTGCGGCGCTTATGAGGGTCAAGCTTATCAACAGCCTCTACGCTAAGCAGTGTTTCAAGGCTGGCTACAATGGCAATGGTAATAGCTACTACATACACTTGAGGGTTGGTAAGCATGCCAAAATCAGGCAAACGAAGTTCGTTGCTCAACTCGGTAATGCTGCCGATTACAGGTAGAGAAACAAGGTGCGATGCTGAAATTGCCAAACCAGGTGCCATGCTCTTGAACATCTCATTCATGGCAATAGACAATACTACTACAATTAGAGCGCCTGGTACCAACTTGAAAAACTTATAGCGCTTAAGCCAGGCTGTATCCCATACAATAAGTATAGTTAATGAAACTATGCCTATGATCAACGCACCTAGATTGATTGCCGTGAAAGCATGAAGCAACTCAGAGAAAGTAGTTCTGCCATCCGGCTGGAAGAAGGACATCTCACCAAAGAAGTCATCGTCAGCGCCCATAAAGTGCGGTATCTGCTTCAAGATAAGTATAAGACCAATTGCGGCCAGCATGCCTTTGATAACAGATGACGGAAAGTATAAACCAATAACACCTGCCTTAATAAAACCCAGGACAAGTTGCAAAACACCAGCTAGCACGACCGCCAAAAGGAAACCCTCAAAGGATTGCAGTGTTTCGATACCGTTTAATACAATAACAGTTAAGCCAGCAGCAGGACCACTAACACTTAACTGAGAGCCGCTTAGAAGGGATACCACGACACCGCCAACTATACCTGTTAAAATACCTGAGAAAAGCGGAGCTCCCGAAGCCAGGGAAATACCCAAGCAAAGAGGCAAAGCCACCAGGAAAACTACAAGACCTGCCGGAAAATCTTTACCCAGCGTGGCCATGTAGTTTGTAGAATTTTCTGATTTCATACGCTAATTTTTGTGCGAATTTTAAAGTAAAGTGCTCTTGCAGATCAGCAAGAGCACACCTTGATTAAATTAAGCACAAAGTTAGCTTGGTAAGATTAAGGGGGTATTAAAATGATATTAAAATCTGATTAAAATCAGGATTTAACAGGAATGAAATGATACGCCTGAGGTAATTTAATGGCTACTTTTGTACCTTTGTTAATAACAGAATCAACAGTGATGCTGCCTTTGTGCAGCCTTAAGATGCGATCAGCTAATGGAAGGCCTATGCCATGGCCTGTAATGTTGCGGACATTCTCTGCCCTAAAAAAGGGAACGAATACATGTTTTAAATCCTCTTTATGAATGCCGAGGCCTTGATCGGTAACTTCCAGCATTACTTCACTATCGCGCACATCTATAACCGCTAAAACAGTTTGTCCCGTAGGTGTAAACTTAACAGCATTTTCCATCACGTTTACCATCGCAATAAGCAGCAGTGGTTCACTTCCTTTTACCATCAATCGATCTTCATCATCCGGAAAATTGCCGAAATCTATACTAAGATGGGCATTTGGCAGGCGCTTTAGTACCTGATCGTAAGCCGTCCATACTAACTCATCGAACCTGAAGTAGGAGAATTTAATTTTTGAAGGATCAATGCTGGCCTGCGCTATCTGGAGGAGGCCATTAGAGAGCTCTGTAAGCAAGCGGGCATCTTCCAGGATGGATTGTAGTACACGCTCATACTCTTCGGATTCGCGTGGCTTCATAAGCGCAACTTCCAGTTCTCCGATCATGGCCGTAAGGGGAGTTCGCAGTTCGTGGGAGGCACTTGATACAAAAGTGCTCTGCATCTCAAAAGAAAGCTCCAGCCTGTCCAGCATTTTATTGAACGTTTGCGCAAGGTGTGATATTTCGTCTTTGCCATCGGCATCGCTCAGGCGAAGGTGCAGGTCGTTTGCGCTGATTTTCTCTACCTCGCTAACTACTTTTGTGATAGGCTTTAGTGCTTCTTTCGAAAAAACCCAACCAGCAATAATTACCACAACCATAGACCCCAGAAAGCCAACGATCAGGATAATTTTAAGGTGCTGCAGCTTACGCAGGCTATACGCATCCACAGAAGAGGCTAAAATATAATAGTCGCCTTTTGGGCCTTGATAGTATATGCCTACTACCTGCCTTACTCCTTTTTCATATTGTACTACCTGTTGCTGCCTGATGGTGGTCAGTATGGCTTCGTTTATACCTAACTCCCCTTCCCCATCAGCAAAGTATAAGCTACCTTTGTTGTCATACACACGAACTGCTTCGTAAGGTAACTCACGGTAATAGTTTATTTCGTTCTGTCGCCTTTGTGCAGGCCCTGTACTATTTGCCTCCAGCACATACTTTGCGGTACTTTTGGCCCGGTTGTAAATACGCTTGTAAAAATCGTCCTGCCGGTAAATAGAAGTAAAATAATAGACAACCAGCGAAAAGAACAGCAGTATCAGGGCAAAAATGCTGGTAAACTGTAATGTAAGCTTATACCTGATTTTCATGTGTTACTCCTGCTCCTTTAGCACATACCCCATACCCACCAGCGTATGTATCAATTTGTTTTCGTAGCCTTTATCTATCTTTTTACGCAAAAAGTTAATGTATACATCTATCACATTGCTACCCGTATCAAATGATGTTTCCCATACCTGCTCGGTTATATCTACCCTCGATACTACTTTGCCCTGGTTGCGCAACAGGTAATAAAGTAAAGAAAACTCACGAGCCGTAAGGTTGATAGGTTTGCCACCACGTGTTACGGTTCGCTTGGCAACATCCATCTCAAGATCAGACACAGACAGTTTTTCACCGGTACTGTTTTCAGTTCCACGGCGGGTAAGTGCCCTAATACGCGCCATCAGCTCCTTAAACTCGAATGGTTTAGTCAGATAATCATCGGCACCGGCATCCAGTCCGATAATTTTATCATCCGTGCTGCCCAATGCGGTGAGCATAAGTATGGCCACTGTTCTGTTGTGCTTTCTTATTTCACGGCAAACATCTATCCCGTTCATGTGGGGCAATATAATGTCCAGCAAAATAACGTCATACTCATTCTGAAGCGCCAGCTTAACCCCGAAAACGCCATCATAGGCCTGGTCTACCTCATAAGATTGCTCTTCGAGTCCTTTTTTGATGAAGGAAGCAACCTTTGGTTCATCTTCAATGAGCAGAATTTTCATAAAATGTTATTTAGAGCGGCAGTACATAGTTAACTTTAGGTGCAACGCCATAGTTGCTGTGGCAAATTACACAGCAGTTGGTAAAACCTGAACAATATTGAGCATCGAAAGTGTACGAAGGTATCAAAAATATGCTAGAACCGTTTTAATTATACAATGGCACATTCTCATAACAATGACCACGGACACAGTCATGGGCACCACCACCACACCAGCGACAACATAAAGGTTGCTTTTTTCCTGAACCTGGGTTTTACCCTAATAGAGCTGATAGGTGGTATTTGGATTAACAGTGTAGCCATACTTTCGGATGCCCTGCACGATTTAGGTGACTCGCTCTCGCTGGGTCTTGCCTGGTATTTCGAGAAAGTGGCTAAGAGGCAGCGCGATGCTAAGTTTACGTTTGGTTACAAGCGCTTCTCATTATTGGGTGCTGTTGTAAATTCTGTTATACTGCTGGTTGGATCTATCATCATTCTTTCGGAGGCAATTCCACGTATATGGAACCCTGAGCCAGTAAATGCCGCCGGCATGATTGGTTTTGCTATACTTGGGGTGCTTGTAAACGGTGCCGCGGTGCTCCGCTTAAAGGGCGGTGAGTCTTTAAACGAAAAGGTTGTGCGCCTGCACCTGTTAGAGGATGTGTTGGGTTGGTTGGCAGTACTGGTAGGCGGTATTATACTTTTCTTTTTTGATTGGCCTGTAATTGACCCTTTGTTATCGCTGGGCATTACAGTGTTTGTACTCTACAATGTAGTACGCAATCTGCGCCAAAGCTTAAAGATACTGCTACAAGGAACGCCCGCACATATAAATACCAATGATGTAAAAGCAAGCCTGGAAGCACTACCACAGGTAGCATCTGTACACGACCTCCACATCTGGACAATGGATGGCACCTACAACATTATGAGTTTGCATGCCGTTCTGCCAGATGGTTTTGTAACCTCCCAAAGCAGTGAGGTAAAGCAAACCATCCGGGAGCTGATGGCTGAGTTCGGTATCAGCCATGTTACCATAGAACTGGAAGCTCCTGGGGAAGTGTGTACGTTTAAAAACTGTTAGCCCTTAATTAATTTTGGTTAAGGTAAACTGCCTCGCGCACCAGCTCCGCAAAATAGTTCTCGTCTATGTCTTCTATTGATCTTATTTTGATGTGAGGATTTTGGCCGTTGCGGCTAACTAACCTACGGTGTGGGTCTGTAAGTTCTTTGCCACGGAAAAAACCAAAGTGGATACCACTGCGGGATGAGGCAAAATAGCAAACAGGGCCGTAAAAGAAATAGCAGGCGCAGTCCCAGCGCACGCACTCTTCTAAGTGCGCCACCGAATTATGGATAATGCGGCGGACTTCGTTTGCCAATAATTGTTTTTCTGGAGTCAGGTTATCGAGATACTCGTCTACTTGGTTAGTTGTTGTTTTGCTTCTCATATTAGTTTAGCTCATATCAGAACAAAGGAGCTCTTGTTCTTAAATATACGAACATAAGAATATTTTGGCAATCAGATATCCCTAAAATAAATGAAAGTATGTTCATTTATTTTAGCTACGTTAACCGTAGCACCAAGTATAATGGAATATAACCTGTTGGTTTACAATAAAGAGAGGTGTTATTTTTAGTGACCTCTTTATTGCGACTAAAATTTACCCGTTAGCATGTTCCATTACTGTCAGCAGCCGTTGTTCCAGCTCATTTATGTCTAAATACCCCCTGGAGATTTGCTCGCTGCCATGGTTGGTTAACAAAAACAGGCTCGGAAATGTATCGGCGCCAATGTCATCTACATACCCGAACTCGTCCTCCATCTGCTGCATAATCTCTTCCGACTCAAACAGTGTCAGAAACAGGTTTTCGGAAATACCAAACATACCAACTATTCGGGCAAGCACCATCGGGTTCCGGAGATCGAGGCCATCTGCATAAAAAGCTGAGTGCATAGCCCGAAGTACTTCTAAAGTTAGTACCGGACGCAACAGTCGAACGCAAAGCATAGCCCTGCAGGCAGGTTCGGTATTATATACAAACTCTTGTTCTTTAAAGAAACGGTAATCGAAAGGCAGGTAGGTACGTTCCTGCACCAGGTGCCAGCTTAAGGCTAATTGGTCTTTTTCTTCCCTTGTTAATGGTGTGGTAGTATGAGCGTTTAAATCGCCAAACAATACTTTTACTTTTATCCTGCCCTGCCACAGTGCCCTCAGGCGGCGCACCACTGCCGTAAACCCATAGCACCAGGCGCACATGGGGTTTGTTACATAGATCAGTCGCGGACTATCAGAAGCTCTTACCATAGGCTATACTTTTTGCCTATGTATTTACCTGTTTAAAGCTGGAAGGGTTTTCTTAGAGAATTGATAATTAGGAAGTATGATTTGAAAGTGACAATAACCGAGACTTGGAGTAGTCTTGTATACTTTCAAATCATACTTACAGGAGCAGATTAACCTAGCCACTTATAATGAAAGACTTCTAATTCTTTCCCCGAATCTATTTATAGATCATTTTAACCGTCATGCCTCCGTCTATGGTTATACTTTGGCCGGTAACAAAACCTGCTTTATCAGAGCAAAGAAACAACGCTGCTTCGGCTATATCTTCCGGAGTGCCCACACGGCCAACAGGGTGCTGTTCCTTATTTTCTTTGCTATGCTTTGGTTTATACCTTTGGCTTTCTTTTTGCCACTCCCCTGTTTCTATCCAACCTGGAGCTATAGCATTTACCCTGATATTGTATTCAGCCAAACTAATAGCCAGCGAATGGGTAAGTGCCTCCAGGCCACCTTTCGAGGCAGAATAGGCAAAGGTATTAGGTTCTGACATAAAGGCGCGAGTGCTGCTGATGTTTAGTATAGCAGGCTGTGCAGCCTGTTTTAAAAGCGGTAAACCATACTTGCAGCACAATACTGGCCCACGTAGGTTTACGGCCAAGATTCTGTCAAACTCCGACATTAGCATCTTTTGCAGATCACCCATAAACGGATCGGCTATACCAGCATTGTTGATCAGTGCATGCAACTGGCCATACTTCTCCCCTACCTGCTCCATTAATGCGGCCACTTCATGCTCCTGGCTAACATCACAAAGTATAAACGTTGCTTTTAATTTCTCCTGCTGCAGCCTTTGTACTGCCTCCATGCCGGCCTCTTCGTCGGCATCGGTAAGTATAACATTGGCACCCTCCCGGGCAAATACCTGAGCCATACCTAACCCGATACCTTGTGCACCTCCTGTAATCACTACTGTTTTATCTTTATAATATAGGTCTGCCATACTTTAAAGGTTTTTAAAAGTGGTAAGTATAACTGTTGGCCAACAAAAGGGTTACAGACTTTTGTAACATAAAAAAATATCAAATATTTTAATCCGCTATACTTGACATTACGTAAAGCCTTATTAACTTTGAAACTCAAAGTACTTTAACATGAATCAACAGCAAGACCAGTTAGCTACCCTGCACGAGATCCGTAACATTATGGATCGTTCTTCACGGTTTATTTCGCTTAGCGGGCTTTCTGGCATTGCAGCGGGAGTGTCTGCTCTTATAGGTGCGGCAGTTGTTAAGTGGCATTTAGTTAAAAATGGCATAGACTATAGTAAAACCATAGGCAGCAGCCTTACAAATGATGACCTGTTGTTTCTGGTTTCGGTAGCGGTGTTTGTATTTATACTTGCTCTTTGCTCGGCAACTTACTTTACGGCACGAAACGCCAAGAAGAAAAACCATCGTGTATGGGATAGTAAAACCGAGCGCATGTTAATTAACCTGTTTATTCCATTGGCAGCAGGAGGAGTTTTTTGTGCGATTTTGATGTACCACGAAGTGCTGTACCTGGTAGCTCCTGCCATGCTTATTTTTTATGGTTGTGCTTTATTAAATGCCAGTAAGTATACCCTCAGCGACATCCGGTACTTAGGCCTGATTGAGATTATACTGGGTTTAGTAGCCAGCTTTTTTGTAGGGTATGGGTTGTTAGCCTGGACGGTGGGTTTTGGAGTACTGCACGTTGTGTATGGCACTCTGATGTATTTTAAATACGAACGCTAGCAGGCACGTGAAAGATTATCTCGAAAATATAAATAAGGCCTTTGAGAGCAGGGCACGCTTAGGCATTATGTCTGTGCTGATGGTGGAAGACAAAGTTGATTTTAACACCCTGAAAGAAACTTTGCAACTTACAGATGGTAACCTGGCCAGCCACCTGCGTGCACTGGAAGAAGCAGAATACCTGCGCGTAGAAAAACAGTTTGTAGGCCGAAAGCCCAACACAACATATCATGCTACCGAGGCAGGCCGCGAAGCTTTTAATAACCATTTGGATGCACTGGAACAGCTTATTTTAAACAACAGAAAAGACGGTTAATATTTTTTTAAACTTATACTTTGAGATTCAAAGTACTTTAAAGCAAAAGCAAACATTATAGCATAGTAATTCCATGACTGAACAAAACCAACTCCAAAAGCCGGCACCACTTGGCCAAAATGCCTTATTGGGAGCTAGCCTGGTCTTCGCACTGGTTGCTATCTGCTTGTTATTTGGCGGAGGACCAACCTCTGATGCCTCAACGTTTTGGTGGTTGCTGCCGCTTTTACTTGTTACACTGGCCGGTGCGCTGGGTGGTACATTCTATTATTTGCTGGCAAGGCTTACATACAAGGGCGGCTGGAGCACAGCCTTCCCTAATATTCTGAGTGCACTTGTTTATATTTTACTCTTGGCCATAAGTTTTGCACTAGGCATGAGCGGGCCAAACTAACAGATGCAAAATCAGGCAAATGTTTACGGATCATCAAATCACATCTAATAAGCTTATAAAATATCTGTGTCATGACTCAAAGAAATCAATATCAAAATCAACCTATTCATACAGCATCAGTGGGTAAACGAATGCTGCAGGGCGCAGGTATAGGCCTGGTTCTTATTTCGTTTTTTCTCTTCGGAGCCGGAGAACCTGACCCGGAATGGCCAAAGTTTTGGATGATAAAACCGCTGCTTGTAGTTCCGGCTGCAGGTGCCTTGGGTGGTCTATTCTATTTTAATATGGACCACCTGCGTTGCGAGGGCGGCTGGAGACGGACAATTGCTAATCTCTTAAGCCTGTTTGTACTCTTTGTTGTGTTGTGGCTGGGTACTGTACTAGGACTAAACGGCACCATGTGGGATTAATCTGATCATCATATAAATTCTGACTACTCACTTTCTAAAACCATAACATCATGACTATCAAAAAGAACATTGAAGGAGAAGTAGCCCCAAACGACGGAGCTATTGCTTTAACTATCATTAGCTGGCTGTTCGGAGCAGTTGCTTTTGCGATTGGTATAGTAAACACATTCTGGGGAAATGACCCGGGGTTCGGCGTGTTTATACTTCTCCTCTCATTTGTTTACTTCCTGCCGGTTAACGCCATTCTCCAAAAAACTGTTGGCTTCTCAATCTCTAAAATGTGGTTAATAAAGATCCTGCTGGGCATCTTTATTATCTGGGCAGCCATGGGCGTAGGTGAATTATTCGATAAGATCGAGCTTATGATGAACAGCTTTTAAGCATCTATAAATTAAATAAACCAACACATCAACTTTAAAAACTCAATAGTATGATTACGCAAAACAAAAGACTTACCGGCATTGTGCTCACAGTAGCATTTATACTTTCTATTCCGATGGTAGCAATGCAGTTTACAAATGAAGTGAACTGGAACCTTGACGACTTTATCATTATGGGTATCCTGCTGCTCAGCACTGGGTTACTTTGTGAGCTTGTAATGCGAAAAGTAACGAACTGGAATTACCGTATCGGGATTATTGCAGTTATACTTTTTGCTCTCTTCCTGATATGGGCTGAACTGGCAGTTGGAATATTTGGAACGCCTTTCGCCGGCAGTTAAACTTTTAAAAGTATGAAAGACAATCTTCTAGCGCTGCAAATAGGCAGCTGGCTTTTTGGTATAGTTGTTTTGGTGGTGGGTGTACTGAATATCGTTTTAGTACACCCGGTACCTGGAACAGTGTACCTTCTTCTTTCACTGGTTTACTTTCCGCCGGCAAATACCTACTTCAGGCAAAAGCTTGGTTTCTCCATTCCACTTCTTGTAAAGATCATCCTCGGTATAATACTAATTATGTTTACCCTCGGAGTAAGCGACCTTGGCGATATGATTGATAAACTATGAAACGTAGATGAGGGCATCATAACCTCATACAAACAAATCACTTAACCAATAGATAATTATCGCTATACTTTTAAAATGTACGGTAGGCAGCTATGAAAGACCAAATACTAAACCACCTAAACAACCCCAGCCAACTTGAAAAGCTGTATCGCAGCAACAGGGCTACTTTCAAAAGGGAGTTTAGCACGATTTATCCGGATCTTAAGGGGAATATGCTCGCTGATTTCTGGAACGAAAGGTTGAATTACGAAAACGATGAAATTAACTGGGGCACCGGCAGAGAGTTATTATTTGTGATTATTGCCGGCCTTGTAGCAGGGTTTATTGCCAAAATACCGGCCATGTTTCAAGTACAGGAAGAGTTTTTTTACCCCAGAAATATAAGCTTTATTTTTCTGCCCCTCCTGGCGGCCTACTTTGCATGGAAGAACAACCTGCAACCAAAACTTATTGCGGCAATCTGCGGTGTGATTTTGGTTTCGCTTGTATACATTAACCTCCTGCCAGTATCCAATACAAGCGATACCCTTATATTAGCCTGTATCCATTTGCCTTTGCTGATATGGGCAACGTTAGGCTCTGCGTTTGTGGGCAATAACCTGTATGACTACAGCAAACGGCTCGACTTTTTAAGGTATAACGGTGACTTAATCGTGATGACAACTCTTATTTTAATTGCCGGCGGCATTATGACTGGTCTTACTATCGGACTTTTCGCGCTTATTGGGTTTCAAATTGAAGAGTTATACTTTGAGTACGTTGGCATCTTCGGGTTGGCAGCAGCGCCTATAGTTGGCACCTACTTAACCCAAACAAATCCCCAGCTGGTGAGCAAAGTGTCGCCGGTTATTGCTAAAATATTCAGTCCGTTGGTTTTGGGTATGCTTGTTATATACCTTTCTGCCATTTTATACTCTGGCAAAGACCCTTACAACGACCGTGAGTTCCTCATTATTTTTAACTTACTCCTGATTGGGGTCATGGCTATTATCTTCTTTTCGGTGGCAGAGAGCTCCAGGAACAACAACAGTACATCTTCTAACTGGATTCTGCTGCTGCTATCCATTGTAACCATTCTAGTAAACGGTATCGCTCTTTCGGCCATCTTGTTCCGAATTGCAGAATGGGGCATAACACCAAACAGGCTGGCCGTGCTAGGTGGCAACCTGCTTATTTTGGCAAATTTACTGTTGGTTGCGGTTAACCTGTTCAGAGTAGTGCAAAGAAAAGTTGGTACAGAGCGTGTAGGAAGATCAATTGCCGTATACTTACCTGTCTATCTTGGTTGGATTATTATTGTGGTATTCCTGTTTCCGCTGCTGTTTGGGTTTAAGTAAATCAATAAAAGTATAAAGGGCGCTACCGAAGCAGCGCCCTTTATGTTTTTGCCAACGTTAGCTTATTTTTTCTGCAGCTGGCGCGTAAGTTTATCCTCTACATTGTCTAGCAGCTGGTACCAGTTATCGCCTTCGTCCTGGGCAAAAACATCGTTGCCCGGCACGCCTACGCGCATACGCACGCTCTTCGTGTTTGTAGATTGGTTTGCCTCCTCTTTAAAGTATACATCCACGGAGTCTATCTTTTTTGCGTGGCGTTTTAGCTTCGATATTTTTTTGCGGATGTTATCTTGTATAGCATCCGAAATCTCGATATCCACAGCTTGCACATCTAACTTTATACCTTCAAAATTCTCTGTATAGTTCATATGTTTTCATTTTAATATTAGACTAAGCAGGACTCTCTCCTACTTTAGTGTTAGGGTAATAACGTAAGGCTCTCCGATTTGTTAAACAACAAAACTGCCCTTAGCCTATAATTTTAGTACAGTAAAGTGGTACTGCAGGAGATAATATACTCTCTGCAGCATAAAAAGAACTGTCGTAACAAACCCCAATCTGCTTACTTATCGTTTAAAACAAAAACGTTAACCTATAAAGTTGAAGGCCTATGAACACCCTACCCATCAACTGGCTGACCGAAGGATTGATAGATTTCGAGTATAAAAAGTATATGCTGTTGGCTTACTTACAGGCAGCCAAAGCTGAGTTTGGGAAGCACCGACTTTATCCCGTATTTTCAGATCTGATCATGCACTACCGTAACCTGTTACAGGTAAAAGAACACAAAAAGCTAGTATACGAATCGTTTCCGCAACGCATTAGCCGCGCCGATTTTGAGAAGCTGGAACTTGTGTATGAGAAAATTGTGGATGATGACGAGACGATGCAGCAGATAGAGGAAATCGTACAGTATGCGGCTCCACTTTTTGGCGAAGCCGTAGAGTCTGGCAAAGAATTATACGATTTTGTGGAGCGCCACCTCGAGATAAGCCCGGTAGGCATCACTCCCATTTACCATAACGAAGGCTACTTTTTCCTGGAAGCTTTTCCGGGCAAAGAAACCCAGGTATACCTCTACCGCATAACAGTTTTTGAAAACACCTACGAAAAATACAGGGGCATAAATACACAACACCTGCAAACGGTGAGGCGTGGCCTGGCACTAACACACGAAAGTCTGAAAGTACAGTTGCTGCGCGAGCGCCAGGAGCTGCCAAACCCTGCTACTTTTGCGGTCATATCTAAAGTACCAGTACCGCTTGAGAATTCGCTTCTGCCCATTGCCAAGCGTTCGCTGGTAAAGTATGTGGCCAAACTAGCGGCTTAGCCCACCAGTTCTAAAGTATAGCTTATATCGGAGGTCTTGTAAATGACCATGGCCACCGAGCAGTACTTCTCCAGCGATAGTTTGATGGCTTTGTGTACTTTCTCCTCGTCTAAAGGGCCGCCTAGTTTAAAGTGGATGTTAATATTACGAAACTCCGTGTACTCGTCTACTTTTTCTCTGTCTGCGGTTACTTTCATGTCGATTGAGCCGATCTGCTGGCGCTGCTTCTTTAGTATCTGGATCAGGTCGATAGCGCTGCAGCCGCCAAGGCCCATCAGCAGCATTTCCATAGGGCGGGCACCTTGGTTGTGTCCGCCAATTTCAGGGTTACCATCCATGTGCACGGCAACACCAGCTGTACCGGTAGCCGCAAAATGAAAATCCTGATCTAAGCGTGTTAAGTTAACTTCCATCTGTTGTCTTTTTTGCGAAAGTATAAAGTATAAGCGTAGGCTCAAAATGCCATCTGTTTATTCATTGTTGGTTAATATGCTCACCCTTCTATCAATTAGCTATTAAAAACCAACAACAGGTACCCTCTCCCAACCGACCAAAGCCCCTAATCTACCTACCAACTGCTTATCGGTTATTAAAGCCTATTTATATAGAATTGCTATGTATTGGTATATTCTGTTTTAGCAGCTCAAAAATGCAAGTTTACTTTGTATCAGGAGGCAGTAAAAAACTGCTAAAAATCACTTAACAAGCCTATACAAACAATATACAAAAGCTTTTCCAGTAAGACTATGAAGAAAAATGTACTACTACTATTGCTCGGCCTAAGCACAGTTCCTGCCTTTGCTCAGGCACCAGCTGGCCAGCAGGCACGCCCGGCACAGCAGCAAACCGCAGCTATGCCAGGTGCAACAGCACCAAAAGGCAACGCCAAAATTAGCGGCGTTATCCTGGATGCCGACACCAAACAACCAATCGAGTTTGCTACAGTGGCATTGATCAGTGTGGCTACAGGCAAGCCAATAGACGGTACTATGGCCGACGATAAAGGCCGATTTACCATTACCAAGGTAGCAGCCGGAAAGTATAAACTGAACGTGTCGTTTTTGGGTTATCAGCTACAAACTATGGAGAATGTAACTGTAGCCTCTGATAACGCCGATGTGAACGTGGGTTCAGTGTCGTTGGCATCTGATACTAAGAAACTGAGCGAAGTGGTGATTACCGGTGAAAAGCCACTGGTGGAGGAGAAAATAGATCGCACCGTTTACAACGCTGATAAAGACATTACCAATGCAGGCGGCAACGCAGCCGATGTGCTACAGAAGGTACCGTCGCTATCACTGGATACGGATGGTAACGTGCAGCTGCGCGGTAGCTCTAATGTGCGCGTGCTGATCAACAACAAGCCTTCTGCCATCATGGCCGGTAACATTGCCGATGCCCTTAAGCAGATTCCTGCCGACCAAATCAAATCTGTGGAGGTGATTACAAGCCCATCTGCCAAGTATGACGCAGAAGGTACAGCTGGTATTATTAACATTATTACCAAGCGCGACGGTGGCCTGCAAGGTGTAACTGGCTCGGTGGCGCTGGCAGCAGGCACACGTGGCAGCAACGGTAACGCTAGCCTGAATGTGCGCCGCGGCAAATTGGGCATTAACGGAAACTTTGGTGGCAACATGTTCTATAACCACGGCGACATGACCAACACCATTATCATCCCATCCACCCAAAGCAACTCTTTCCAGTCTGGTAAAACAGATATTAATGGTAGGTTTATGAACGGCCAACTGGGTTTTGAATATGATATAACACCAAAGAACAGCCTAACTGGTGGCATACGTATGAACGGTGGTAAGTTTAACATGCAGAACGACCAGGAAAGTACTGACAGAAAGAACGGAGAGATTACAAACAACTTCTTTAACGACATCCGTAACCGCAACCAGCGCCAGGGAATCGATTATAACCTGGACTTTACGCACTACTTTAAAAAGCCGCAGCAGGAGTTAGCCATACTTTCGCAGCTTAGCACCACTGATACCGAAACACGCAACTTCCAGGACAGGTTTACCTCTGGCGAAGCGCCTTTTTACCTGCAGCGCAACGTAAACGACGGTGGCAATGATGAATTAACGTTTCAAGTAGATTATACCCATCCGTTTAGCAACAAAACTATGCTGGAGATCGGTGCCAAGACCATTTTCAGGGATGTGACCAGCGATGGTTTGTATGATGTAACCGATAGAGGCGATGAACGTGAAAGAACAGAGTCTTTCCTTTACGAGCAGGATGTAAAAGCTGCTTACCTGACATACGGGTTCACGCTGAAGAAACTGCTTAATATCAAACTAGGTGGCCGCTTTGAGCAAACCGACATAGACGGCAATTTTAAATCTGGTAGCGAAACCAAATTTATCAAAGATGATTACGAACACTTTATACCTAGTGTAGCATTGTCTTATACCTTAAAGCAAAAGCATACTTTTAAGGCAAACTTTACACAGCGTATCCAGCGTCCGTCGTTGTTTTACCTGAACCCTTTCCGTCAGGAACAAACATCCAACACGCAAATTAAAGGCTCCATCGACCTGGATCCGGAACTGACTAATTTGTACGAGGCAGGCTATAGCACCTACTTTAAAACAACTTCGGTTAATGCCAGCCTGTACATGCGCGAAACAGACAATGCCATTGAAACAGTAGTAGAGGTTGATCCGGAGACAAACATTACCACCCTCTCTTTCAGAAACATTGCTCAGAATAAAACTTATGGCATGAGTTTGTTCGGCAACACGAAGCCTACAAATAACTGGACCATCGGCGGTAGCTCCAACATCTATTTTGTAGACCTGAAGAGCCAGTATACTAGCAACAGTGGCTGGATGTATAACATCAATGCAAACAGCTCATACAGCTTTGGCAAAGGCATTAGTGCTCAGTTTAACGGTGGCTTTAATTCACGCCGTGTGCAGCTGCTGGGTAAATTTAACTCCTTCTCTTTCCATAGCCTGGCCTTTAAGAAAGAGCTCTTCGATAAGAAAGGTGGCATTACGCTTAGCCTGGACAACCCGTTCAGAAGAAGCTTGAGAATGGCAAACGATGTGGAAGTAAATGAGCCAACTGCCATCAACCCGGTACCTTACGAGCAGCGCATTCGCATTAACAATTATAACCGTGGTGTTCGTGTTAGCTTTAACTACAGCTTCGGCAAAATGGACCAGCAGAAACCACCGCGCCGTAAAAAATCTATCCGTAACGACGATGCCAAACAAGGCGACGGAAACGGTGTAGGTTAATAAATTAACTACTACCTATCTACTATCTAAAAAAGCGCCTCTCCGGTTTAGGAGAGGCGCTTTAATTTTTATCGTTATACTTTGCTGAGTGCTATACCCACTTCTTAAGCACAGAAACCAGATCTTTGCTGGTGAATGGCTTGCAAAGGTGATCATTCATACCTGCTTTCAGGCTTTTAGCGATATCATCTTTATAGGCGTTGGCTGAGAAAGCGATAATAGGGCTGATAACATTTGACCTCCGGAGCTTGGTAGCTGCTTCCAATCCGTCCATTACCGGCATCTGAATATCCATAAAAATTAGGTCGTAGGTGTTGAGCATAGCCATTTTAACGGCTTCTTCGCCATTCTGGGCAACTGCTACCTGGGCACCGAAGTTTTCGAGTACGTCCTGCATCAGCAACACATTAATGGCGTTATCATCCACTACCAAAATACTAGTACCGTCATCCAGTTTGTAGGATAATTCTGCTTCATCTGCTTCGGGTTGTACGGCATTGTTTGCTGCCACATACTTTAGCTTTACGCTAAACCAAAACGAAGCACCATTCTGCTGTCCGGCTGGCGGACTCGTTACGCCCATATCTCCCTGCATTAAATTAACCAGCTTTTTACTTATAGCTAACCCTAAGCCAAAGCCGCCATACTTACGCGTAGTAGAAAGATCTGATTGCGTAAACGAATCAAAGATAACAGCCTGCTTATCTGCCGGAATACCGATACCGGTATCAGTAACTGTAAAGCGAAGTATAACAGTACTCTCTGCTTCAGAGATTTCGTTTAGCTGGCAATGCACACTTATACTTCCTGCCTCCGTAAATTTAACAGAGTTACTTATCAGGTTTATAAGCACCTGACTGATACGTGTAGGGTCGCCGATTACAACTTGAGGCACTTCATCAGCTATGGTATAGGAGAAGGAAATGCTTCTGTCTTCAGCCAGGTATTTGTACGGCTCCAGGTGCGAGGCTACAGTCTGTCTGATATCAAACGGTATAGCTTCTATGGCTATTCGGTCTTGTTCTATGCGATGGAAATCAAGTATATCATTCAGTAGCTTAGACAGATTAGAGCCCGATGTTTTAATTAGGTTTACATACTGCGCCTGTGTTGGGTTAAGCTGCGTGTCCTGCAACAGGTAAGAAAAACCAAGTATGCCATTTAACGGCGTGCGTATCTCATGGCTCATGCTGGACAGGAAATGGCTTTTAGCCTCGTTAGCAGCTTCAGCTCTCTGTTTTGCCTCCTGCAACTCTTTCTCCTTTAGCTTTTGCTCTGTAATATCCTTGGCTATAATCAGAATTCCGTCTTTTTCCTTTTTGTTGTTCGTCAGGTAAGACAGCGAGCAGGATGTAGAGATTGACTGGCCTTGGTTTGTGTGCAGCAACAGTTCCAGGTTAAGGCACTTACCTTCTTGCTCCAGCTTAACCAATCCTGTGTTAAGGTCATAGTTATCCTCTAGCTTAAATACATCAGTCAGGTGCTTTCCAACCAGATCAGACTCTTTGTAGCCAGTGGCCTCCTCAAAAGCCTCATTTACATTCCGGATAGTGCAGTCGGTGTTAAGTACAAGCAGCATATCTACCACACCCTGGTAGATGCTTTGCATAAAATCTCTTGATACTGTTGAGTTCTTAAGCTCCTGCCCCAGCATACTAACACCGGCAATAACTGCATCCATCTCATCGCCGGTTTCCGAAACCTCTAACTGATAGTCAAAGTTACCGTTGGCTACTTCGGCAATCAAGGTTATGATTTCTTCTATTCTCTCTTTAAGAACTTTCACTTGTATAAATTATATTCTGATTTGTTTGGCCAAAGCCTTATTCCTTCTCTACTGCAAAAGTAGCACCGATCATTTCCATTGCAAAGTTGTCTTTTGCCTGATAATATCCAACTTTGGGATATGGTGTCGCGCCAACTTTTTTCTTCTCTAGAGTGGCGGATATTCCAAAGTTCACTTTTTTGCAGTTTAAGGCATTTGCTCGCTTAATTACCTGGTAAAGGGTTTGCCTGTAAATATTATACTCCAGCAGGTATTCATAGTTCATTCCTACCAGCATAAAACTGTATACATTGTCAAAATTTTTGTGGCAAAAACCCACCGACACAGGCTTTCTGTTTATAGAGTACTCCTCTTTAATATACAGCACTACAAATTCCCATGAATCGTTTTCGTTTAGCGCATAAAAAAGCTTATCCGGGAACAGAAAGTTATTAATAGCAAAATTGTTGCCTTTTACATTTTTAAACAATGTTATTGCTTGTTGCAACTCATCGTCGGAGAGGCGGCTCTTCACCTGTACATCAAAATAATGCTCATATCGCTTTATCTTTTGCACAAAGTTTTCACGGCCTTTCTTTGTGAGCGTTTTTCTAAATTCTTCTTCCGTTTTCCAGTTAAGGTTTTCTACGACACAAGACTCCGGCAAATCCAACCTTACAAAATCCTGCTCTACCATAAACTCGTCCATTTTGGGGTCGTTGGCATCCAGGTCTCTTAACAAAATACTGCTTGCGTTCTCCTTATCCTGGTCTTTGTATAGTTCCGCCATCAGCGCTTTAAGTGCATTTTTCCAGTATGGGCTCTCTCTGTCAAGGTATAGGTGGTTGCCCTCGGTAAAAAGACTCCCCATTAAAATACCTGTTGATGTAAGGTAATAAGGGTTTGCCAGCCTTTCTCGTTCAATTGCTTTCGAGATAGATGCCTGCGAGAACATATCTTCTTTTAAAAGCGCTACTACCGCAAACGTTAACAGTATAATCCTACCTTCCGCATCTTCTACAGCATAATACCTAAAGCCCCAGTTATTCTCCTTTTCTGTGTTGTCGCTAAAAGACTCTTCCAGAAGTTTCAAACCATCCCAATCGAACATGCCCCGCTTACCCAGGTACTTGTTCCAGATTTGAGGATTTATTGCTTGTATGGTAGTATAACGTTTAACTGCCAGGCTATTGCCTACAACAGGTACTGAAGCAGCTTGAGCTAAGGTTAGTGCCGGCATTTTAAATGCTTTCCGGATGTTATCCTTCGTTTGGTTGGTTGCTACCAGCGCCTCTTTAAAGTGTACTCTCAGCTTGCTCACCAGCTCTTCGATATCCTCAAAAGAGTTACTTAAAGAAATAGTTATTCTAACTCCTATGTTTTTGGCCGGAACTGCCGGAAATGTAGCCAGGTTTACATAAATACCATCATTGAGCAGGGCCTGCACTAGGTGATTTCCCATATCCATGGTACCGGTGCCGATATAGAAAATCGGGCTTTCGCATTCGTGCACCAGCGGCAGTTCTGTTTCTTTCAGCAACTTATTAAAATATGCTATTTTCTTCTGTAACTCTTCCTGGTAACCATAGATCTCGTTGCTCAGGTGTATTTTGGCAGAGGCAATAGCTGCACCCAAAGTCGCAGGCTCTATCTGCACCGAAAAGGTAAGCGGCCCTCCAAAATTATTCACTTTGTTATACCATTCCTCGGTCGGGAACAGCGACAAACCACCACAGGCACCGAAGGCTTTACCCAGGTTTGCCGTCAGGATCATTTTATGGTACAGCCCTTCCGGCATTTGGCTCATGGCATAGCCAGAGCCGTTTTTTCCGGCCCAGCTCATACCGTGCGCATCGTCTACATACAAGTATAGTTGCTCATACTTTTCAGCCAACGCTATCATATCCTTAATTGGGGCAAAGTCGCCATACATGGAGTATACACTGTCAGCCATGTACCAGATGCGCTCATACTTACTACGTTGCTTTTTAATGCGATCTTCGAGCATCTCCAGGTTGTTATGGCGTATCATTTCAACGGTAACACCCTGGCTTAGCAGCTTCTTAACAGCCTCCTGCACACTGGCATGTACCTGGTGATCCAATATTACCAGATCAGACTGGCGAATTATACTTGGTATGGTAGTCAGGTGGGCAAGCGTGCAATTTTTCGATATTACTGCCGGCACATTGTACATCTGCTTAATCAGGCTTTCCAGCTCACTATAGAGCGGGTTGGAAATATACGTGCGCGACATCGGAAATTGAGTACCAAAACGCTCTATTGCTTCAATGGCACCGCGTTTTACTTCCGGGTGGTGCTCCAGGGCAAGATAGCCGCAGGTACCAAAATGCAATACTTTTGTTCCGTTTAATGTTAAATGCTGTCCGCTAAGTGTTTGGTCTTCTGCGTGCAGATGGATGATTCCCTTCTTTTTAGAAACTGAGAGGACCGAATCCACCGTATCTAAAATATTATTGTGCCTTATTTTTGCCACGTATTTTAATTATAATTGCATTAGTAATGTGCTTAACAAGCGATCTATAAAATCTATTCAAATTGAATGGCAAATTCTGAAAAAAATACAAGAACTAAGTTAACAGAGTATTTAGAGCTGTTCATGGAGGATGGAATTTTATACTGTATCTACAAAGACGTAGAATTAGTTGATCTTGCTATCGCTAAGAAATGCGTACAGGATCGCTTAAATTTTATCGGCCAGGAAACTTACCCTAGCTTTTTTGATATCACCAGAATAAAACAATCTACTAAGGATGCCCGCGATTATCTTGCCAATGAGGGAAACGATCTTGTGTCCGCTAGTGCAATTTTGGTAGGTTCGCCTATGCTTAAAATGTCTGCCAATTTTTTTATCATGGTTAATAAGCCACAGAACCCTACCCGCTTGTTTACCGATAGGAAAAGTGCCTTGGAGTGGTTGGAAAAGTATAAAAAGTAAATTGCACATTCTCTTCTCCCCTGATAAAATAATCCTTTATTACCTGTAAATAAATACTGCTTGGCTCCCTACAGAACCGATCCTGTTAAGCCATTTGCTTATTACAACCTATACTCTTACCATTCTCTGATAAAGCCATACTTATTAATGCTGCAAGCTTTGGCAGGTTAACGGCCTACATTCTGAGTGAAATTCTCCTTTTTGTTTGCTTAGGTAAGCGTGCTAAAAAATTGTTATTCTGTAGCCGAAGAAGCCTGCTACTGCAATAGTATACTTCTCGATCCACCAGCTTAGCATATCTTTGATTATCACTTATCACATATTTATAGCAAACCACCACCCTTAAAACCTGAGCTATGAAAAAGAAGAAAACTAATAAAACAAGTATGCCGCCTCTTGCAGCTTACCTGCTTACTTTTCTGGCACTTACTGCCTGTAGCGAGCAACGCGGCGTAGTGGTTAAAGAAGCAAAAGGGCAACAGGTGCAGCAGGAAACCGGTGATATGGGCAAACAACCTTGGATGCTGGATATAGAAGAAGCCACTATAGCCAATCCACATTACCGCAATACCCAATGGACAGGAGAGCACCTGCAACTGGTGCTTATGTCGCTTAAGCCTAACGAAGAAATTGACCTGGAAGTACACAGAAACATAGACCAGTTCATCAGGATAGAACAAGGCGAGGCCCTGGTACGCATGGGCAAATCAGAAAAAGAGCTGAGTTTTGAGAGAACAGTATCCGACGACTGGGTTATACTTATACCGGCAGGTTATTACCACCACATCCGGAACACAGGCAACACAGAGCTAAAACTATACTCTATTTATACGCCTGCTGAGCATCCAGCCGGTACAGTACACAGAACCTATGAAAAAGCCCGCCAGCACCTCGATGAACATAACTAGCCCGACTTTTTAAAACAGCACATAACTCTAAAAACAAAGTATAAATCTGGAGCCTAAGTCAATGGTTTGCATGACTAAATATCTCAGATTTCATGAGACTTTTATACTTACTAATTGAAGTAGCATAGTGGCAACAGCCAATAATTTAATCTTAGCTTTATACTTCACAATCTAAGCAACTATTCATTATACCTCCTGTTTTATGACAAGGATCATTTGGATTAATAACCCTAGTGCATACCTTTGCTTTTGAAATGAGGCGAATAATTGCAGTCATATTGTTACTTCTGATAACCCTGCAGGTATCCTACAAGGGGATCGTGTTCTCGTCTTATTTTGCCAATAAGGCTTACATTGCGGCGGTGCTTTGCGAGAACAAAGACAAGCCTCAGCTTAACTGCGAAGGTAAGTGTTACCTTAAAAAACAACTTAATAAAACCGAAGCGCCTGAAACTGATACCTCCGGCCTTACACTTAAGCTGCATATTAGTCCTTTTACGGCACCCGCTCCTGCCTCTGATAATGCGCTTGCGGCTATTACAGCAGTTGCGGCACACGCTGTATTTCAGGAGAGCTCTTACCGTTACTCCTTCCATCCTGCCTGCTTCCACCCGCCACAGGTATAACACTTTTTTATATTAGCATACCAAAACAAGCTGCTACAAACGTGCAGCCTGATTTCCTATATGCTTCAGGCTTTAGTTACTGTGCATTTACAGGCACAGAAGGCTATCCGCATGAGTATAAAATCCTGCGTTAAAAGTTTATACCTAATTATTAGCCCTTACTTTAAAGGCTTAAAAAAAAGAGTACCCATGAAAAAGAATATATGGCTCACACTATGGGCCCTTTCCTTAATAACATTATTTACAACTGGCTGCAATTCCGATGACGAAACGCCAACCCCAACCATTGCTTACCAGAAAATAGCTGAAGGCACTGCCGACGGAACCGACATAAAAGTAGAAGTGTACAGCACTGAAGAATTAACAACAGGCTATAACCCAATTTACATCGCCCTTTTCGACGCCACCGGCAAGCGCATAGAGCAAGCAACTGTTAGTTTTAAGCCACTTATGGACATGGGCACAATGAAGCATGCCTCACCAATCGAAAACCCGACTTCTAACCAAGCCCAAGACGGTTATTTTCCGGGTGCGGTAGTGTTCACGATGCCCTCCGGTGATATGGGCTCTTGGATACTAGATGTGCAAGTGCAAGCAAATGGAAAAACCGGTACCTTAACCGCTCCTGTTACTATTAAAGAGCCAGCAACCAGCCGTTTAAAGTCACTGGTTTCTGCAACAGACGGTACACGCTATTATATAGCCCTATTGCAGCCACAAAAGCCCAAAATAGGCATAAACGACATGGAGGTAGCTATGTATAAGAGAAACTCGATGATGGATTTCCCTGCTGTAACAAACCTGACAATAGCACTGGAGCCCGAAATGCCAACTATGGGCCATGGCTCGCCTAATAACGTGAACCCTACGCACAGCGGCAATGGCCACTACAAAGGCAAGGTAAACTTTACCATGACGGGCCTTTGGTACCTGAACCTGACACTCAACGACGCTACCGGAGAAGCTGGTAAACTCTACTTCGAAGTCAACTTCTAATTTAATGTTGTTGGCGCTCAACTGTACCTGAGTGCCAGCAGCTTTCTCAAAATTATAAAAGGTGAAGGAAATGAAAACACCTCTCCTACTCGGTGCCATTGCGCTGTCAGTACTGCCTGCCTATGCCCAACAAAATTCCATATCTCCTGACTCTGTGCGGACCATTATGTTGCAGGAGGTTGCCATAAAAACTAAGGCCCATAGTCACCAGAAACACTTGCAGGAGTTTTACTATGCCAACAAGGCTGCAACTACCGAAGAGTTGATGTCACGGATGCCGGAAGTATCGTTTATTAGGCGCGGCAGCTATGGCATGGAGCCCACTATACGGGCTTTTAGTGCAGGTCAGGTAAGTGTTACTTTGGATGGAATGAGGATACAAGGTGCCTGTACTGATAAAATGGATCCGGCCACTATCTACATCGAGCCACTAAACCTACAAAGTATAGAAGTACACACGGCAGGCGGCAGTGCGATGCAGGGAGCAGCCATTGGAGGCAGCCTTAACATGAAACTGGCCGAGGCCGACCTTTCTGACGAGCGCAGGCTATCTGGATCGGTAAGCAGTGGCTTTCAATCGGCGGCCAATGCCATGCTGGGTAGTTTGCGGCTGAACTACGCTACTCCAACCTGGGGACTTCGGGCCTCTGGCACTTACCGCAAAAGCCAGAACTATCGCAACGGCAACGGCGAAAAGGTGCTGTATTCGCAATACGAGAAAGCCAACTATGCCCTCAATGGTAAATTGCTATTGCAGCCAGATCTTGTTCTGAAAGCCGACCTGATCTTTGACGATGGCTGGAACATTGGCTTTCCGGCACTGCCAATGGATGTGGGCCTAGCCAAGGCAAGAATAGGAGCCATAAGCCTGGTGCGGGAGAATAATAAGAAACGCTGGAGACGCCTGGAAACGCGCCTATACGCTAACCAAGTTGCCCACTACATGGACGATAGCGCCCGCCCCGACTTACCCATTCGAATGGATATGCCTGGGCTGAGCCAAACAGCAGGCATGTTTGCAGAAGGCACTACCTCAACCAGATCCAATCAACAACTAACGCTACGTGCAGATGCTTCAGCCAGCTACTTAAGCGCCTCCATGACCATGTACCAAGACGGGCAATCGCCGATGTATATGCTTACCTGGCCCGACAACCGCCAGTTGCAGTCGGGAATAGCAGCGCAATATAACTTGCAGGCCGGAGAAAAAACCCAGCTCCAACTGAATAGTCGTGTAAATGTGTCTGATTATGCCGTAACAACCCGTGAGGGACGTGATCAGTTGTCTGTGTTTGGCTACACCGGCACGCAGCGCCAGTTCGTTATTCCGTCGGTATCGCTGCAGGCCAGCCATACGGTTTATAAAAAACTGAAAGCCTTAGTATCTGCCGGTTTTAACGGACGGACACCTACTGCCAGCGAACTTTACGGTTTTTACCTCTTTAGTCAGTTCGATGGCTTTGATTACCTAGGCAATACAAATCTAAAACCCGAGCAAAGTATACAAAGCGAGTTTACACTTTCGTGGCAGGAGCCGCGTGTGCGGGTTCAGGCCACAGCCTATACTTCGCGGGTGCAGAACTACATTGTAGGTACATTCGATCCAAGCCTAAGCGCTATGACGGCAGGTGCCCATGGCGTAAAAGTATACGAGAACACGCCGTATGCTTTACTTGCCGGTGCAGAAGCAAGCGTCGTATACAACATTACTGGCTATACCCAGTTGGTAAGCATACTAAAGTATAACTACGGCCGCAACACAAACGGCGAACCATTGCCCATGATGCCGCCGCTGCGCAACGTAACCTCCCTTAGGAAGTACTTTGGCGATAACTTATGGGTACAGGGCGAAACTGAAATCACAGCAGCACAGAACCGAAACAGTGAGCGTTTCAGAGAACAACCTACCGAAGGCTTTATGCTCTGGCACCTGCGCGCCGGTTATCAACAGGAAACAGAGAAGAAAGTATGGCAGCTGAATACGGGTATCGAAAATATCTTTGACGTACTGTACCGGGAGCATCTCGATTGGGGCCAAATAGCACGCCCCGGCAGAAATATGTTTTTACAGGTAAGTATGGGGTTTTAGGATATGGCAAGTTAGGCTGGTATGTGAGAGGTGAAGTATAATAGGCTGGATTAATGTCACCTCAACTTTAACCACACTATTGCGGTAATACCCTTTAACACTGAAGGAAATAGTTTACCAACCCTCAGCATCTTAGTCTAAACAAATTGGTTGCTAAGCTATTTCCTAAAGTACAAATGATAGCACATCCTCCTATACTATGAAAAATATAAAAACACTGGCCATACTAAACACCCTGTTTTTCCTGCTGCACCTGGTACCTTCGCAGCTCACGCAGCTGGAGGTTTTTAATAACCAGACTATTGGCGATGTGTCAGCTAAGTACCCGGCACTTTTCACCCCTGCAGGCATTACATTTTCTATCTGGGGGCTTATTTACCTGGGGCTTTTGGCCTTTTGCATCTTTCATTTAATTAAAGCTTTTAAGGAGCCTGTAAGCCATGAGACCAATGTAGACCTGCAGCGATTAGGATTCCTGTTCATGGCAAACAACCTGGCAACCGGCGCCTGGACCATCGCCTGGGTAAATGAGTGGCTGGTTATCTCAGCGGTACTTATCCTTATTCAGCTGGCAACGCTGCTGGCAATGCACCTGCGGCTGAACATCTTTGACACTAGCCGCTCTGCCGCGTCCCGCTGGCTTACACAAGTGCCGCTTAGTTTATACTTTGGCTGGATCATCATCGCCACTGTCGCCAACATCAGTTCTGCTTTGGTTGGTTTAGGATGGGATGGCTTTGGCTTAAGTGAGGGGCTTTGGACTACTCTTATGATTATAGCAGCAACTTTAATCGTGATGTTTGTAGTCTTCAGCAGGTCTAACCCTTTTATTGGATTGGTTGGAATTTGGGCACTTTACGGCATTATTTTAAAACACCGTGAGATTAGAGTGGAAGAAAGTCCTCAAATTATAACGACTGCATGGGTAGGCTTGGCAGTGCTGGCTTTGGTGGTGGTGCTTGTATTTATCAGGTATGGAAAAAGTGTGCGACAACATACTTAGGTTTTTGTAGCCATCACCTTAAGCATTTCAGATAACTACATAGGGCATATTTAAACTGTTTCTAGCTACATATTCATCCATAACAAAAAAGCACTTACAAGTTTTACCTCGTAAGTGCTTGATTTTCTGTGGGCCCACCTGGAATCGAACCAGGCACCTACTGATTATGAGTCAGTTGCTCTAACCGAATGAGCTATAGGCCCGTTCCCTTTAAGGAGGTGCGCTTTAGAAGTGCTTCCTTTGAATTGGGAGTGCAATTTTACATATTTGCATTCAATATATCAAATACTAAACAAACATTTTTTTCGTGGAGCTTACAAATATTAAAAATATCATCTTCGACCTGGGCGGAGTAATCATAAACATAGACTACCATAAAAGTATAAAAGAGCTGCAGAAACTGTGCAAAGACGACTGTACAGTAGAGTATAGCCAGAAACAGCAGTCGCATTTGTTTGACCTGTTTGAGACCGGCAACAGCTCGCCGGAGGAGTTCAGAAAAGATCTGCGCGAAACCTACCAGATGCGCGACGTTACCGACGAACAGATAGATGCCGCCTGGAACGCCATGCTACTGGATATACCGCAGGAGCGTATCGACCTGCTACAGGAACTGGGCAAGAAGTACCGCATTTTCCTGCTTAGCAATACCAACGCCATTCACCTGGAGGCTTTTAATAAAATAGTAGAAGATAGCTTCTCTATCCCAAGCCTAGACTCGTTGTTTGAGGAAGCGTACTACTCGCACTTGGTGGGCAAGCGCAAGCCCGATGAAGCTATTTTTAACCTGATACTCGATAGCCACAACCTGGCCAAAAAAGAAACCTTGTTTATAGACGACAGCATACAGCATATTGAAAGTGCGCGTGCCATAGGCATCAATACTCTACATCTGCAGCCTCCGCTTACCATTAATGAGTTTTTTGCGAATGAGGCAGTTTAGCAAGCGGCAGACATACGGGCTGCACCTGCTACTTTTCTGCATCACGCTGGTAACAACTACCCTTGCCGGTACCGAGTGGACCTTTGGTAAGCTGTTTTTTGTAGGCAGAGAGGGCTTTACCTGGACAGGAAGTATAACCTGGGCAGAGTTCCTGCGTGGTTTATACTTTTCGCTGCCATTCCTGGGCGTGCTGACGGTGCATGAGTTTGGCCACTACTTTACGGCAAAATATTATCGCACTAAAGTTACCCTGCCCTACTACATACCGCTTTGGTTTGGCATCACCTCTTCTATTGGTACCATGGGGGCCTTTATTCGCATCAAAAGCAGGATACTGTCGCGGCAGCAGTTTTTTGATATTGGCATTGCCGGTCCGTTGGCTGGTTTTGTAGTGGCCATACCGCTGTTGTTCTATGCTTTTACAAACCTGCCAGACCCGGAGTATATTTTCACGATACACCCTGAGTACAGACAGTTTGGGCAGGATTATGCGCAGCAGGTGTACCAGAACGGTTTTGGGAATCTGGCCCTTGGCAAGAACCTGCTGTTTGTACTTTTCGAGCAGTATGTGGCAGACCCGGCACTGGTGCCTAACCAGTACGAGATGATGCACTACCCTTTGCTGTTTGCAGGCTACCTTGCCCTGTTCTTTACAGCCCTTAACCTGCTACCGATCGGCCAGCTGGATGGCGGGCACGTGCTTTATGGGCTTATCGGGTATGAGCGTTTTAATCGCCTTTCCCCTGTCTTCTTCAGCCTGTTTATACTTTATGCCGGCCTGGGGGTAATATCGCCTTATAACGAGCCGCTGTGGTCCGAGGATTTGCTGATCATCTTTACGCCTTTTGCCTACTGGGCTTTTTTAAAGTTACTGGAAGACCGCAAATTTGCACTTGGGGCCACCTTTGGCTTGTTCCTGCTGCAGTATAGTTTATCGGGCTTGTTTCCGGCTTTTGAGGCGCATATCTGGATGTGGCCTTACTATTTGCTTTACTTGGTGTTTGTACTGCAGCCGGCTACTCCTAAGCTGACGTATAGCCTGTACCTGGCTGGTGTTATACTTGCTGCACAGGTGCTTATCGTATTATTTTACCCACAAGCCGACGGCTATAGCGGCTGGATGGTCTTCGGTTTGCTGCTGTCGAGGGTAATGGGGCTGTTCCACCCGTCCAGCATCATCGAAACATCTATCACACCTGCCCGGCGCGTGCTGGCGATTTTGGCTTTTGCTATACTTATACTTTGCTTCAGCCCCTCTCCTTTTATACTGGAGTAAGATACTCTAAAGTATAAAACACAGCCTGCCGAAAAAAAGAAAAGGGGTAGAAGCATCTGTTGTGCCTCTACCCCTTTTTTATAGATTAACTGGCTTATGCTTAGCCGTTGTATGCCGTAATTCCGCCTAACAAGTTACGCACATTGTTAAAGCCCTGCTGCTGCATAAAGGCCTTTGCCGTGGCAGATCTTGCGCCTGACTTGCAATGCACGATTACTTCCTGGTCTTTCAACTCTTCCAGGTCTTCCAGCTGCTGCGGAAGCGCTCCTAAAGGTATGTTTTTTGCTCCTGCTATGTTGGTTTCCTGGTGCTCCCAGTCTTCTCTTACGTCTATGATTACAGGTGTTTCTCCTTTGGCAAGGCGTTCTTTCAGTTCTTCAACTGTGATGTCGGATGATGCGATCATGGTTTAGTTTAAGATTATTTTTTTCGTGATAATAGCTTTTCTTGTTTGTATACGCAAAGTATAAAATCCGGGACTCAGTTTACTCAGGTCCATCGGTTTACTGCCAGCATAGGTTTGCCTGTACACTTCCTGGCCGCTAACGGTATAGATACGAAGATTTTCATACTCCCCCTCAATAAATACCTGCCCGTTGGCTGATGGGTTCGGGAATACTTTTATCCTGGCTGCCTCTAAATCTTCTTCTAAACCTAAGGCCTCTCCTACCAGTACAGGGCGCAGCATCAGGGCACCCTCAGCTTGTGTATCGGCTGCCCAGTTGGTAAAGCTGGTAAACAAAAAACGACCTGCAGCAGACTCATTCCTATCGAAGCCTACATTTACGAATAAGTTACCTGACTGCTGCCAGCCGATGTAAAAATTATCTCTTACCGGTACAGGTTTATTTAACTGTACTTCATAGAATTCGTTCAGGGTGTCGCTGTACTGTATCTGGAAGCTCTGCTGGTGCAGCACATCGCCAGGCACACCGTTGTTGTCGCTCCACACCCTGAACACCAGCGAGGTACCGGCTAGGTTTGTTCTTACCCTCGGAAAGTATATCCTGAAGGCCAGTATCTGGTCGGGCTGGTTGAGGGTAAAGCGCTGTGCTACCTGTGTGCTGCCGGTGCCGGGAAAGCTGAAGCCTGCTTCTGCTGTGCCATCGTCGTGGGAGTAGTAGTTGGCAAAAACTGTTTTACGTTGGGTAGTATCGTTGGCACGTTCTAGCGGGTTAGCCTCACTTGTTATAAGCCGGAAACCATGCTCCAGTGTAAAGCCATTTTTGTCCAGGTCCAGGTTATCTATGCGGGGCACACCGGTTATAGCATATTGCCGGGCATTAGACGGCACCAACGCCTGGTCGCGCAGAAAGGTATCGGCGGCAGTCTCGTTTATTTTTTTGATATAGCCCCGCCAGCTGATCGCGCCGGGTAGCCCGCCAAGGTTATTAAGTGTAGCAGTTACCTCCGGGGCCAACTCTTCCTGTTTGTTCTGCAAAAACTGCACGGCTGGCATGGCAGTATAATTCTTCAGCAGCCTGCTTACACTCTGGCTGATGGCAATATCGCGGGTAGTGTTCTGTCCTTTGCGGCGGTTGCGGTCCAGTTGCACGTAATCCAGGTTCCAGACATCGGCTACACCATTGCGCTGCCCCACACTCTTAAACCTGAACTGAAAAGCGTCGTGGAAGTATCTTGCTTCTTTTAACCCGACAAAAACCTGCGCAAAGTCTGTTACCTCTCCCAAACCATTCTGCCGCCATACTTCCCGCCAGTTGCCATCAGCACCTTTAAATTCTAGTGCAAAGTAAACCAAGTTCGATCTGTCGGGGATATCGCCTAAGCCACCGGATTGCCAGTAAAAACTCAGGTACACCGAATCGGCGGGAGTAAGATTGGCCAAAAGTACTGGCTGTGAGGTAAGCGAATCGGATGCTCCTGCTCCTATAGAACCCGGCGCATAAGGCAGGCCATTTATATTCAGGCCATCAAAAGAAGCCACGTTTATAGTAATCGGGTGGCGGGCATAGCGGTTGTTAATGTACACGCCCCCGTTTATCCAGCGGTTTGGGTCGGGTACAACGGCTACTGTAGCAAAATCATCAAATAAAGGAAGCGTCTGTGGTACTGCTGCCTGGCGTAAGGCTACAGGTATACTTTTGGATGCACGCTGCTCCTGTTGCAATGGCATTAGCACCACCTGCGCCCTAGTGGTTATACTACCAGCAAGTATAAAAAGTACAAAGCACAGCGCTTTTCTCATAATCCGGGTTTAGAGTCGGGTTTGTGGTATCGCGATTAAAACGTTAAAATAAGCAAAGCACCCGACATTTAGGCACTTTAGTATACTTTGTTATGAAGAGAATGTCTTTCTACTACGGGCTAAAGCTTTTGTATAACGTAAATCTGTGGTAGCGTAGTATTGAGTTCAGGCCCCTTTACTATTTTTGAAGAGGCAGGAATGGCGGGATATTATGTTACAAAAATGCCAGACGCTCGCAGGAGCTGCGTACGCTGCGAGGTCTAAAACAGAAAGCGCCTGAACAAAACTGCCCAGGCGCTCTTCTTATAGCAATAATGATCTTTATTCTATTCCTTGCAGTGGTTCAGAACCAGCCACCCACAAGTCAACCAGTTCGCCTACTCTTATCTTGGCTCCTACTTCCGAAAACGGACGCTGCTTTACAACAGTACCATCGGCTTCCTCGCTGCCTGGCACGTAGATAATGTTGCCTATCTGAAGTCCCTGCCCTACCAGCAGAACCGAAGCTTCATCTACAGGCATACCTACTACACTTGGCATCTCAAACTCAGAATTACCCAAACCGTCACCCACATGTAGGTCTATCACAGAGCCTTTCGGAATCATATCGCCTGGTTTAACTTCTTTTCCGTTCACAAATTGCTTTAGAATGGCGCCCTGTTGCAGGTCCGGCACATAGGTAAGCTTACCTTTTTTCAGGTCGTAGCTTTTAAGTATAAGCTCTGCATTCTTCACCGATCCATCAATCAGCTTTGGCATCTTAATCATCGGTGGGTTCTTCATGTTTACCGAGATGTAGATCTTGCGGTCTTCCTTTACCTTGGCACCCGGGGCAGGGTCTTGCGTCAGGATCTGGAACGGCTTCAGGTCTGCCTTGTAAGAAGAATCATTAATATAATAGCGCAGATTTTGTTCTTCTAGCAGTTGCTCTACATCTCCGAGCTGCATTCCCTCAATTCTTGGCACAGAAATGCTCTCGCCGTGGTTTGTAGTTGATGGCAGGTAAACGTAAAAGAAGCCGATAACCAGCACCACTACGATAACTGCCATAATAGCCAGATGCTTCAGAACATCTACAAATGAATTCGTTTTAAACATTTATTTAATTGTTGAATATTGGACTGTTAAATTGTTGATTCAGGTTAAGTACAAGACGCAAAGTACTGTGTCTCTACATACTTACCCCTCTAACCTTTTAACTTTCTACCTCTTTAACTCAATTATACTTCTGCTTTCATTTTAGTGCGCTCCATGCCGTACTGCAGAATGCGATCTATAAAATCGTATGGCTTGTAACCATTAATGGCTGTCTGGTGGAAGATACAAGTGGCTGGTGTCATGCCAGGAAGTGAGTTCACTTCGATGATGATCGTCTCTACCTCGTCGTTTTCCAGCACACGCACAAAAGCGTCTATCCTAGCGTAGCCTTCTATGTTCAGGATCTGGGCTACTTTTCGCAGGTCTTCTTTTACCTTGTCAGATATTTTCTGGCGACGCTCCGGGTCAGCAGCATAACGAGCAGGTGTGATATTTTGTCCTTCGCCGGCCAGAAATTTTTCTTCCAAAGATAAAACTTCACCTTCTGCCAATGCCTCCGATGCCTCGAACACCTCGTAACTTACCGTACCATCAGGGGCATACTTTGTAAGCAAACCACCGGTGATCTCCAGGAAGTGCTTAGCGCCCTCTCTGGAGATAAGTGTTTCTACCAGGAAGCCGGCTTTGTTCGGGAATTCCTCTTTAAAGCCAAGCTGTAAGGTTAATGCACAGTCAGAATCCAGTTCCTCCATCTCCCGGAAGATCAGTTTGGCAAAAGCCTCCAGTTCCTGTCGGTTCTTTATCTTTTTCACCGCAGAGCTGCAACCATCGTCGGCTGGCTTTGCAATGAACGGGTACTTAAACTCACTTTCTATACTTTGGAAGAAAGCCTCGCTGTCTTTTTGCCAATCCTCTTTAAGCGCCATAGCATGCTTGGCCACCGGCACACCGTGCTGAGCCAGTATCTCGTTGGTTTCGTATTTGTTAATCGTAATGCGCGACGAACGGATACCGGAACCATTGTAAGGGATGTACAGTTTCTCCAGCTCCATCTGCAAAGCTCCGTCTTCGCCAGGTCTGCCGTGCAGAGCAATAAATACCGCATCTACCAGATTTTTAAGCTGGCTGTAGGTAATGCGCTGCGGCTCCTCCAGGCTGCGGCCTGTATACTTTCTGGTTATACTTTCTGCTTCTTTGGCTATTTCGGCGAGAACCGGGTGTGGTTTGCCTCCCTGCTCAAAGTAGTGTACTTTCTCTTTAATGTCGTCTGCGTTATCCTTCAGCATGATGTTGATCGGGATTGTGTACAAACGGTGGGCCTCGTTGCTGCCCGTCAGGAATATCGGTAGCGGCTCATACTTTGTAGACGAAGAAAGCTTTTCGTAGATGTTACGGCCACTCTCCACCGAAATATGACGCTCCGAAGAATAACCTCCCATGATCACACCTACACGTACTTTCTCAGCACGGTGCGCCTGCTCTTCCCTGATCGCTTTGTCCAGCTTAGCAAGTAGCCTTGTCAGCTTCACGGTATCCTTGCCGGTTTTAAGGCGCTCAGCAATAGAGGTTCGGATAATATAGGTCAGGAACTGCGACGGGTTAAGGCCAATTTCAGCTGCCTGATGGAAGAAGAACGACGACGGCAACATACCTGATGTCGTGTTCGGGTCGTTCAGGAATATCTCGCCACTCTCCGTAATAAAGCCATCCAGACGCGCATACACGTTAAAGCCGAAGTCTTTAAACAGTTTGCTTGTAGCTTTGCGTATCTGCTGAATCTGCTCAGTTGGTAGGTTTATAGGGGTAATTTTACGGCTCAGTCCCGGCAGGTACTTGGAACGGTAGTCGAATACCTCGCTGCCCTTCACGATCTCGGTTGGCGGTAAAGCGATTGGCTCACCTGCCTCGTTCTGCACTACAATACAAGAGAACTCTCTGCCCTGTATAAAGGCCTCAACCAACACCTGCTGCTCGTGCTCAATGTTGGTAAGCGTAAGGCTATCGGTAGCCGTTGTGTTGAAAGTCTGGTTTATCTTGTTCAGCAGCTCTTCCGGATGATACACAATGGTGCCATCTTCCAGCATCACCGGCATCCCGATACCCTCCCGGATATCCACCAGTTGCTTCATGGTAACCAGCTGCTTCTCCTCTCCTAAGACCAGCCACTGACTCTTGTAGATGGTTTTGGTAAAGAAACTGCGCTCTACGGCTGCCTCAAATGCTGCAAAGTTATTTTCTTTGATAATCGATACCCCGATGGAAGAGCCTTGATGCGGCGCTTTTAACACCAACGGCAAGCCAAGTGCTTCAACCAAAGTATGGAATATCTGCTCGCGCTGCTCCTGCTTTGCCCAATCGGCATACTGTATGGTTCTGTAGTCCGGCGTCAGGAAGTTGTTTTGCTTTAAAAGATCTTTCTGAGCGGCTTTATCGATACCGATTGCAGAAGGAAGTATACCTGAGCCAGAATACGGGATATGGTACCACTCCAGCAGGCCCTGTATAGCGCCATCTTCGCCGTAAGGTCCGTGCAGCGCCAGGAAAGCAAATTCAAAATGCTCCTTAAACTCGTTTGGCTGCAAACGTTTACCGGCTTTGGCAATTATCTCGTCCTGCTCAGCTATACTTAACTCACCCAAAGATTCAAGGTAAATCTGCAAGCCATGCTCTGTCTCGGGCAGCGCATCTACTGGTGGGTAAAAGTCGCGGATAGTGCCTTTGTAAATAAACTGCCAGTTAAGGAGTATAAAGTTACCCAGGCTGTCTACAAACACCGGAACCGGCTCAAAAAGAGCTTTATCTAAATTATCGTATACCGTACGGCCACCTGCAAAAGAGATTTCGCGCTCACGTGATGGTCCGCCGAAAATTATTCCTACTTTCATTAATGCAAAGGTAATAAATAGAGGTGCATTATACTTACTAATTTATAAGCTGCTATTCTAGTTCAATTTTAGGTTTTATCAAAGTATAGAAGTGATTTATAGTTTGATTGTTGACCACAGATTAAGGAGATTAGATTGATTTATATGATTTCCTGTAGTTCCGGGTCCAACCACCCCTGCCCCTCCTTAGCCAAGGCGGGGAGTTCTGACATTACTTTAGCAAGAGTATAGGCTCTGGAGCTTCTGCTTTATCTTTTTTCTACCATGATTTTCCCATAATTAAAAAGAAGAAGGAAATAACTATTGTGATGGCAGTTAGTGCAGTAAGTAAAACTCCCCGCCTTGGCTAAGGAGGGGTTAGGGGTGGTTGGGTCCGAGGTTGAAGAAAAACAACCAGCAATCAACCATCTTCAAGTATAAGCATTTCACTATATTTGTTTCACCGAAGATTTATGGCAACAAAATCTGGTGGATAACGAACAACGAGTAACAAAACCTTAATCACCTCATGAAAACCGTAGACCAGTATAACTTTGCCGGCAAAAAGGCATTGGTGCGTGTCGATTTTAACGTGCCGCTTGATGAAAAATACAATATCACAGACGATACCCGTATTCGTGCGGCTGTGCCCACCATTCGTAAGATTATGAACGACGGTGGCGCTATTATCCTGATGTCGCACCTGGGCAGGCCAAAAGCTGGCCCTGAGGAAAAGTTCTCGCTGCGCCACCTGGTTGATAGGCTTGCTGATGAATTTGATACAGTTGTGCGTTTTTCTCCGGATGCTATCGGACCAGAGGCTGAGCAAATGGCCGCTGAACTAAAGCCGCGTGAGATTCTGCTACTAGAAAACCTGCGCTTCCATAAAGCTGAAGAGAAAGGCGATCCTGCCTTTGCGGAGCAACTGGCAAAACTAGGCGATGTATATGTGAATGATGCCTTTGGTACTGCTCACCGCGAGCACGCCTCTACTGCCGTTATTGCACGCTACTTCCCTAAAGATAAAGTGATGGGTTATGTAATGCAGGCTGAGCTCGACAATGCACGCCGTGTGTTGGATAAAGTGGAACGCCCTTATACAGCCATTATGGGTGGAGCCAAAATTTCTGACAAGATACAGATTATCGAACGCCTGATGGACAAAGTGGATAACCTGATAATTGGCGGCGGTATGTCTTATACTTTTGTAAAAGCCGACGGTGGCGATATTGGCTCATCGCTGCTGGAAGCAGATAAAGTTGACCTGGCGAAGCGCCTGATTGCCATGGCTCGTGAAAAAGGAGTAAACCTAATGATACCGGTCGACTCTGTGATTGCCGACGAGTTCAGCAACGATGCCAACGTAGATACATGTCTGAGCCACCACATTAAACCAATGTGGATGGGACTTGACATTGGACCTGAGGCACGTACACAGTATGCAGCGGTGATCCAGAACTCAAAAACTATACTTTGGAACGGCCCGATGGGTGTGTTCGAGATGTCTAATTTCTCAGTAGGCACAGAGGCTGTAGCTGAGGCCGTGGTAGAGGCAACACGCCGTGGCGCTTACTCCCTGATTGGTGGCGGCGACTCTGCTGCTGCGGTTAACCAGCTGGGCTACGCTGACCGTGTGTCGTATGTATCTACAGGCGGCGGTGCATTACTCGAGTACATGGAAGGTCGTACTCTACCAGGTGTAGCCGCTATTGAGCGTGACGATTACTAATAAGTTTATACTTTAAAAGTATAATTAAAAGATCCCCTGCTGCTGTAAAGTGGCGGGGGATCTTTCTTTTAAAGTACAATATTTAAGGGACAGGTTCACTTTTAAATCGAAATGTATAAGTGTTCTAAAGCCAACTTACTTACAACCAGAACATTAAGCCATAAGTACGTGTTTTTATCCGCATATATCCGGTTATAAACGTATAATACCCGAATAAATACGGTTACAAGTAGCATTTTCGACCTTAATTCTCTCCTGCGATATTTGCTTAGTGCTATTTGCACCAAGTAGGCGACCCTCTAAAACATAAGCCTCACACGAAATAGCAATTTTTAAGACTTTTAATCCCAGCAAATTAGTTTTTCTACGCCTTTTCATAAAAAGCTCGTTTATCTTTAATATATTGTATTAGCTATTTAAAAACGTGGATGGGCACATTATTCGGTAAAAAAGCGGCTGCTTACATTTATTTAAGGGACAAAACCGCCTTCGCACATAGTGCAGATAGTAGGAGTAGGTACTCCTGCTAGCCAATAGTTAGCGCTTATACAATTAGGATTTCAAAGCAATATATAAAAGAAAGAATGGGGCTTTTCTTCAGACCTTCAGCAAAAGAATTGCTTGAAGGTAGAAATAGAATAGTTCTTGAATGCGGGATTCCAATGTTGGAGAAAAAAGGCTTTAAGAAATCACCCCTCTCAACTTCATGGTTTGGTAGGGACAGCCTTCAAGGTTACACCTATGAATTATGCCGCCTAAATCCTGATTCAACATTACAAATTATTGAGATACAGATAAACCGACAGGACAAATGGATAAAGTTTATTCTGAATATCTTTAAACTAAATCCTAACCCTGAATCTATCAACCAACTGAATGGTGTGGATGGACTTCAATATAAGCTTCCGCCTAATAGCATTACAGAAATGCGTTTGGGGATTGATGATATTAAAGGACCTCCAATACTTAACTATGACTTCATGTTTAGAAAGCATAAAATTGGAAGCTATTATTCAAAGTATGGCTTTAGCAAAAGTGTAAAGCAACTAAAGAGAATCATCGAAACGGATTTGAATAATATTGAATACTTTGTTCAACGATGGTATGAAATACACAAGTATCCTATCATAACAACATGGGAAGGACACCAGATTGAGGAAGTATAGTAGAATTCAACAACTAAATTAAATAGAAGCACATGCGCTAACCACACCCATAAGCCAGCTGCGCCGCCTTATGGCCAAGTCCGTTGTGCCTCATACTAACTAAAAATAAGAAGCTGCAAGCATTAGACTAAATTCATAAACCATAAAATTCATAAGCCTTTTCCCATGCTCCTGTCCCATTTAATGAAAACATTCAAACTGCTCTTGTACCTATTTTTATTTCTAGCTTATACCTCGGCAGCCTCACAAAACCTGACCTTAATAGGAGAGATTGTTGATAGATTTAAAAACACCTCCATTCCTTACGCCACTATAGGAGTGAAAGGCAAAAGCTTTGGTACGGTTGCCGATGAAAATGGGAGGTTTAGCTTTACTATTCCCGCTACTGCTGTTTCTGATGAGGAGCAGGTGATTGTTTCCTGCGTTGGCTATAAAAGTGTTGAAACTACAGTCTCAGCTTTAAAGCAAGGGCATCAGCTAATTAGCCTGCCATCAGCTCAGATAAACTTAAACGAAGTAACGGTGAAGGCACGCAAGGTGAAGACAAAGAGCTTTGGCAGAACAGGGAACTCCACGATGATGGTGTCCAACATGTATACAGAAAACAACCTCGTTTCCGATGAACTTGCCAAAGAGCAAGGCACCATTATAAAGCTGGATGAGGAGGTTCTCCTTAAGGATTTCAACATGTATGTTGTGTTCAACAGGTTCAAGTACGTCAAGTTCCGCTTGAATATTTATAGCGTAAAAGACGGTTTGCCCGACAAGTCCTTATTGAAGGAAGATATACGGTTCGATGTCACGGAGAAGAAGGGCTGGGTAAAGGTGGATCTTAGTAATTACCATATTTTTCTGGAAGGTCAGGACAAAGTGGCGGTCACCATTCAATGGCTGAAAAGTGAGGCTATAGAAGGCAATAGAAAATCTTTTGCTATTTCTGCTGTTCCTGTTCCCTCTCGTTCCGTATTCTTCCGCGACAAAAGCCAAGACCAGTGGAAAGAGGTGAGCCCCAGCTACCTTAGTTTTTATCTCACGGCTGATTCCTACAAAGGGAAAAATATAAACGCCCCATCAGAAACTCCCCAAACAGAGGCCTACGTGCTGCCTGACAGCCTGAAGTATCTCAGGTTTCTTGCCATGCAGACGCCTATTAATCTGCAAAGCAAACATCGCTATGGAGATAGTTTAGAGGTCGGGAACTATGTAAATGTGAACAGTGCGAAACTATACTATGAGATGTATGGCCAGGGAGAGCCGCTCCTGCTGCTCCACGGCAACGGTCAATCTATTTCTGCTTTTTCTCAGCAGATAGCCTCTCTGTCAAAGCACTTCAGAGTCATTGCCGTTGATACCCGTGCTCACGGGAAGAGTTTAGATGATGTTAAAGTAAAGCTTACCTATGACTTGTTTGCATCGGACATGAAGCTGTTGTTGGATTCACTGAACATGAAGCAGGTAAACATACTTGGGTGGAGTGACGGCGGCAACACAGCTCTAAAGATGGCTTTAAACCATCCTGAATACGTGAAGAACATAGCCATTATGGGAGCCAATCTTTTTCCAGATAATACAGCATTAGAAAGCGGGCTTTTGGAACTGTTCAACAAACAACTCGAGGAATTGGAGGGGAAGAAGGAGGAGCAATCGCTAAACCGGGCAAGGCTTCTGAGGCTGCTACTAAATGAACCCCAGATGAGTTATAAAGATATGAGTGCCATCCGTGTTCCAGTGTTGGTTATGGCAGGGGAGCATGATGTGATTCTGGAGTCACACACTAAGGCGATAGCTGATAGTATTAAAGGGGCAAAACTAATTATCTTTAGAGATGCCTCACATTATGCTCCGCAGGAAATACCAATTGAGTTCAACAAAGCTGCCTTACAGTTTTTTGCCCCTCAAAGTAGCAACTTGTAGAGATAACCTTTGAAATCAGAGTAGCTGAATTAACGAGTTGTAACTCTCGGTCAAAATAAAAAGCACGAAAGCACAACAAAGTGCAGCCTTAACCCTTGCTATGCTTCGGGCTTCGGCTGCACAAGTCCGTAGCAACAACGCCCTTCTATATAACCCAACAAATGTTCCCAAACAACAAGGAAACAGTTAACAATCCTACCAATAAGCTTCTCCACGGCAAACATCCACTGAGATAAAAGTGAGTGCTGCAGTTTCATTTGGGTGTAAAATATTTTGTAATTAACTGTATCAAATCGAACAGTCAAGTGTCTGAAATCGAACAGGCTTTGAAAAATAGTTGTAATAAACCGACACCTAAACACTGATTATCAATTAGTTGCATTTGGCACTAGCTTTGCCAATAGAACTTGGAGGGATTTCTCTCACTATCTGCCTCTTTTTCCTTAAAAATCGACACTTTACGTCATGATAAAGAACAATCTTAAAATCGCCATACGGATACTCTGGAAAAACAAACTTTTTTCATTAGTCAATATACTGAGCTTATCACTGAGTATGGCGGTTGGTGTTGTTCTTTTTACAGGCCTGAAAGCCAATCACGATACAGACCATTTTCATCCAAACCTAAATCAACTAGTGCGGATACTCACGCAGGAAACAAATGAGGTGGAACAAACCAAATGGGCAACAGCTCCATTGCCCTTGGCGCCGCAAATGGAAAGTATCTCCTTTATTGAAAAAACGGTAAAAGTGCGTCTGGCAGGAAAACATAACTTGCAAACCGACGGAGGCGATGTGCCTATTGACATAAAATTTTCGGAGCCTTCTTTTTTTGATGTTTTTGGCTTTAAACTGCTCTCAGGTAATGCACAAACCCTTACAGATAATCCAACTTCGCTTTTTTTAACCCAAAAAACAGCAGAAAAGATATTTGGCAACGCTAATGCTTTAGGGCAAACGGTTCGATTTGAAAAGTTAGGTGCTTATACCGTTGCCGGAATTATCCAGGACCCACCTTTAGAAACACACCTACCCATTGAGGCCATGCTTTCTATGAATGCTGCCGAAGTGCTTGAAAAAAAAGGAGCACTGAGTATTAGTGCACAAAATTGGGGAGACTTCAAGAGTGCAGCAATTTACGCGCGTTTAAAGTCTGAAGAAGATTTAACCCAACTCAATACAACGCTCCAAAACTATACTCGGAAATTGGATAAGAGCAGTCTCCAATTTTTGGCACAACCCATAGAGGCTATTACCCCTCGAAACAATGACATTAAAAATGACCGCGATGCGGGCACCGATTGGACGGGCATAAAAATACAGCTGTTTTTAATTCTAGCCTTAACTCTTTTATCTGCTTTCAACTATATCAGTTTGACATTGGCGCGTGCCTTCTCCCGAGCGCGAGAAGTAGGTATTCGCAAAACGATAGGCGCCACAAGAAGACAAATTATTGGTCAATTTTTAATAGAATCGACTCTTGTTTCCCTATTTGCTTTGATGTTTACAATGCCATGTGTTGAAATTTTAACGCACTATATACCCGAAATGGATGTGGCGTTTTCTTATGATATAATCTTGTTTTTAGGTTTGTTGACTTACGCAGGTATCACAGGTTTAGTCGCAGGGGCACTTCCGTCATGGTTGTTGTCAGCGTTTAAGCCTATACAGGTTTTGCGTAAAATGAAGAATATTAAGCTGTTCCAGAGTATTGCTGTTTACAAAGCTTTGATTGTCGTACAGTTTTCAGTGACCATTATGCTGATGATAGTGGTTGTCATATTAGCCGATTATGAAATAAAAAATCATGCAATCATTAACTCAACCGTGTCACCTAATATTTTGACACTTGATTTAAGAGGTGAAAAATATGGAAACCTACAAAACGAAATAAGCCAGTTAAGCCAGGTAGAAACGACTTTGGCGACTAACTGGTACTATAAACCGATGAAAAAGGGCAAATCTTCTGTGCAGTTCAATGATAAAATTTTGGAAATGTATTACGTAAGTATTGACCCAAAAACAATTGAAACAGAAGGCATCAGCTTAAAATCGGGACAAAATTTCCCTAAAAACATGCCCCAAAATACTGAGCAATATGTGTTGGTGAATGAAGCTGCGGCAAAAGTAATAGAATCTGAATCGGAGACTTTAGTTGGTCAAACGCTATTGCTGGATTCTGCCTATGTACAAGTCATTGGCATCATGCCCAATGAAATTATTGGCGAAACAGCTCCTTTACTATATAGGTATTTGCCAAATGAAATTGCCACCTTGACCATAAAAATAAATCCAAATACAGAATTGGAAGCAACCAAAGCTATTCAATCCATATGGGAAAACCATTTTCCTGAAAAAACAGCAAATCTTCAGAATTTAAAAGATGGTTATTCAAGCATTGGAGATAGAATAGGTTTTTTTGGAGGCTTAGCCCTTATCGTTATGATAATAGCTGGTCTGGGCATTTTAGGCATAGCCAGTTACTCCGTGGAAACACGCGTTAAGGAACTGGGTATAAGAAAAGTATTGGGAGCAAGCAACAAAGAATTGGTGTGGATAGTTACCAAAAGTTTTGGCATTCTTATCCTGATTGCCGGACTTATTGGTGTTCCGGCTGGCTTGTTTGGCGGTGATTTAATTAGACAAGATTTAGGCAGCAGCCTTGTTGATTTAAGTTTTATAAATGTAAGCATAGGCTTTGGTTTAGTTGCCATAGTCGGGCTACTGACGGTCCTGTCCCAAACCATTAGAGCGGCACATGTTGAACCTGTAAAAATTTTAAAAGCAGAGTAAAAAGGTAAAGCATTCATTGGCAGGTTATGACGGTGGCGAGACAATCAATTCTATTCCGCGACACCATGACGACAATGTATTGACCGACTACAAGTTGATGACAACATGTTTCAGCAATGGTGCGGTGAGGTGTATGCTGTAAGTTTTTTATCTTCGTTCTACGTTTTGTTTCCAGGGAAAAGACGCGGCTTTTGAAGCGCACCATTGCATAAGCACAAACGTTTACTCCTACCTCTCAATTCCCATTTCATTTTCAACATGTTGTATAGTTATACTTCTCACCCAGATTTACTATCTTGTTATCTGAAGCTCAAAAAGTATAACTATGACGAACACGCCGAAAGAAGTTCTGCGCCAATGGTTAAATGCCTTTAATAAAGCAGATGCAGCAGCGTTGGCGGCGCTATATCACGAAAGTGCCGTAAACCACCAAGTTGCCAATACACCTGTAGAGGGCAAAGAGGCGATCCGTGAAATGTTTGAAGCAGAGTTTGCCACCGCAGAAATGGTGTGCATCGTGGAGAACATATTTGAGGATGGCGAGTGGGCCATACTGGAATGGAAAGATCCGCTCGGGCTTAGAGGTTGTGGCTTCTTTCATGTTGTGGACGGCAAAATCATACTTCAGCGCGGTTACTGGGATAAGCTCTCTTTCCTGAGAGCCCACCATTTACCTGTACCTCAAAGCTGATTTTAAAGTATAACTCTTGAGCTCTTACATAGAACTTCTAAACTTACTGACCCTATGAAAAAGTACCTCTTTATGGCCTTACTGGCCTTTAGTTGCTTAAAAGCCACTGCCCAGGATAACAACTGGACCTGGGGCGGCCCTGTAAACCCGGCGCAGGCAGCTTATGATGTAAAGCATTATACTTTGAACCTGGCTGTAAACCCGGAAGCTAAGTCTATTGCAGGCTGGGCTGAAGCAACTGTGGCCATTGTGTCTCCCATAGATCACATTCGGCTAGATCTGATTGACCGGTATAAGGTGAGCGAGGTACGGGTAGATGGCAAGAAAGCTGATTTTACAAGATCTAAGGATGCCCTGGATGTGCAGCTAAAGAAAAAGTATGTGCCGGGGCAGCGCGTAAATGTTAGAGTTAACTATTCCGGCGTTACCCCTGAGGCAGTTAACCCACCTTGGCAGGGTGGCTTTACGTTTAAGAAAGATGCCAATGGCAACCATTGGGTAGGTATGTCGTCGCAGAACGAGGGTGCCAAGATCTTTATGCCCTGCAAAGACCACCCATCCGACGAGCCGGAAGAAGGCGTAGACCAGCATATTGCAGTACCTGCACCATATAAAGTGGCGGCTAACGGCGTGTTAGTATCGGAGAAAGAAAGCAAAGGCCAGATCACCTACCACTGGAAAACCAATTACAGCATCAACAACTACAATATAAATTTTACGGTTGGCGACTTTGTGCAGTCGCAGGAAAACTATACTACTGTAAATGGCAATACAATACCGATGGTAATTTATCTGCTTCGCCAGAACGAGGCTAAACTGCCCGAGTTGATGGATGTATTGGAGAACAGTGTACGCACCCAGGAAAAATACTTTGGCGAATACCCTTACTGGAAAGAGAAAGTCGGTATTGTGGAAACGCCTTACCTGGGCATGGAGCACCAGACCATAAACGCCTACGGCAACAACTACAGGTTTACCAAAGTAGGCGACACTACCCACGACTGGCTATTGTACCACGAGTTGGGCCACGAGTGGTGGGGTAATAAAGTAAGCGTTAAAGACTGGGCAGATTTCTGGATTCAGGAGGGCCTCTGCACCTACGGCGATTGGTTATTTATAGAGGCGCACGGTGGCCACGAAGCATACCTGAATCATGTGAAGCAAATTGGCCGTGGAATCCGCAATCAGAAACCTATAATCGTAAAAGAGTTTGCCACTTCCGACGAAGCCTACCATGGCGAAATCTACACCAAAGGCGCTTATGTAATGCATACGGTGCGCTATATTCTCGGCGATGATGTCTTCTTTAAAACAATCAAAGGTTTTGCAACAGATTCTGCGTACACGCACGGCAACCAGGTAAAAACGTTTGATCTGCAGAACTACATTAACACAAATACAGACCATAACGTTACGGCGCTGTTTGATATGCTGCTGCGCACAACACAGGTACCGGAGGTACTTGTAAAACAGACAGGAGACAATACTTATACTTTGCAGATCACCAATATTAACTTCTCGCTGCCTATGGAAGTTAAAACCGACAAAGGCACACAGCGTATGGAGCTTTCATCTAAACCAGTAACGGTAACCACTAAACAGGCACCTGTGGTAGATGAAAATGGCTGGTATCTGAAAAAGGTAACAACTGAGAAAAGGAGTAGCTAAAAGTATAAAGACCCGAACCATGATCACCTCCGCTACACCCTCAGACTTTGAAGAGCTTGTACACGTATGGGAAGCATCAGTGCGTGCCACTCATGATTTCCTTTCTGAAGAAGACATACAATACTATAAACCACTTATTCTGAACGAGTACTTGTATGCGGTGGAACTGGCTTGTATGCGCGATGCTGAAAATGCCATACTAGGTTTTGCAGGTGTTGCAGATGGCAAAGTAGAAATGCTGTTTGTGCACCCCAACTATCGTGGGAAAGGTGTAGGTAAAAAATTGCTGACTTATGCTGTGGTGCAGCTTAATGCCACCATGGTTGATGTGAACGAGCAGAACCAGCAAGCAGTAGGATTTTACGAGTACATGGGCTTTACTACCGTTGGCAGATCAGAGCTCGACCCATCAGGCAAGCCCTACCCTATCCTACACATGGAACTGCGACGGCACTAAAAAGTATAAAATGAAAGAAGCCGCTGATATTCCCAGCGGCTTCTTTCATTTTATACTTTTAACTACTCCTCAACACTCACCACCACTTTGCCATTTGTCTTCCGGGTTTCTACCTGCTCATGAGCCTTGGGCAGATCTTTAAACGGAAACACATGCGATACATGTGGCCGCAGGTGCCCCTGCCGCATCAGGTCTGCAATCTTTTCCATGTCTTCGGCGCTGGAGTGCACCAGATAGTTTTTGGCTGTAATATTTCGTTTCTTCGCCTCTTCCTGCACCGCTTCTTTTGCGCCGCCAAGTATAGATACGATAGTACCACCTTCACGCAGAGCAGCCAGCGAGTTGCGTGTATTCTCCTCTCCAAGCGAGTCCAGCACAATGTCTGCATCCATCACTACATCTGCCACCTTATACTTGTGGTAATCTATCTGTTCGTCGGCACCCAGGTTCCGGATAAAATCGTGGTTCTCAGGTGAGGCTGTGCCTAATACCGTGGCCTGAAAGTATTTGGCGATCTGCACTGCAAAGTGACCTACTCCACCAGCTGCCGCATGTATCAGCACCTTTTGCCCGGCTTTTAGATTAGCCTCATGCACCAGCACCTGCCAGGCAGTGAGCGCTGCAAGCGTGGCCGCTGCTGCTTCGTGGTGCGGTACGTTTTCCGGTTTATGCGCCAGGTGTGCCTCAGGGGCTGCCACATACTCGGCGTAGGCTCTGCCATGCCCCGGAAAATTTACCATTCCAAACACCTCGTCACCTGCCTTAAATACTTTTACATCGTCGCCTACAGCCTCTACCACTCCAGAAATATCCCAGCCAATAATTACCGGCGGCTGCTCTGCCAGCGAGTTGTAAAGCGCCTTGCCTTCGCGTGTTTTAGTATCCACGGGGTTTACACTAATGGCTATTACCTTTACCAGCACCTCCCCTGCCCTGGGAGTAGGTTTATCGATTTCCTGTAGCTGTAGTTTATCTACGCTTCCGGGCTCGTTTACTACAAATGCTTTCATAGTTGATGCTCTCTTGTTTCTAACTTAGTTACATAAACCCCTGCAGCAGTAAAAGGTTGTTAAGTTATTGGCCGGATGATGCAGCACCCAGATTAAACCTGCAACTGCTTTGGTAGAGCAACTGCCGGAAGTATATGTGATGCATTGCATAGCCTTAACAAGTAAACACACTTTTCATCTGTCTAAAAATTACCGACCTTTGCACCATCAACACAGGACATACTTTTACTACAGATGAAATTTAACTTCTTCAAAAAATTATTGCTGATCGGGTTGATGGTATACTTACCATCTCAGGCAATGGCGTGGGGCATGCTGGGCCACCGTATTGTAGGCGAAATTGCAGACAGAAACCTGACCAAAAAGGCACGCAAAAACATCCAGAAAATACTGGGCAACGAAACGGTAGCCATGGCCAGTAACTGGGCCGATTTTATCAAGTCTGACCCATCATATGATTACCTGGGCCCGTGGCACTACATCAACGTAAAGCAGGGCGTAACACTAGATGAGTTTACAAGATTTGTGATGCAGGATACCTCTACCAATGTGTACACAAAGCTGAACATGATGGTAAGCGAACTAAAGAACAATAAAAATCTGCCACAGGATAAAAAGGAAATGTACCTGCGCCTGATCATCCACATGGTAGGCGATATACACCAGCCCATGCACGCTGGCCGACCAGAAGACCTGGGTGGCAACAGGGTAAGATTAACATGGTTTAACACACCCACCAACCTGCACAGAGTATGGGACGAGCAACTGATAGAGTACCAGCAACTAAGCTATACCGAATATGCTACCGTACTAAACCATGCTAGCAAAACGCAGCGCAATACCTGGCAGCAGGCCCCGGTTAGTAACTGGATATATGAGTCTTACCTGATTGCAGATAAACTGTATGAAGGTGTAAAACCGGAAGATAAGCTTAGCTACCGCTACAATTTTGAACACGTAAACACGCTGAACGACCAGCTGCTGAAAGGCGGCGTTCGACTGGCCGGACTCCTGAACGAGATCTTCGGGTAAGATTATACTTTATAGAAGCAGAAAAGCCTCCGCAAAATATAATAGCGGGGGCTTTTCTGCTTCTATAAACTTATACTTCAGAAATTTGAATACTTACTTTTACGCAAAGTTAACCCGCAACAGCAGCTGCTCTCACAGTAAAACACAGTATAAATCTCTTCCGCTCCACTAGTCCATTTAAAAGAATCTTCTTTATATTCGTAGTTCATACTTTATAGCCAAAGCCGGGAACAAACATGTACTTAAGCCTTTTTGATATCATTATTTTGTTTGGTGCACTGCAGGGGCTTATACTTGGTTTAGTACTGCTTTTCTCGAAGCCGGAAGAGCGAATTGCCGGTAAAAAGAATTACCTGGCGCTGCTGGTGCTCATTCTGGTTTATAACGGCCTCGAAACCCTCAGCTGGAGCTCCAACATCATCACGTTCAACTACTTTTTCAGTCTTTTCCCGAATGTGCTGATCTTTGGTCTGGGGCCTTGTTTGTATTTATACATCAGGTCTTTCTCACACCCGGAAGGTTTCTCACCTAAAACGCTGCTTCAGCATTTTGGCTTGGTTGGAGTACAACTTGCGCTCCGCCTGTTTATACTTTTAATTGCTACCCTAAACCAGCGCGGCACTGTGCTTGGCCTTTGGAGTGCTGACCTAGATAACTGGCACAACATCATATCAGATAAACTGGCTATTGTAGTATTTATGTTTTACCTGGCACTAGCTGGCCGTGAGATTTGGCTGCAGAAAAAAGACTCTCAGGAGCAAACACCAATTAAATGGCTGCGCATACTTTACTTGTTTACCTTACTTTGGGGTATAGCCTGGGCTGTAACCACAGTTTATCCGGTTATCTTCCGAACAGATAAAACAGGATACTACTACCCTATTGAGGTGCTGCAGGTACTGTTTATTTACTGGTTAGGCATTACCGGGTTTTACCGTATTAAAGTGGTACAGGTAGAAGCGCAGAAAAAAGCAAACGCCTACTTCGAAGGAATTGACAATGAGGTAATCGAAAAGTGCGAGAAAGCACTGGCCAGGGCCATGGAAACCGATAAGTTATACTTAGATACTGAGCTCACTGTAGGTAAACTGGCCGACCATGTTAACATCAGCTCCAAAACAATATCCGCGGTATTAAACCAGCACCTGCAGAAAGGATTTAGCGAGTATGTGAACGACTACCGGGTAGCCGAGGTAAAGCGGCGACTTGCAACCCACGAGACCAAAACCATGACTATCGCAGGCATTGCCCTGGATTCTGGTTTTAACTCAATGGCTACGTTTCAGCGTGTGTTTAAGGCATCCGAGAACATGACACCTAAAGAGTATGTGGCGCTGGTATCAGAAAATAAATCGCAAGAGGCTCGTTAACTTATAATGATTCAGGCAGATTTTATACTTGCATATATTTCTGCGGCCTTAAATTCCTAACTTGCCCATAAATTCAAAACAAATCATCCCCATGAAAGACTATAAGAAATACTATGTTATTCCGGCAACTCCTGAAGAAGTATATGCAGCTTTAACCAACCCAAACACCATACAACTTTGGTCTGGCGAAAATGCAGTAATGTCTACGGAGCCAGGTTCTGAGTTTGATTTGTTTGAGGGCAGCATTGTGGGCAAAAACCTGGAGTTTGAGGAAGGCAAAAAAATTGTGCAGCAGTGGTATTTTGGAGATCAGGAAGAACCCTCTATTGTAACCATAAAACTGCACCCACACAAGTATGGCACCTCCGCAGAACTACGCCACAGCAACATCCCCGACGAAGCTTTTGATGATATTGCCGAAGGTTGGGACGAGGCGTATTTTGGTTCTATTATAGATTTTTACGAGGAAGATTAAGCATTGTATTTTTCTACTTGCAGAAGCAACCAGCAATCCTAAAGTTTTCCGGTGTCTCTACGGTTCAGATAACGAAGCACCTCCTCTACTTTAGCCAGATCGCCTATGTTGCCATACTTGTGTATGCGCTCCATTTCACCGGCAATTAACTGAGCACGTGTGCCTTTTACCTTACCCTGAGAATGCACCACCTCTTCGCACCACGACAGGTTTCTGCCAGGGTAGCTGTATACTTCTAGCTTTGGATAATGCTCTTGCACTGCTGTAACTGCCGTCATCAAAGCACGTGGCTGTTGAAAGGGAGAGGCTGTTGTAACTATACTTTTAAAGCCAACCTTTTTGGCATGTTTTATAGCATTTTGTGCCTCTATGCGTGTGTTCAAGCTAGAAGTATCAGGCGCTACAGGCACAGGTTCTATCTCGTCGGGTTTTACTCCTAGCTTTTGTAGTTCCTGTTTCCATACTTCAAATCCGGGGTAGCCGCTCAGTGGTTCTGTTTGCAGAAACATGACCTTATTTGCCAGCTTATTACTTAACAAGTATACTGCTGAGGCAAAAACAGATTGTTGGTTATCTTCTGTCTGACCAAACAAGAAAACGGCGTCAGCAGGTGCCGGTGGCAGGGTATCGCAGAGGGTGCGGATGATTAATTCTTCAAGCATAGGTGGAATATACGAAGCAATAGCAATTTTGTAACACGCTTAAAAGTATAAAACGATTTGTTGCGGATGTAGTAACTTGCAGCACCAAGATAGCAGCATACATATGAATCAAATCATACTTTCAGTCCTACTTTTACTTTTAACCATGACAGCTTACAGCCAGCAGCACTCAGGCAACGAGGCTCTTTTAGCACCGGTTAAGCAACAACTGGAAGCCTACAACAACCGCGACATCGAAAAATTTGCCAGCGCCTTCAGCGAGGATGTGAAAGTATACCGCCAGCCGGGAGTACTTACGTATCAGGGCCGTGATGAACTAAAAAAACGTTACGGTGCCATGTTTGCCGCTACTCCTGATTTGCATTGCGAACTTGTAAACCGTATTGTTGCCGGCGAGGTAGTAATAGACCAGGAGAAAGTACAGCGCACCAAGGGCCAATCCCGCACCGATGCCATTGCCGTATACCGCATTAAGGATGGACTGATTGTGGAGGTGACATTTATACCTCCTGTTAGTAACTAAGCTGGCACATCTAAATTTTAGTTACTACTTTATATTTTTGTAACCTATGGCAGAAGCACAGAAAAACAACCCGCTGCACGGCAAAACGCTACAAATGATCCTGGAGCACCTGGTAGACTACTACGGCTGGGAACACCTAAGTACCAAAATCAACATCAATTGCTTTAAGAACAACCCAAGTATAAAATCCAGCCTTGCCTTTCTGCGCAAAACCCCATGGGCCCGCGAGAAGGTTGAAAGTTTATACTTATATACTTTGAGGAGGGGCTAAGGATCCTGTTATTTTCTAGGCACCTATTCCCTATTTATACTTTACGGTTCAGTCTACAGTACCTTGGTCTCCCCTCCTATGGGAGAATTGTTCCGTACAATTTTCTGGTTTGGTAGGCACACCGATACAGGTGCAGGATACAATTGCCGAGTTTAAGGTGGTGGGTGTAAATTTCTATTTACTGCAGTGCAGCCCCCAACTCAAGGAGATGGAGCGCTTTTCAGATTCAATAATTAAATTGTATGCTTTAGCGGCTACTGTTTAACATAACAATAGCACTTTAAAACAAATTAACTAATCTTATCTGAATCCCCTATTAATATTAGCGTCAGGGAATTTCCCATATAAAAACATCCACTAATTTAAACCAGTTTTAGCAGGAAAGTAGCTGCTGCCTTTGTTGCAATTTCTTTACATTTATACTTCAGAAACATAGAACTATGAAACGTAATTACATTTGCCTCCTCATGGCGCTGCTCTTAAGCTTGAGTGCAGGTGCCCAAAACGCAACCACATTACAGCAGCAACTTAAACAGCACTTTAACAACAAAGTATACCCTGGTATTCTTATCGGCTACTCGAAAGGCATGTATAACCTGTCGCAGGCTTATGGCTACAGCAATGTTGCCACAAAAAGATATCTAAATCCAAGCCAAGTGATGATGGGCGGCAGCACCGGGAAAATAGTGGTAGCCGCAGCAGTTCTAAAACTGGTACAGGAAAATAAGCTGGAATTGGATGCACCTATAAGTAAGTACTTGAAAGGTGAGTGGGCCGAGGCTATTCCTAATTATACTTGCCTTACCGTAAGGCAACTGATGCAGCACCGCACTGGCCTGGCTCGTTATATTTTCACAGATTTTAAAGAAGACGTGAAGCAGAATCCTGATAAAGTATGGCAACCACTGGAGCAGGTTAAATACATAGCTACCATCGCACCTAAATTTGACTGTGGCCAGGATTTTGCCTACTCCGATACAAACTACCTTATACTTGGTGCCATCATAGAGCAGATTTCAGGTCAGGACTTTTATACTTACGCCGAAGAAAGCATCCTGAAGCCAAACCACATTAAAATGTTCATCCCTACCAACACGCGCACTATACCGGGTTTAGCCAACGGTTATGCAGGAGAAAATGATCCGCTTGGTTTTACTGGCGCCGCATTGGATAAAGAAGGAAAGTCACGCTATAATATGCAATTTGAGTGGACAGGCGGAGGATATGCATATAATCCTTCGATGATGGCTAAACTAATGGTAGCTATTTTCGAGGGTAAGGTTTTCGGCACAGAGCTACTAAAGGAGTATACAGCCACATTACCAGCTGCCGAAGTTCGGGCAGAGTATGGCTTGGGCATTATGAAGTATAACCTGAACGGCAAAATATTTTACGGCCACAGCGGCTTTTTTCCGGGTTACCTTTCGCAGGTATATTATGATCCGGAGACTAAAGAGGCTTTTGCTTTTCAGATAAACACTACTGAAACTGCTGGTGTGCAGGATCTTTATAAAAGTATAAATGCTTTTTTCTCGCAGAGGCAATCACCGGGTTTAGCTAAATAAAACGATAAACAACTTCAAATGAAAAGCCATCAGAATCAAAAGTTTTGATGGCTTTTCATTTGTAAAATAGTAGTTAAGACTTACCTTTTAATCACTTTCCCAGAGCCTGAAATATTCTGAGTAACTGTAGGATTGCCTTGGAAGTATACGTTTCCGCTTCCTGAGATATCTACTGCCAAAGTAGTAGAGGCACTTACCTCTGCCACACCTGACCCAGTAAGATTAACTGTTACGTTCTGAGCCTGTAAATCAAATGCTTTTGCTCTGCCAGAACCGGAAATATTTATGTTGTGCTGCACAGCCTCACCAGATAATACTATGTCTCCGGAGCCGGTTACTCTGGTTATCACCTGATCAGCAGTCAGGTTTAGCTCTATTTTGCCAGAGCCGTTAACAGTAACAGGAATGTCTGTAGAGGTGGTAATGGCATTTTGCCCTATAATACGCCCAGACCCGTTTAAATCCAGCTCTTCTACAACAGGTATGGTAATGTACACTTCTACCGCCTCACTTCTGCGTACACACTCTCTGTTCTCTATTTTCCAGGTGTTATTGCTTACGCTGGTTCTGAGTTGATCCAAGATGTTAGGCTCGCCTTTAACTTCAACGGACTGTGCTGCGCCTTGTGTAAGGTATACTTTAAAGTCTCCGTTGGCTGCAATTCTTGTAAAGGGATCAATATTAAGCGTTCGTGTTTCAATCGCTCCCTCGCCTCTTATACAATCTGTGTCATCGCAGGCACTGAGTAATAAGGGTAAAATCAAAAGAAAGGGCACCTGCACACATCTTCTCCACGCCATAAAATAATTTTTCATAGTTTTTGATTAGGTAAAATGATACTGATAAGCTAATGATTCTGTTAATGCTGCTTTGGTTGCATCAGGACACACCTATTTAGCATAAAAAAAGAGGGCCTTTACCTAAGAGCCCTCTTTTAAATTATTAATCTATTCTGATTTCTACTTTCCGGTATGCTGCTCCAAGTTCATCAAGCACGGTGTGGTCGCTTAAGATCCAGAAATTTTTGTGCGCCAGTTTATGCTTAATGTACCATTCTACATAGGCTGCCCTTTTACGGCTTACCTCCTGCTTTACAGACTTTACTCCTTTTCCGTCTGAGTAACCTGTAATGTAGATACGGGCCTTATCCTGCTGGTTCTCCAAAAAAGCGTCTAACTCCTTTACAGCTGCTTCATCCAGGTACAGGCTGTTAAAACCATACAGCAACTGCAGGTCGGCCTTGCGGCTTTTCACCTCTGAGGCAGTTGCTTTCATTTCTGCTACAGTTCCCGGATACTGCGATGTCGATACTGCGTCCTCAAAAGAGTAATTGTCTCCAAATGCGCTTCCGTAGGTTTCCTCCTCTGCACCTGTGGTATAGGCTGTGTAACCGCCCTCGTTATCTGCCGTGATCCAAAGCTCCTGCTCCCCCTGCTTTTTGTAATAAGCGTTAAAGGCATTTTCCTGGTTTATGTTGCCAGCCAGCTTTACAGGCTCCTGCTCTACCACAGTACCTGCCTTAAAAGGCACAGCATATACATAAGCCGCTTCACCGTCTTTTCTGGAGAAGTAAAGCGAATCATTAGCCAGAAACGGGGCAAACTCCGGCTGACGCGTATTCACTTGTTTGCCAAGGTTCTTTGGTTTGCTCCAGCGGTTACCGCTCCATTTGCTCAGGTAAATATCGTCGTAGCCTTTTGTCTTGCCCAGCTCTGCGGCAATAAGCAAATCGTTCTTATCTGGTGTCAGGAACAAACCGAGGTTATAAGACTGGTTCTTTAGCCTCGGCAGTTGGCGCTCTCCTACTTTTGTAAAGGCACCATCAGCATACGTATAAAAGGCAATCACCTCATCTTTACGCCCTCGCCTGTGGTATACGAAAAACTCGTTGTTCTCTTTGTTGCTGCCCACTACTGTATTTACTGACCCCAGATTCAGCGCCGGTTCTTTTGTAGCTGTGCCTGTGGCCCCTAACTGCTCTGTGTACAGAAACTGACCGTCCTTCTCCTTTTTGGTGTAAATCAGTAGCTCTTTGTTTAGCAGCGTAACATCAGCCACCTCTTCGCGGGTCTCCTTGATAGGCGTTTGTGCCTGGGCGGAAAAGGCAATCGTTATAAAAAATGCTGCGGAGTATATTATTCTCTTCATGTTGTCTTAGTTTACCAGATATTCACAGTTTTGCTATACTTCGGATACTTTACCGGAAGCAGGTTAAAGGTCAGCATGATTTCGTTTGTGCTTCTGCCTATGGCTTTGGCGTCGTTTGTAGGTGCCTCGTACACATATCCTATCTTCAGCTGGTCAAGCCTCACGCCTGCATTTAAAGTATAAGCCAGGTCTTTGCGGTAACCGCCGCCTACCCAAAACGTGTTCTGGTATACGCCTTTTGCCTGCACTTCCACCGTTTCCTTCAGCTTATCGTCATATTGATAGATGCCGTTCAGAACTACACCAACCTGATCTGTGACTGCAGTACGATAACCAGCCTGCGCAATGTGCTTGCGGGTATACATCCCTTTCAAATAATCGTCGCCCATTGTCACGAGTCCTTCTTCGCCAACATCCTGCATGGCATAGCCTACATAATATTTATCGGCAGTAAGCATCAGGCCAAAGTTCAGGTCCAGTTTGCCCAGGCGGTTGTTCTGCCCCAGTGCATCCTGGTACTGCGGATCGTTTTCCTGGTCTATGGTCAGTTTGTTGCCATCCAGACGCTGTGTGCTCAACGCCACGGCAGTACCCCAGCGCAGGCTAATTTTCTCGCTCAGCTGCACACGCGCCCCATAGCTCAGGAAAAGTTGGTTCTCTGTTAATGCACCAAACTGGTCATTTAACAAAGCCAATCCAAAAGCGTGCTTTGCCCCGATCTGTCGGTTATAGCCGTCTTCCTGCTGTGTCTTCAGCAGGTTGTTCTGTTTCCAGGCTCCCAGGTCGGCCAGATCCAGCTCGGCAGAGGCGAAGATTGTTTTGGGTGCATTTTCAAAACCGGTCCATTGGTTGCGGTAAAATGTTTTCAGCATAGACCCTTCGTAGCCAGTTAGGGCTGGGTTATAATACTGCTGGAACAACGAGAAATTGGCTATGTGTTTTCTGCTTTGGGCCTGAACACCCAAAGCAGAAAGTATAGCTGCTATAGCTATGATATACTTTTTCATTTTGATTACTTCTTAAGAATTGTCACGACACCTTTCTTCACCATGTTGATATCCTTCACCTGAACGATGTAGAAGTAGGTTCCTTTGCGTACTTGCCCGTTGGCGTCCTTGCCATTCCAGCCCTCTTCAGGGTTTGTAGTATAGAACAATCTCATACCAGAGCGGTCAAACACCTCGATCTCCACGTTGTTGTAGAACCTCAGCTCAGGTATGAACCAGGTGTCGTTGATGCCGTCACCGTCCGGAGAGAAGGCGTTCACGATCTTCAGCTGGTCTTCCGGCTTGGCATAAAGCTCTTTGCTTAGCGTAAAGTTCTTCTCGATGGTGTTGCTGTAAGGATCGGTGCTGCGAACTCTGATGGAAAGCTGCGTGATACCAGACAAACCTTTGTTAGACTTCAGGTACAGCTTATCACCCCTTAGCTCAAACAGCTCATTGTCTTTGCTGCCATCTCCGCTTACCAATGTATAGACAAACTGGTTGTCGTCTGGGTCAGTGGTTGTTAATGTACCAATCACATCATTTGCAGTAGCCTCCGGCTTAAAGGTAGTCGTGTTGAAGGCAAGCGCTGTCGGCACTTTGTTCGGCTGTACCTCCACTGTTACTTTGGCAACATGCTGTGTCAGGTTGGTCGTCATCGGGGCAAGTATAAGCTCACCTGTCAGTTCGTAGGAACCAGCAACGAATCCATTGTAGTTGCCCTGGCTCCAGGTAACATTTAGCTGCTCCTTGGCGCCTGTAGAATAAGTAACCTCTACTTTAGCTGGCATCGGCACGTTGGCATATGTTGTCCTGATTGGTACTTTGATTACCTGCGGCACGGTTACCGCCACGATGTCGCGTGTAATCTTGATCACTTCTGCCGTAGCGTTTGCGCCTTTGTTGCCAGCTGCGTCTAGTAAGTATAAAGTGGCTGTTAGGGTACCATCGTTCAAGCTGGACAGGTCGAGTGTGTTCAGATCAAAACCAGACTGCTGTACCTGGGTTGTGCCTGTAACTTCAGTTCCGCCATTGTTGCTGATGATGGTATAGAAGTAAGTAGTACCAACCTCAGCATCTGTTATGCTTAAGCTGATATTGCTCACGTTCGTCACATCCACACGGTTAGTGTTGAAGGCAATTGCGTACCCAGTTGGTGCTGTGGCATCGTAAAGTCTGCGTAGTTCAGCAGAGGCTTCGCTTGGGTTTGTTGCCTTGTCGCTCGCTACGCCGGCAGCAAGTGCTACCGTTACATGACCGTCAGAGGCAGGTGTAACAAGCGCTGTGTAGGTCTGGCCGTCAATTTTTGTGAACGCTGAAGCTGCACCGTTGGTTACTGTGATATCTCCTAACTCAAAAACGAATACTTCCTCACTGAAGATGTAAGTAACTGTAAACGGTGCGTTGGTTGGATCAGCAGCCGTGGTGGCAAGTGTTACCGTTGGTTTGGTTGCATCGTAGGTGCGCGAAAGTATAGCCGAAGCCTCGTTGCCGTTTGTGGCAGCATCAAACGCCACACCGGCAGCAACCGATACAGCTACGTTTCCATCTGTCTGTGGTGTGATAAGTGCCGTGTACTGCTGCTCGCTTACTTTCGTAAAGCTGCTTACAGCTGCATTTGTGACAGAAAGATCTCCCTCTTCAAAACCTGTCACCGGTTCTGTGAAATCAACCATAACCGTAAAGGCCGCATTGGTAACTTGCGGTGCACTAGATGCAAGCGTTACTTCCGGCACCGTTACATCGTATAGACGCTCAATTAGCTCTGATGCACCGTTCATATTTCCGGCCATATCCGTCACTGTTCCCGTTTTCAGCTGGGCAGTTACCTTACCGTCCGTAGTCGGGCTTATTGTTACGGTATAGGTGTTTCCGTTGGCAGATAGTGAAGTGGCTGTAGCATTGGTCAGCGTCAGGTCGCTCAGTTCGAAACCGCTTACTGCTTCACTAAATGTGTATGTTATGTCGAATGGCGCCTTTACTACAGGCGCAGCTGTTGTGGCAGCTATTACCGTAGGTGCCGTAACGTCAACTGTTAAAGTATAAGCCGCACTCAGGCTGCTCACGATGCCACTTACAGATGTTGCCTTTGCAGTTAAAGTATAAACACCCTCCAGTATCGTCGAGGCATAAGTATAAGTCCAGTCGCCATTAGCATCTGCAACTGCTGTACCTATGGCTGTGCCATTGAGCAGAATGCTTACCTCATTTTGCGCCAGAGCCGTACCTGAAATAGTAAGAGTTTGGTCGTTGGTGATGCCGTCTGTGGTGCTCACACCAGTATCCTCGCTTACTGCATCGATAACAGGAGCACTCGGAACAACGTTGTCTACTACGAAGGTAAAGGTTGAACTGGCATCGCTTACATTACCGGCTGCATCTTGTGCGATAGCCGTAGCAGCGTATGTACCGTCTGCCAGCGTAACCGTTGTCAGATCTAGTGTCCACTTGCCGTCTGATGCAGCAATTATTGGGCTGTAAGTATCTGTGCCAATTGTTACAGTTACTTTTGAACCTCCCTCGGCTGTACCATTGATCTGTATGTTTCTGTCAGAGGTAATTGCATCGGTATTACTCAAACCAGTATCCTCAGAGATAGAAGCAATGAGCGGAGCCACTGGTGCTACTCTGTCTATCATCAAGGCGAACGAAGCGCTTACCTGGCTCACATTACCTGCCACGTCTGTTGCTGTCCCTTCAAAAGTGTACGTTCCGTCCGTAAGGGCTAGGTCTGAGAAATCAATTTCCCATGCGCCGGTAGCGGCTAAGGCTTCTTTAGTTTGAGAGGTAGCAGGCAGAGTAACTTTTACGGTTGCACCTAGCTCTGCGCTGCCACTCAGTTTCAGCACATTCCCTTTGGAGAAACCGTTGTTACCGCCTGTAATATTCTCATCTTTAAAAGCAAGTATAAATGGCTTTGCCGGTGCCGTAACATCTACTGTCACCAACAGGGCAGCACTTGCTGCGCTGGAATTACCTAAGGCATCAACTGCTTTGGCTGTAAGGCTATGTGTACCTGTAACTAAGGTAGCAGTCACCTGCCAGTTACCATTAACATCAGACGTTGTGTTTCCCATCTCTTGGGTGCCTGCATAGAAAAGTATGCTGGTTTCAGGTTCTGCAGTACCTTCAAAAGTCAGTGATGTCTTGTTGGTGATGTTGTCGCTATCGCTGCTGCCAGAATCGCTGGTAGCCAATAGATCAGGGGCGGACGGAACGGCAGGAGGTGTTTTGTCTATGGTATACTTCTCAGTGCCATTTACCGGCAGGTTCTGTACTGTAAGTGATAGGCCATCGTCATTGACCAGGTTCAGGGAAATCTGGCCACTGCCTGTGCCTGTATTTACTGTAACAGCGTAGGTGGTGCTGTTTACTGCAGCTACACTTGCTATACTTGCTCCGCTAACTCCAGATGTTGTAAGTGTAAAGTTGCCGGCACTCACTCCGGTCACCGGCTGATCGAATACTATATTGAATCCTACGGTAGCGGCGTTGGTTGGAGAAGTAGCTGTTTTGGTTATAGCAACTACATTGGTAACGGTAGGCTCTAGTATAGTTACCGTTTTTGTTATAGAGCAATTGTTTGTATCCTTAATGGTAAGGGTATAGGTACCAGCAGTTAAACCGGTTGCAGTAGCACCTGTACCCCCTGATGGAGACCAGCTGTACGTATAAGCGCCCGTACCGCCTGTAGCTGTAACTGTAGCCGTTCCGGTATTGCCTCCTACTGTAGTAACAGGGGTAGTAGCAACAGTAGCCGCAAGCTCAGTTGGCTGCGTTATTGTGAAAATTCTGTTTATAGTACAGCCTTTTGCGTCTGTTATGGTTACCATATAGTTACCCGCAGCAAGGCCAGTTGCTGTAGCAGCGTTACCTCCAGATGGAGACCATGCATAAGTATACGGAGCTGTCCCGCCTGTTACAGATACGGTAGCAGAACCGTTACTACTACCAAAGCAGCTTACGTTAGTTTGTGCACCTGTAGTAGCAAGAGCGGTCGGCTGCGTGATGGTTATATCGGCTTTTGCCGTTTGACCGTTTGCATCTGTAACAGTAACCGTGTAGGTACCAGCTGTCAAACCTGAAGCCGTTGCGTCAGTTCCTCCTGACGGTAACCAACTGTATGTAAATGGACCTGTACCCCCAGAGGCCGTTACCGTAGCCGAACCGTTAGCCCCTCCGTTGCAGCTCACGTTCGTGCTGGAAGAGATAGAGGCAAAAACCGGAGGAAAAGGTCTTGTTATGGCAATAGTATAAGTCTTGGCATCTCCGTTCTGCGCTGTAACAATAACAGATACCAACTTTGTGGAACCAGATGCAAGTGCTACCGAAACTGGATTTCCGCTTGCGGCCGCAACGCCATCTACTGTAAGGGTTGCCATAATATCTGCGACGGTAGAAGATAGATCAACTGAAGCAATATTATGGGCAACCGTAGCAGCATAACTTGTTGTACCTGCGTTAAATACTGGAGTCAAACCACCTGAACTCAAGCTGATGTTTGACAGATCGGCATTTGAAGAGGCTGCAGCCCGGATTACAGTTACAGTATAATTTTTAAGAGTACCATCCTGGGCTGTTATTGCTATCGAAATTGTATTAGCTCCTACGTTTAGGTTTATACTCTGCGCGTTTCCGCTAACTGCTGATGCACCATCTACCTTTAGGGCGGCCGTAGCATCAGCAACTGTTGGTGTTACACTTACAGATGTTACTGTATAAGGCACAGAGGCAGCATAGCTTATTGTACCCGCTGAAAAAACAGGGGAAAGTACACCAGTAGATAATGTCAGGTTTGAGAGGTTGGCATTAGAGGAATAGTAGTTGTAAAGTGTACCATGAAAAGCATTGGATGTACTTTCAGTTACTTTCCTTGCAACAGCGTTTGCTGCATTTGTAACATTTTCTTCTATACTATAATAAGCTACAAGACCTGTACTTGATACACTAACAGGATTGCCATAGTTATACAAGATTTCATTCGCGGTACGAGCAGTATTCCAAACGCGCACCTCATCCATTTCACCTAAAAAGTATTCACTATTAACTCCTGTTACAGAGGCTCCAATTTTTAAATCAAGACCTGCAGTTACAGAATTTATTCCATTCGAAGTCGAACCAATCGATGCACCATTTACAAAAAATTCTGTTGTGGAGGTTGTCATCACAGCAGCAATGTGGTACCACTGTCCTTTTGTAAAGGAATAGGACTTAACACTGTAAGGTCCTCCATTATATATACCTATTCCCTGCAGATTGTTTTCCATGTGAATACTATACCGAGTGCCGGTATTTGAGCGCATAGAAATCAGGCAAGGATTTGCTCCTTTTGTATTAGCTGTCCAATCTGGCTTCACCCACATCTCTACCGTTCCAGTCGTGAATTCAAGGGCAGGCTTATTGGGTACTGCTACAAATTGATTTGTTCCGTTAAAACTTAAAGTGTGCAATGGAAGTGTGGGAGCAGGTAAAGTCTTAAATGTTTGTACAGCACCATAGCTTATACCTGCAGAATTGGCTGCATAGGCGCGCACATAGTAAGTAGTGTTACTAGCTAGCCCTGTCACAGCTTTAGAGAAATTACCTGTACCTGTTCCAATCTCAACTTTTGTGTTACTTACAGTTGGGGTAGAATTAACTGTACTGTATACGATGCCTCTTTCCGTAACTAATGCACCACCATCATAAGTAACACTTCCTCCAAGTGTCACTCCGGAATTAGTTATGTTAGATGGCGCAGTAGTAGAAATTATGGCTGGGCTAGCAACAGAATTTACAATAAATGTAATTTTTTGAAGGTCTCCTGCCCCATCCAGACTTGCACCATTTTCCCTCATCACAATTCGATCAATACCAGTTGCATTTACAGTTGTAGTACCTACTGGTCCCCACGGTATTGTTTTGACAATTGTAGCTCCACTATAAAAGTCTAGATATGCTCCCTGAACATTGGTAGACCATGAAAATGCTATTGTGGATATGTCAATCTTTTGACTGATACTGATCGTAGCGGATACTGGGTTAACGGTTGAGAATGAATATGCTCCATAAGCCACTGTCGCGTTCCCGCTTAGACTGAACGTTACTCCCCCTTCAGTTTTAGGTGTTGCATCTAGTGTAACAGTTGTTTGTGCATACACCTGAGGTATGATGATTCCCCACAAAAAAACAAAGCATACTATTAGCCTTCTCAGGTTTGACCTAGAACGGACATAAAGTATGCTTTTAACCTCTCCCCCGGAGGCAAAAGCATTGATTTTCATAAAAGATTGGGTTGGTAGATGTTAGTCTATAATATTTATTTTTTGCCGCAAAAGTAGAGGCATTTTTTGATTAGTCAATAGGATTGGTCAACTAGTTCAATCATTTACAATTGATCATGAAATATTTACAAAAAAGTATTATAACTATTTGTAAATCACTAAAATAACACAGGATATTCGAATAAAATTATAGTAATATAAATTGTACGATAAGACCTTCGAGAGTATATCACTATCTTATTTAGCTTTAATTTTCCCATCAGGCAACTGCACAATTTTCCCATTGTCCAGAGACTCTCTTAAGATCGAAAGAGCCTGCTCCTGATTCTTCGGTTCAAAATGCTGCATCAGCTCCTTCGGTAAGTATGGTTTTACCTTTAGCAGTTCAATTACTTTATTGCGAAGCTGGCTCTCCTCCTGCCCTTCCCGCTCTTTTTTTCGCTGAGCCAGGCAGTAATCGCAGATGCGGCAGCTTTTATCCGTTACCTCACCAAAGTATTCGAGTAAAAGCTGTGTGCGACATCGGTTAGTAGTTTCAACATAAAGCGCCATCTCCTTGGCCTGTACCTGGGCACGCTTTCGCAGTTGGCTTAGTTTAGCAGTGTTAAGTACTAACGTGCTGGCATCCTGACGTGGCTTTGTAAACACCAGCTGTGGGGAGTCATGCTGGGGCTCGTATATCAGCAATTGCAGCTTGTGCATATACTCCAGTTTTTTTCGCAGCTCCTGCTCCGGAATGTTAAGTTGCTTTGCCAGTTTTGGCTCCGATATCTTCACAAAGTTTACAAAAGCCTCGCCGCCGTAAGTTCTAAGTATAGCTTGTATTAACTTATCCATGCCGGGGTTTCCCATCTGGAATTCATAGAGTGCTATGTTCTCTACCGTAAAGTATAGCCTGGAAGGTGTGTAGTAACTTTCGTTTAATTGAATGTAGCCTTCGCTTTCTAGTCGCTTAATGGCATGGTGCACCTGCAAGGCAGGTAATTTATAATTCTTAGAAAAATCAGCCAGATCAAAGTCAAAGCTACTGAGCAGACCACTGCCTACAGCCAACTGGTAATAATTAGCCAGGCACTGGTATACTCTTCGGATAAGCTCAACGGGAGGATGTGCGTCCTCAACTTTCTGTAGCAGTTCCTTGGTATCGTTAGGTCCATAAAGTATGGTGGCGTAGGCATATTTTTCATCGCGCCCGGCACGTCCAGCCTCCTGGTAATAGGCTTCTAAACTTTCAGGCAAATCCAAGTGCACCACCAGCCTTACATCCGGTTTATCGATGCCCATACCAAAAGCATTGGTGGCTAACATTACACGCACTTTGTCTTCTATCCAAAGCTGCTGCACCTGGCTTCGTTCCTCAAACTTTAACCCAGCGTGGTAAGCTGTCGCAGATATACGACGACTAACCAGAAATTTGGCCATCTCTACGGTTTGCCTGCGACTGCGCACATAAACTATACTTTGGCCCTGCATACGCTGCAGTATTTCCAACAAACGGCCAACATTATCCTCGGTATAAAGGCAGGAGTAGGAAAGATTGGAACGGGCAAAACTTTTCTGAAAAACGTTCGGCTTTGGGAAGTTCAGCTTTTCCTGGATATCGGCTTTAACAGGCGCAGTGGCAGTAGCGGTAAGAGCAATAACTGGTACACCGGCAAGTATAGTCCTCAGCTCTGCCAGCTGTAAGTATGGCGGCCTGAAATCGTAGCCCCACTGCGAAATACAATGTGCTTCATCCACAGCTAACAATCCAACTTTCATCTTCTTAACCCGCTCCTGAAACAGCTCTGTAAGCAAACGCTCCGGCGACAAGTATAAAAATTTAACATTGCCATACACGCAGTTATCCAGGGTAATATCGATCTCGCGGCGGTTCATACCAGAGTAAATGGCCACTGCAGATATACCCCTTCGCTTCAGCTGCTCTACCTGGTCTTTCATCAGGGCAATAAGCGGCGTTATTACTAGGCAAAGCCCATCCTTCGCCATAGCCGGCACCTGAAAGCAAATAGATTTACCACCACCTGTCGGTAGCAATGCAAGCGTATCCTGCCCTGCCAGTACAGAACGGATAATATCCTCCTGCAACGGCCTGAACTGCTCATAGCCCCAGTAGGTTTTTAGGATGTGGTGGATGTTTTGCACAAGGATGGATCTATACTTTTGCAAAGGTAAAAAACTTATTCTTTTGCCTGTACTTGCTTAGGTGCACAGTAAAGCATAATCTATACCTTGTACAAAATAAAAGCGGCTCCGATACCTGAATACCGGAGCCGCTTAACAAATGTAAAGGTTATATTAGAAGTTTACAGATACACCGAGCGTGCTATAACCAAATGCACCACGGCCACCTTCTATAAATGAGCCTATTTTATCATTGAATTTATACTTTGCACCCAGCACAGGCCCTACAAAGAAATTGGTTTCGTTTGCATAGTCTTCTAAAAACTCATCGCCGGAAAACGACCTGAATTCAAGGCCCGCCATTAAAGTGCCGTAGAGGTCAATTTTGTTTTCGTTGATGCTCATATCCAGCGTCTCGTTTAAAAGTGAGACAGCATGAAAAGTACCTCGCACACCTACCGATGTAAAGTTCCAGCTGTAGTTGTAACCAGAGCCTTTGTACTTCCAGCTGGCATATCCTACGTATGGGCCGACACTTATATGCTCATGAATGCCTTTTTCAAGCGAGGCAGTCAGGGGTAAAAAGCCTCCGGAACGGCTACCAACGTACCCGTACCCATAGTACCCAAGCGAAACACCAGCATTTAAAATGTAATCTCCTTGCTCATAAGCCTTTTTTTGAGCAAAAGCGGACTGACCTGCAAGCACCAATACGAGTGCTAGCAAAGCAAAAATTGATTTTTTCATAGTTGTGGAAATTAGAACAGTATAATTTTGATAATATTTATCACAAATATATGAATAAAATAAATTCTGCAAATCTATTTTTTTAAAAGTAGATGCTAAAATGAAGTATAAGACTGAAAATTATGGGCAAATAATCTATAACATCCTGTATATTAAGCTAAAAAAAACAATATCTATATATAGCTATCTTAAAGAAGTTTAGGTAGCGCGTTCAACGATTAACGTTTTTAATTTATACTCTCCCACTAAGCTTTACTTGATTAGGAAAATGTGCGACTCCAAAAACTCTTAAAGCAAAAAAAGCCTGTCTTTGCGAGACAGGCTTTTATAAATTCTAGCTTATACTTATTATGCAGCTGCAGACTGACCGTCCTCACGGTCTTCGATTACCTTTTTCAGTTTCTCGATTGCCTGCGCGGCACGCTCTTCATCAAAGCGGTTGATGTTAAGCAGCATCTTGGTTTTCTCCTGACGTGTAATGGTCGGGTTATTCAGCAACCGGATAATCTCTTCTTTCTGCTTGGCAGATGCATAACGCACACTGCCGTTTTGCTCTTCCGCATTCTCAGAAGTTGCAGCAGCTGATTGAGCTGTAGCAGACTTCATTGTCGGCTTTTTCTCTGTTGGAACAGCTGGCTTAGCGGCTGTTTCGTTTCCGCCATAGTCCATTTCCTCTACTGGGGTTGGTTCATAACCGGCAGCGCGGATAATCCAGGCTAAAATATTACGGTAGGCTTTACCAATAGCTCTGGTTTGAGCCATAGAGGCAATGGCAAATTCCTGGTAATACTTTTTACCCTGCTCTTTGTTAGAGCATATCGCAAAACCGGCACCTACCACCTGCTGGCTTCGGAGGTCAAGCAAGTTAACCTTTGCCTGGTACTTTATCTCATCGTCAGTGCTGATATTAACCACATGCTCTACCACAGGTAAAATTCCTAGGCGAGATCCAGCATACTGCCATCCCTCCACGTTTACGTACTCTTTACCTTGTATATTCTGATATAAACGATTTTCTTTGATGAACTTAGCTAAGTCAACAGCTAAGTGAAGCGTCTCATCAGACTTGGCAATATCATAGCTCTCAATCTTGGCTTTTTTCTGCACCTTCGTCTCTTTAACTGGTTGATTCATAATCTTATTAGCTTTCATGTTTTAGTACATATATCAAACACAGCAGCATCCCAAATAGTGCAAAAAATTAAATAAAATATAGATTTTATATCATTGATTATCAATGAGTTATAAATTATTTTTAAGTTAATTATCTACCCTACTATTGCAGCTGAAAAAAGGCTAAAAGTTGAGCAAAGGGTAAAGTATAGGTACGGAGGTGAGGGTGAGAAAGTTAGAGAGGTTACTATTATGCAGGGGCAGGTCGCAACCTGCCCTAATCGTTTGCAGGCAACCATTCAGGGGAAATTGTTTGTATTTTTAAAAGATCCCCTTACCCCTGGAATTCAGAGAATTAGAAAACAAATACAAGTATGTATTGCCGCATCAACCATTTTCGTTTCATCGGTCAGCCTGGCGCGCGGACAGGTCGAGACCTGTTCCTACATCAAAATATCTTTTATATTTCAACTTCAGTAACAATCTGGCCATCTTTCATCACAAGCGTTCTATCTGCCATTCCTGCCAGCTGCTCATTGTGAGTCACGATCACGAAAGTTTGATTGAAATCATTGCGCAGCCTGAAGAAGATATCGTGAAGCTCCTGGGCATTTTTAGAGTCGAGGTTACCGCTTGGTTCGTCGGCAAATATTATTTTAGGAGAGTTAACTAACGCACGTGCTACAGCGGTACGCTGCTGCTCACCACCCGACATCTCGGAGGGTTTGTGGTGCAGGCGGTGCGACAATCCTAACATACCCAGCAACTGCTCTGCCTGCTCGCGCACCTCCTTCTCAGAGCGGCCAGCCAGGAAACCGGGTAAGCAGGCATTCTCCAGGGCAGTAAACTCCGGCAACAAGTTATGAAACTGAAAAATAAAGCCGATGTGCCTGTTGCGGAAGCGTGCCATTTCATTAGCTCCCATTCGGGCAATGTTCTTGTTGTCAAAGATAACCTCACCAGAGTCTGCTGTATCCAGCGTACCCAAGATGTGCAGCAGTGTACTTTTGCCGGCACCAGATGCACCCACAATAGACACAACTTCTCCTGTTCCAATTTCTAGGTCTATCCCCTTCAATACCTGAAGCGAACCATACTTTTTGTGGATATTTTTTACCTGCAGCACTTCTTAAATATCTATTAACCGGATTCCTTGACACTATAATTCTGCCAAATCTACAAAATAATCTTTTAATGTAGTTTAGAGGATTCTATTCAAGCTTAAACCTCCGGTATCTACACAGGCATGCGTTCTATTTTATGCTGAATTTTATATTAAAGCTGCCTATGTGGCTGGTCGTTTTCCAGCACTTCATCAATAAAAAGCTCGTTTATTACAACCATCAGGACCGCAAGTATAGGCGCAGCTAGCAATAAGCCAAGTGCTCCCTCTACTATACCTAACAACACCTGGAAGAAAAGCAGCAGCGCAGGTGGCAGGTCTACTGTTTTCTGGAATATCAGCGGAGTTATAATATAGCTTTCGATCATTTGTATACCGCCGTAAACAAGCATGGCATAAAGTGCCATTTGCGGACTTACTGTTAAGCCTATAAGCAAAGCCGGTAAAGCTGCTATCCAGGGGCCAATATTGGGTATAAAAGCGAACAAAAAAGAAATAAGAGCCAACGCAAACGCCATAGGCAAACCTATTATACTATACCCTATTGCTGTACTTACACCAATCATTGTCATGGCCAGAAGCATGGCCAGTAACCAAAGCTTTAACGTATTATAGCACTTACCCAGCACCTCTTGCACTCTGGTGCGGTGCCTGGGAGGAAACAACTTTGAAAACCCGGTTGTATAAAGTTTAGGGCTGGAAGCGAGAAAGATGGCTGTAACAATCACGATAACTAAATCTGCCAATACGCTTAAAGTAGAAGAGAATATGGAAGATACCTTAGAGAATAGCCCTTGGTTTTTAGGTAGCACCTCCGTTGGATCAGAAGGCATTTTATCTACCAGCTTTTGTCCTATCCCTTTACTTTGCAACCAGTCTTGCACCTTGCTTATAGCTGATGGAAGCGTTTTTTGCATCTCCTGCACCTGATCGCTAACAGTAGGTGCTACTAGTATAAAGGCACCGACTAATACACCAAAAAAGAGCAATATTGAGAGTAAGAGGGATAAGCCATACTTCAGTTTTGTTTTCTTTTGAATCCACTCGGCAAGCCCGCCAAACAGTACTGCCAGCAGTATACCTGCAAACACCAACAAAAAAAAGTAACCATGCCTGCCCAGCATATAAAACGTAGACCCGATCAAAAGTATGATAAACGCTGCGAGCGCTACACGTTTCGCAAAAGTATATATATCTGCCATGCTTGCTTAACTAAAGGTACGTAAGTGCATACTCTCATACTTGTATCTTCAGGGGCGCGTTACAAATTACCTGTAAGGGCAAGGCACGATTTGGTACTGCTGCCCAAATGCTAATATTTTAAAAAAGCTTTACTTGAATTTAAGGGGATAAAGGCGTACTTTCGTGCGTCCATTAAAACTGAAAGCATGAACATACACGAATATCAGGCTAAAGACATTTTAAAAAGCTACGGCGTGCGCATTCAAGAGGGCATCGTGGCCGAAACACCAGACCAGGCGGTAAAAGCCGCCATGAAGCTGACTGAAGAAACAGGCACTGGCTGGCATGTGATCAAAGCACAAATTCATGCGGGTGGCCGTGGTAAAGGCGGTGGTGTGAAATTGGCTAAAAACCTTGATCAGGTGAAAGAAATCGCTGACCAGATCCTAGGCATGACACTGGTAACACACCAGACAGGCCCTGAAGGAAAGCTTGTACAGAAAGTGCTGGTTGCCCAAGATGTATATTACCCAGGCGAGTCTGATCCGAAGGAGTTCTACCTGAGCATCCTGCTGGACCGTGCTAAAGGCCGCAACGTGATCATGGCATCTACTGAAGGTGGTATGGACATCGAGGAGGTAGCTGAGAAAACTCCTGAGAAGATCATCAAAGAGTGGATCGACCCGGCTGTTGGTCTGCGTCCGTTCCAGGCAAACAAGATTGCTTTTGCTTTTGGCTTACAAGGCGAGGCTTTCAAAGAGATGGTGAAATTCATCACTAACCTTTACAGAGCCTACGTTGACACTGACTCTTCTATGTTCGAGATCAACCCTGTTCTGAAAACCTCAGACAACAAGATTTTGGCTGTAGACGCGAAAGTTGACTTAGACGATAACGCATTGTTCCGTCACAAAGACCTAGCTGCCCTGCGTGATACTTCTGAAGAAGATCCGTTGGAGGTTGAGGCAAGCGCCTCTAACCTGAACTATGTGAAGCTTGACGGTAACGTAGGCTGTATGGTAAATGGTGCAGGTCTGGCAATGGCAACGATGGATATCATCAAGCTTTCTGGCGGTGAGCCTGCTAACTTCCTTGATGTAGGGGGTGGAGCAAACGCACAGACAGTAGAGGCTGGTTTCCGTATCATCCTGAAAGACCCGAACGTAAAAGCTATCCTGATCAACATCTTCGGTGGTATCGTGCGTTGCGACAGAGTTGCTAACGGTGTGGTTGAGGCTTACAAAAACATTGGTGATATCCGTGTTCCGATCATCGTTCGTCTGCAAGGTACAAACGCTGAAGAAGGTGCCCGCATCATCGACGAGTCTGGCTTGAAAGTATACTCTGCAGTTGCGCTTAAAGAAGCCGCTGAGAAAGTAAAGCAGGTTTTAGCTGAAGTAGGAGCTTAATTCCTTTAAAGTATAAAAACAGAGAAGGGCCGCTGTAACCAGCGGCCCTTCTCTGTTTTTATACTTTTTGTACTAGTAAAACTAGATTCAATTAATGGTTTCACTACCTAAGTAATTGTATTTATAG